>JAEYOL010000151.1 GCA_023411775.1 Bacteroidota bacterium | reverse complement strand
TTTTCCATTGTCTGTTGTCTCTGCTAAAGCCAGCGCTTCCAGGTTTTCGTCGATCAATTCAGCAATACGGTTTAGCACCAGGAATCTTTTCTCAACCGGCGTAACAGACCAGGTTGGAAAAGCTTTTTCAGCGGCCGCTACGGCTTCAGTAACGTCCTTTTCATTACTATCGGGGATACGTCCGATCAGTTCGCCGCTGGCAGGGTTTACGTTGTCGATATAATTCTGGGAAACCGGAGCATAAAATCTTCCGTCGATATAGTTTTCAAGAAATTCAGGTATGCTCAGATCCATGCTCATAGTTGTTGAAATCACTTCATTCATTATATACTTCCCGTGCGACCTCCATCAACGGGTATACTCACACCATTTACATACGATGCGGCCGGCGAAGCCAGGAAAGCTGCTACGGCTGCTACTTCCGGCGCGTCGGCAAATCTTTTCATTGGCACCTCGTCCATCATTCCTTTCTTAACAGCCTCAATAGACTTGCCAGCTTTTGATGCCATACCTTCTATCAATGTTTGCAAACGTTGGGTATCGGTAAAACCCGGCAACACGTTGTTGACAGTAATATTGTGAACGCCTAGTTCATTGGCCATCGTCTTGGCCCATGATGCAACGGCGCCCCTAATGGTATTGGAAACACCCAGGTTCTTCAACGGAATTTTTACTGAGGTGGAAATAACATTGATGATTCTGCCATACCCTGCTTTTCGCATACCAGGAATGACGGCTTTGCTAAGGATATGATTGCAAATAAGGTGTTGGTTGAATGTATTTAAAAAAGCTTCCTCACTTGCCTCGGTAATTGGCCCCCCGGTAGGGCCTCCTGTGTTATTCACGAGAATATGAACATCATGTCCGGTAGTGAAATTCTCAATCGCATCTCTTAACTGATCCGGCTTAGAAAAATCCGCTACCAGGTAACTATGCATCTGGCGAAGTGCGATGTCCAGGGTTTGAACCACTGCTTTCAGGGCTTCTTCGTTTCTTGCGATTAACGTGCAATTGGCACCCAGTAACGCCAGCTCTTCCGCAATAGCACGTCCTATGCCTTGCGTACTGCCACAGATGATCGCGCTTTTTCCTTCAAGGGATAGATTCATAAAGTCAAACCTAAGGAAATTGTTGTAATTTTCTCGAGTCAAAAAAAATCAAACATGGCTGTGCTTGCCCCTTTTAATTTAAAGAAATGGATCGACGAACATCGCGACCTGCTGAAGCCTCCGGTGGGTAATCAGTGTATTTATAAGGATGCGGAAAACTTTATCGTGATGGTCGTGGGTGGTCCTAATGCGCGAAAGGACTATCATTACAATGAAAGTGAAGAGCTTTACTACCAGGTAGAAGGTAATATCGTTTTGAAGATCATCGACGATGGTGTGCCAAAATCGATTCCGATCAATGAGGGTGATATGTTTCTTTTACCGCCCAAAACCCCGCATTCCCCTCAGCGTGGCCCCAATACTGTTGGTCTCGTCATTGAAAAAATAAGAGAGGATGAAGAAGATGAAAAAGATGCTTTTATGTGGTTTTGTGAAAACTGTGGAAACAAGTTGCATGAAGACAGTTTATTCGTAAAAGATATTGTCAGCCAGCTGCCACCCGTCATGAATAAATTCTGGAACAGCCAGGAGCTCCGCACCTGTAAAAAATGCGGCACAGTGATGGAGAAACCATGATTTGCTACATCAAACATCATAACCGATCATAAAATCATAAAAATCCACGTCCCCCCCTTTCCTGAGCACAGGGGTATTAGGTGTAAGACCGGAGAACACGGATTGTCATGATGGTCATGATTTATTAAGATTAGAATCTGCTACATCAACATCATAACCGATCATAATAATCATAAAAATCCGCGTTCCCCCATTCATGCGCATAGGGATATTAGGTGTAAGAACGGAGAACACGGATTGTCATGATGGTTATATTTTATTAAGATTCTTGTACCGCGCAGAAAAAACTTTCCGTTTAAACTCTGGCTTTTGACCAAAGTTTAATAACAATCCTACTTCTATATCGGTAGCTCGTAAATAATTAACAAGCTGGGCTTCGTGCTCTTCACACAAGCCCGCAGTGGCTTTAATTTCTACGATTACACAATTGTCTACAATGATATCCGCAATATAAAATCCCACCTTTTGCGCATCATAAAATACTTCCACAGGATATTGTGAAAAACATTTAAGTTTATAGTTCTGCAGCTCCAAGATCAGTGCATTTTGGTACACTTTCTCCAAAAAGCCATGACCCAGCTTATTGTAGACCCCGAAAAAGGCCCTGATAATTAAAGCTGTAATATTGGAATGAAGTTTATTATCTTCCATCAGAATGAGTCAGACCTTAAAATTCGTGATCATTTCAAAACCAAAGTCTTTACTTCACCGTTTTTTTCACATTTGTGTAAGGTTTTTTACTGAAAACTGAAGAGTAATGAAAATTGACATCCATACGCATATCATGCCTGAACACATGCCGAACTGGACAAAAAAGTTCGGGTATGGAGAATTTATTCACCTTGAGCATCGCAATTGTGATGCCTGTATGATGAAAGGCGATAAATTGTTCCGCGTAGTGGAAGAAAATTGTTTCCGGGAGAAAGTGCGGATAAAGGACATGGACAATACAGGTGTTGGCATACAGGTAATATCAACTATACCCGTCCTGTTCAATTACTGGGCAAAACCCCAGGATGCTTTAGAAACCTCCCGTTTTTTTAATGATCATATCGCCGGAGTTGTTGACAAAAATCCCGAACGGTTTATCGGGCTGGGTACGGTTCCCTTACAGGATCCTGAACTTGCGATAAAGGAAATGGAACGCTGTATAAAAGCGTTAAAATTGCCGGGACTTGAGATCGGCTCGAATGTAAACGGGCTCAACTTATCAGATAAAAAGTTTTTTCCTTTTTTCCAGGCAGCCGAGCAACTCAACTGCGCTTTGTTTATACACCCCTGGGATATGATGGGCCAGGAACAAATGCAACAGTACTGGCTGCCCTGGCTGGTTGGCATGCCTGCTGAAACAAGCCGCGCAATATGTTCCATGATCTTCGGTGGCGTATTTGCCAGGTTACCCCGGCTACGTGT
Source organism: Bacteroidota bacterium (assembly GCA_023411775.1). Lineage (GTDB taxonomy): Bacteria > Bacteroidota > Bacteroidia > Chitinophagales > Chitinophagaceae > Terrimonas_B. Next base: position 9,600 of record JAEYOL010000151.1, on the reverse strand, counting down.
TGCGTTTGCGCATGGAGGAGGCTCATTTCCATTTACGCTGGGGAGGATAGAACATGGTTACCGCGTCAGACCCGACCTGGTCGCAGTGGACAATGATGTCAACCCACGAGACTATCTCGGTCGATTCTGGGTCGATAGTCTTGTGCATGACAAAAATGCCTTTGAATTTTTACTGTCTACCATAGGTGAAAATCATATCTGCATCGGCAGCGACTACCCTTTTCCACTTGGTGAAGCAGTTCCGGGGGACTTAATTGATCAATTGAATGCGAGCAGGGAGACCATGGACAAATTGCAATTCAAAAATGCCAGGCAATGGCTGGGACTAAATGAGAAAAATTAATCTACATTAAAATAAGTCCGGGTAATCCGAAATGATCCCATCAACCCCCATCGCTTTCAATTCTTCAATACGGGCTTTATCATTAACGGTCCATGGAATGATCTTAATATTCTGATCGTGGCATTTTTTTACCAGATCTTCCGTTACCAGTTTATGTTCGGGACTATAAATCGTAGGAGTAAATCCAAGTGCCTTTAACTGATCTTTCATCCCACGCTCATCAAAATCCTCGATCAGCATGGCAGTTTTGATCGACGGGTATTTTTGGTGCAGGTACCGCAGGGTTCGGAAGTCAAATGACTGGATGATCACGCGGTCTTCCATTTGCTTTTCGCGGATCACCTGCATTAGAATGTCTACAAAGGTGGCTGGTTCCGGATGAAAGATATTGTCGCTGGCCGGATTAGCCTTGGTCTCGATGTTAAAAAAGGGTAAATCAATATTCTTTTCTTTCACATAGGACAACACACTATCAAATACTTCGCTTAATAAAGGTTTGTATGCAGGAATCTTCTGCTGGCGTGGAAACCGGGGATGCGGTTTGAGACCAACATCATATTTCCTTACTTCCTCATAGTCCATTTTGAAAATATTCAGCGATCTTTCTTCCGACACTGTCACGTGTGCACCATCGGGCTTTGTTGTGATCTCATGATTGAAAAATGGTTCGTGTGAAAGAACGACCTTCCCGTCTTTTGTAATCACCGCATCCATCTCAAGCGTAGTCACACCAAGGTCTAAGGCAGTTCGCATAGCCGGAATGGTATTTTCTGGCATTAAACCACGACTTCCGCGATGACCCTGGGCATCAAATGTGCCGGTTGTTTCATTGACGGGTATATTTTTCACCTTACAAGCTCCGAGACAACTAAGAATAAATATTGAATAATAGAATATCTTCTTACTAATCATTCGACAAAAATAATAATGTTAATTTCAAAGTTGGTGTAAGTTTTCCTACGCTGATGCACTACGACTTGTTATACAAATCCTCTTCCCGTTTTCTCATCTCACCCGCGATAAATCGACCAGCATCATCCTGTGCTTCAAGTTTCTCCATGATAGTATGAAAGCTTTGCTGATCACGGTTTTGGCTAAGTTTAAAAACATTATCCATCTCCAGCACTTCAATTTCGAATGCAACAATCGCTTGGACCATACGATCTACATATTCAGCCGGCAGGTCTTCGAAGTTAGCACCAGAACGTGGGTTGTTCTCAAAATGGTTGGTCGTTCGTTTTAACACGTCACGCAATGCCTGTTCATCCAAAAAACGGAGTACGCCTCTTGCATGTACGCTCATATAATTCCAGGTAGATCCCTGTTGCTTGTTAGTATACCAGCTTGCACTAACATAGGTATGGGCACCAGTAAATACGGCCAAAACATTTGGATTATGCAAAAACGCTTTATGATGATCGGTTTGCCGCATGATATGTCCCGAGAGGAATAATTTGCGATCCCGCTCGTCGATGAATACCGGCACCTGCGTCGCGACAGGTTTGCCTTGCTCATCACAGCCACAAACAAAGGCGAAGGGATTACTGCGCACAAATTCCATCACCGCACCTGGATCCTTTTCTTTGAAATAAGGTAAATTATACATGAAGCTAAGTTACGGGAGCTTTATTCGCAGGCCGCAGATGATCATAAAAATTCAGGCAACGTTTACACTGATTATATGTCAACAGTCAGACAGCAATCCTATCATCAGGACACAACTTCCGCTACTTTTTGGGTGGGAATATCGGCGTTTTTCATTGAAACACCTCTTACTACAGCCGCACAAAAATCTTCAAACGCTTTTTTTGAGATCTCGTCGTTGCCCATCATCACCGGCATACCTCTGTCGCCACCTTCACGGATACTTTGTACCAGCGGGATCTGACCAAGGAAAGGCAGGTCATATTCTTCGGCCAGACGTTTGCCACCATCTTTTCCAAAAATGTAATATTTATTCTCTGGTAGCTCTGCCGGGGTAAAATAACTCATGTTTTCGACCAGGCCAATGATTGGAACATTCAATTGCGCCTGCCCAAACATGGCCACCCCTTTTTTAGCATCAGCGAGCGCGACATCCTGGGGAGTGGTAACGATTACTGCACCCGTAACAGGTACAGCCTGCATCAGCGTGAGGTGTATATCGCCCGTACCTGGCGGCATATCAATGACCAGGTAATCCAGTTCATCCCAATACACATCTGAAACAAATTGCTTGATCGCGCTGCTGGCCATAGGCCCGCGCCATACTACCGCATTTTTTTCGTCAACAAGTAAGCCGATGCTCATCAGTTTAATGCCATATTTCTCCAGCGGAACGATCATGCCTTTTCCTTCCACTTCCATCATCAGCGGTCGTTCACCTCTAACGCCAAACATGATAGGCACGCTGGGCCCATAAATATCAGCGTCCATCAGGCCTACTTTGGCGCCGCTTTGCGAAAGACCTAGTGCAAGGTTTGCAGCTACCGTGCTCTTTCCAACTCCGCCCTTTCCACTTACCACGGCAATTACATTTTTCACCTTAGGCAGGACTGCCCCGGTATCAGTTCGTTTGGTTGTGGTGTTGGCTGTGAAATTCACTTTCACCATCGCATCTTTATTAACATGGGTCTTGATGGCGTTGATACAATCATTCTTAATTTTATCCTTTAACGGGCAGGCAGGCGTAGTGAGCACAACAGTAAAGGATACATAATATTTTTCGATCACGATATCACGCACCATATTCAATGTCACGATATCCTTTCCCAGATCAGGTTCCTGTACCGTACTGAGGGCTTCTAATATTTTTTCCTGGGTCATTTTGTTTCTTTCTTTATAATCAACGATTTGAGTGATATACAAATCCTTGTTAAAAACGGATTAATCCACAAAGTTAAACATAACAAGGGCTATTTTGTTGACTGATTTATACAAGTAGTACTTATTTTTGAGGCTGTGAAGAAATTTTTACAATATCTCATACTAGCTGCTTTCCTGTTACCCCTCACTGCCAAAGCGCAGTTTGAAACAGCCCGCGATTCTGTTGTTCAACTATATGGTGTAATTATGACCGCCGACAGCCTGGTGGGTATTCCCGCTGTGAGTGTGACCATTAGTGGTCAAAACCGCGGTACCCTCACCAATGATGATGGGGTTTTTTCCATTGTTGTTTTAAAAGGCGATAAAGTTGAATTCTCACACGTAAGCTATAAATCTAAAACCATTGAAATTCCCAGGAATATCGAAGGGAATCAATATAGCGTGATCCAGCTTATGGTACAGGACACCGTGTACCTGCCTGCAACGATCATTAAGGCGCGACCTACGCCTGCACAGTTTGCCCGGGATTTTGTCAACACCAAAATACCGGATGACGATATTGAGATCGCCCGGCAAAATACAAATGCCGCTAAAAGAAGGGTATTGTTACAAACCACTCCTGGTGATGGAGGCGAAGCTACGCGTATCCAGTTCAACCGGATCGCTAACCGGGCTGTGTACCAGGGCCAGACCCCTCCCATGAATATCTTTAACCCCGCCGCCTGGGCTGATTTTATACAGGCATGGAAACGGGGCGATTTTAAGAATAAATAATTTTCCCCTATTATTTTGAAATTGATGTATTGAATGTTCCGCCAGCACATCAATCCTGTTTTCTTGCCATTTCTTTAGCACAACACATTCCCGATATCTTATTTTTGTCAGGGAAAAGATCAAATCATTTTTTGAAGAAAGCTTACAGCATGAAACTTACCGGGAATATATCTGTAATTGGGGCCGGCACAATGGGTAATGGTATCGCCCATGTTTTTGGCCAGGCCGGGTACAAAGTGACCATCGTTGATATTTCGTTGGGACAATTGGATAAAGCCCTTGCTAATATTGCCAAAAACCTGGATCGGCAGATAGCCAAAGGTGTAATCACTGAAGAGGATAAAAAAAATACACTTGCCAATATCAGTGTAGAGTCGAGGCTGAATGAAGGTGTAAAAAATGCGGCGCTTGTGGTGGAAGCCGCAACTGAAAATATAGATCTCAAATTGCAGCTTTTTGAAGAGATTGACAGGCAAGCTCCCAAAGACGCTATCCTCGCCACCAATACCTCTTCGATTTCTATCACAAAGATCGCGGCTGTAACGGGACGTGCTGACAAAGTCATCGGCATGCATTTTATGAACCCGGTGCCTGTGATGAAACTGGTGGAAGTGATCAATGGATATGCTACCAAAAAGGAAGTGACCGATACTATCGTTGACCTAAGCCGACAATTGGGAAAGATACCTTGTGTTGTTAATGATTACCCCGGTTTTATTGCCAACCGTATCCTGATGCCGATGATCAACGAGGCCATTTACAGTCTGTATGAAGGCGTTGCTGGTGTAGAAGAGATCGATACCGTGATGAAACTTGGTATGGCCCACCCGATGGGGCCCTTACAGCTGGCGGATTTTATAGGATTGGATGTCTGTCGCGCCATTCTGGATGTTTTGCATGAAGGTTTTGGCAACTCAAAATACGCTCCCTGCCCCCTATTGGTCAACATGGTCACCGCCGGAAAACTGGGTGTCAAGACCGGGGAGGGGTTTTATAAATATGAGACGGGTAATAAGGAACTGGTGGTGAGCGAGCGTTTTGGGAAACGATAGACCATACTAATTGCAGTAAGTCAAACTCCTTTTACGAAATAATTTTTCTTTCAGCAGTGTTGATGTAAGCGTGTGAGAAGCCACTTTTGTACAAAGCGGCATCTCACACGCATGATTAATTTAAGTCTATTTCAAAGTGATGGTCACCTCTGCCATCCCCAGTGCACCCTGGCCGCAGGTTCTGTGATTTGCATAGGCTAAGGGCCCCACCGCCCATGAAGCGCCATATTCAATGTTGAATACGCCCGGCGATGCTCGTACCACGAAATTGTCTATATTGGCCGGCGCACTGGAACCCGCGTTCCAACTGTAGCTTTTAGGCCATCTGACGTCATAAAACCTGACACTATACGATTTAGCTTCGGGTTCCGCCTTAAAGGATGCATACGTAATGATCATACATGTAATGGATTGTCCATTGTTATAAATTGTATCCCCATGGCTGCACTGGAGAGGTATATGAAGGAACTTCTTTTTCTCATCATTGTTTATTTTCACTGTGGCCTTTACATAGTCAATGACACGGTATTCGGAGTCGGGTCTGCCTTTTTTCCTGGCATATATGCGTGCAGAAACGGTTTCCGAAGCATTTTTTACCTTATCATCCTCGCATACATATTTGATCGACCCCACGTTGTAGGTTGTCATATTGGGTTCAATACCTGTATAACCGAGGTCAAATCCTCCATATACTCCGGCGGTCTCCCACACAATTTTATAATCCCAATCAGGATCGGTGCCGATAGTTGATCCAATGTTATTAACAGGTGACAATCGAAGTATCACACTATTGGTTTGCCCTTCTTTGCCCGAAAGGGTTACTCCTTCGGGTAGTAACTCATAGCGCGTTTTTCTTACATTGATCCTGGCGGTATCATTTCCAATTGGCTTGTCGTCAAGATAAGCTGTCACGTATACGTCTTCCCAATTGTCATCATCTGTAAGACCCGGATCGTTGGTAGAAGTAAAAGTGACCTTTTTCTCTGAACTTTTGAAACTGGTTCCGCTTTGCCCCCTTCCATCTGCCAGCGTACCAAACTTTCCTTTAACCCGCCATTCATAAGTCATCTTTTTCGCATCAGCATCAGTGAGATTTTGTACCGTAGCTTCGAGTTCCTGCTTATTAGCCGGTGCAAAAATTGAGACTGCCGATTCATTCGGCATAAGGGTCACCTTATTTTCGCGAACAGTTACCTCCCATTCTTCCAGTAATTTCGAGTTATCGATATTATGGGCTATTCTTACAAAATCGCCTCCCAGGAGCGCAAAATCGATTGCCATAAGGATTCCCTGGCCTTTTTTTGCGAGATCTTCAAAATTGCCCGGCAATGGTATATTACCTGCTTTAAAAATTTCTTGAATGTATTTCTTATAAAGATCGAACCCATACTCTGACATGAGTAGGTCCAGCGCAGTTAAAAAAACCTTCTTTATGTCGCCCGCAAACCAGGATTCTATAAATCCAGGCAACATCTTTGGCATATCCACATAAAAAATCTTCAACATGGCATCACCATGATAGTGATTCACTACACCAAAAGCAGAACCAACCATGGGGCCGACAAAATCTGCCGCGAGGGTCATCGTAAATTGTAAAATGACCTCCTGCATTTCAACGGAAGTTAATTTGGTCGGATCGCCATTGCCAGGACCAACCACTCTTACATTGTATAGTGCTTCAGTTTCATTTTCCTTCAGCTCCAGCGATACTGGCCCGGATGTTACCGCAGCTGTCTGCATACCATTTCCCCGAATATTTTTCCATACTTCACCCACTACGGACGTTAACCCGGAAGCCGGATCGACCATGAAGGCAAGATCACTGCGATTGTCGAGCCCGATGCTGGAAAGAACTGTTGTATAAGTGCTACTCCCCTCTTGCTTATACTTCATTTTATAGGCATAAGCCGCGGCTCTTCGGCGATAAGTATTGGTGATGGAAAGCCCGAGGCCCTCGGGATGCAGGCGTAGTCCACTGCGTACGTCATTTGCATCTACATGTACGCTTCCTTTGTTACTAATACCAGCAGCAGGCAATTCCTGGGTTCTGGCAGTCAGCCAGTCTCTCAGCGACTGCTGGTAGCCACCCTTAATTAATGTTTTTGGGTCGCTTTTCCATGCAGCGGTAAACCCACTTATCCAGTCAGAGACGCCCTGCACTTCATGAATACGGTTAATAAAAATATGAGTGGCTGTATCCCACTGGAACGGTACCCCAATTGCATAATAAAGTACCACTTTGGCAGTCGTTTCGGGCGATATAGTAACAGTGGTATCAGTAATAAAACCTGCCATCACCGGTTCATTATCCCGGTTGAAAAGGTATGCAATACTGCTACGACCTTTGTTGTCGACAACCCTGGTTTTGCCATCAACGCCAACCGGTAATATTTGACCGCTGTGCAATACCTGGTGCCCCGCCAGGTCATAATTCATGCCGGGTGGCACTACCACCTGCGCATCTTTGAGTATTACCCCATCAGGATACTCCGGGTGTTCCGGGCCAGAGCCAACCTCTTTTTTACAGGAAAGTTGAAGAAATATGAAAGTGACTAACACCAGGTAGTAAGGGCTGTATTTTCCCATTTGAATTAATTTAAGGTGGCTTTGTATGGTTGACTCCAGGGTAAATCGGTCAAAATGGGGAAAGGTCATCAGGAATTTATCTCAGGGTCTATATTCGCTTCTTTCGGTATATTTAGTAAGCAAATACGCCTTCATAAAGTATCCCCTGTTACATTGGCGACAGCAGAATCATGGAAGGGATCAATGGAAATAAGTCATATGCTTTACCCCACCAGGCGGTTATCAATATTTTGAAGAAATTCAATAGGATCAGATAATAGGGCAGAGTATACCTCCGGAAGCTTCATCTGAAAAACAGATACCATGCTGAACGAAAAGCTAATTAGGAGCGTGCAAATGGGTTGCCTGGCAGTCCTGCTGATTATTTCATCATGTGTAAAAGAATATAGCTACGAAGGAGGGAATCAGTCACCTGCCATCATCGACACTACGCAACCATCAGCCCCTGATACTTCTACCATTGATGTACTTCCGCCCTGCGCTGCCTGTGAAGGGCATGACAAGTTTGAGGAGAACCGCTGGAGCTTCTGGGCTGGAAGCTCTTTTATGTGCGGTATCATCGATACTGCCATCGTCAATCCGGACAGAACAGCACTCACTTTTTTTGGCCCGACAGCCTGTTCAGGTGATACCAGCCTGGCGATCTCCGTCTACCTCTCTCCAAATGTTTTAAACAAGTCCTATCAGGACCTGGTTTCAAGCTATGTAGCATTCCATTTTACCGCAAAGGGCTCGCCTGTATTCGTATTGACAAGTCGCTGGGGGAATCCATTTACAGTTACCATTGACAGTTATGACTATCAGACTAAAATGAGTTCCGGTACCTTTACAGGCATCGCGTTTAAACCCGACGGAAATCCAATACTGGTACACGACGCGAAATTTAAAGTCAGGTTACATTGATAATCCCGTTCAAACATTAATACAAGCGAATACTTTCAAACATCAAAACGATTAGTATGAAGTGTAAAGTCTCATTGATAAAATATAGTTTTTTCATAATCATGCTCGGCCTGATAAGTATCGATCTGCCTGCGCAAACCGACCCGGTCCGTATGGCTGTGGCAGGCATCACTCATGGGCATGCAGGTTTTATCCTTGGCCGCCCGCCCAAACCAGATGTTCTGGTAGTGGGGATCTATGAACCCAATACCGATCTTGCAAACAGGTATGCTGAAAGTTTTAAGTTCGATAAAGCACTTCTTTATACCGACTTTACAAAAATGCTGGATGATGTGAAACCAGAAGCCGTGTTAGCTTTTGGTTCTATATACGATCACATGATGGTGGTGGAAGCCTGCGCCCCACGAGGTATTCACGTTATGGTGGAGAAGCCGCTTGCCACCAGTCTCAAACATGCTTTAAGAATGGAAGCACTTGCAAAAAAGCATAAGATCCATTTACTCACCAATTACGAGACATCCTGGTACGCCACAACAGAAAAAATATATCGACTGGTCAATGATAGTAATTATGTTGGCAATATCAGGAAAATGGTGATCCATGATGGTCACAAGGGGCCAAAAGAAATCGGTGTGAACAAAGAGTTTCTCGACTGGCTTACCGACCCGGTACAAAATGGTGGTGGCGCACTGATCGACTTTGGCTGTTATGGCGCCAACCTGTCGACCTGGTTGATGAAAAATGAAAAACCAATATCGGTAACGGCGGTAACACAACAATTCAAACCTGGCATCTATCCAAAAGTAGATGATGAAGCCACGATTGTGGTCGCCTACCCTTCATCTCAATCCATTATACAAGCTTCCTGGAACTGGCCTTTCAGCCGCAAAGACATGGAAGTATATGGTGAAACAGGCTACTTGATAGCGGTCAATGGTGGCACACTTCGTTTGCGTAACAATGAATCGGAACCTGAAAAATCAATGCACTTGACCGCTGCTGAGTTGGGAGTTTATGAAGATCCCATCTCCTATTTTGCCGATGTGCTGCGAAATAAAATACAGGTGCCGGAAAATGGACTTTATTCTCTCGAAAATAATGTCATGGTCATGCGCATCCTCGACGCTGCGAGGGAGT
>JAEYOL010000145.1 GCA_023411775.1 Bacteroidota bacterium | reverse complement strand
AGATTCCTCTTGTTCCTCATTCTTAAAGTTTTGTAGGGTTGCCATAGATGTTTATAGTGTCCAAGAATGTGCCACTATTATTCATATCTCTTTCTTTATAAGGGTAGAAAGATCTTTTTAAACCGATTGCAATCTTGTTTTTTATTGTTGCTATTTTTCTTTTTGCACCTAGTACTCAAATGATCAGGCTGGCATGAGATTTTCTATCTAGATATTCCCTTAAACCTATACTTATGACGGAAAAATCAATTTCATCTCAAAATGGTTCGACTACACTGACCGTGGTGGCAGTAGAAAAGAAAACAGATGGCGAACTGGCAAGACTAATTCCAATTAATAAACCGGCTTCTCAACCTGTTAACCCAATGCCTCCCCAGCCAGAAATGTACATCAAAGCCAAGAAGCATGATTTCCTTTGATTTGACGTTGAAGGTTTACAACGAAAGACCTGTTCAGATTCAGATTTGAACAGGTTTTTTTTACCCTATCAATATCAATGTGTGCTGTCCGGAAGGTATCTTAAAGATTCCTTATTGATCCATACACTAATTGAGCGATCGTTTACCGGGAAGTCCGCCCATCCGTCTTCATTGATGACTATTTCGCCACATTGTCCATAAATATCTACAAAGGTTTTCCCCACATGTTGTTTTCCAATCTCCATTGCCTTGACACCAGCTGTACCGTTGGTCAGGACAACAGCACATCCGCTTCCGTCTTTTTCACGGGTACCCTCACGGGTCCAGCCCACCGTACTTGGATGATCAAAGTAGTCGCGTTGCATGCCATAAGCAAGGTCTTTTCTGACACGGATCAGTTTTTCCAGGCCTGGTACCGTGTTTAATTCTACATAAACCTCCTCCCCATCTTTATGGTCGACATATTTTGCCTCATACATAGCAGGATAAAAAATGCAGGGTAAACCGCTTTCACGCAGGAGAATGATAGCATAAGCATGTGGTTTGAACCAGTAGTCTACAGGTGATTGCAGGGATTGAAGTGGCTGTGTGTCGTGGTTGTCGACGAAAGTTATAGCCAGTTCAGGTTTAGATTCAATGAGAGAGTTATGCAAAATTGTACTCATATCGAATCCTTCGTCACTGGTGGAGGCCCTGTGAAAATTAAAATGCAGGGGTACATCGAAGAGTTGCATTTTGCCCGCTGTGGCTTCAATGTATTGTAGCAATAAACCCGCGTCGGCGCTCCAATACTCACCGATACAAAGAAAGTCCTTGGCGAAATGCTGACGCAGATGGTCGAGCCATTCGTTAAAAAAGTCGTGGGGTATGTGTTTTACTGCATCCAGTCTAAAGCCATCGACCCCGGTCGATTCCATATACCATTTACCCCAGTTAAAAAGTTCCTCACGTACATATGGATTTCTAAATTCCACATCCGCGCCCATCAGGTAGTCGTAGTTGCCGAATTCCTCTTCCAACACATCCTCCCATTGCCCATTGGTGTGATCATTATGAATTAGATATATATGCTCCGGATCTTCACTGATACCAGTAAAAGTGCGCCAGTCCCAGACAAAATCGGAATAGCGACCATTTCGGCCGGAGAAATTAAACCTGGTCCAGGCCTCGATAATCTCTTCTTCCGAAACAAACTCGATGCGATTATAAGGATCTACTTTCCTGGCGGGAAAGCTTTCCTTCTCGTCGGCACCATGCCTGTGATTCAACACTATGTCGGCAAGTACCTGGATATTTTGCTGGTGCAGGCGGTCAATACAATCCTGGTATTCCTGCCGGGTTCCATATCGTGTTCTGACCGATCCCTTCTGATCAAATTCGCCCAGGTCATACAGGTCATATACCGCATAACCCGGCTCCTCGGTGCCGAACGCAGATTTATAAGCAGGTGGAAGCCAAACGTGGGTAATCCCCATCGACGCGAGTTCTTCTGCTTTATCAGAGGCATGTAGCCAAAGATTACCTTCGGTAGAATAATACCAATGGAAGAATTGAAATAATGTGAGGTTGTTCATGATGACTTATTAATTGTGAGATGTTGCAAAATTTTCTACTGAAAGGGGCAGAACCAGGGAGATGTTATTTTCTTTAAGCGAGTTAACGATATAAAATATCGCGTCATGCCTGGCTACCATAAATCCAGGCTGTCGGTGGTTATCTATCCAGAACCAAACTGCGATTTTGATGGCGGTGAATTTTACATCGTTAAAAAACACATCGACGGGCTTACCTGGATACAGATAGCTGATTTTCGAGAGGGCTTTCATGATGGCCCCATGTGTTATTTCCAGGTCGGTATTGTGATCTATATAAAATTCGAGTTCTATACGCCGTTCAGGCGTCAGGGAATAATTGATGAGAGGTTTTTGGATCACATCCCGGTTTGGTATCATCAGGTGCAGACCAGAAAACGTGCGGATCGTAGTCGATCTCAATTGTATATCTTCTACATTGCCGATAAAATCGTTTGTCTTGATAGTATGGCCGATTTCAAATGGTTTTTTAAAAGCAATATAAACCCCCGCTATAAAATTGGCAGTGATATCCTGGAATGCAAATCCGAGGATGATGCCGATGATGCCAGCGCCCGCCAGCAACGAGGATACGGCCTTATTAAGCTGGAGTATGTCCAACGCAATAAACAGACCTGCAAACAATACTGCTACCTGGGTGATCGTGGCTATCAGGCTGCTAACAGAAGCTTTACCAGATAGCCGGATAATAATCCTGTACAAACTGCGACGAACCAATTTGGCAACCAGGATCGCCATCAACATCACCAGTAAGGCTATTGCAAGGTTGGGCAGGATCTTCGCGAGGGAATGCCACCAGTTTTCCAGCTTATCTTCGATAAGGTTTACCCAGTCTTTCATGTCTTGGTTTTACCTGCAGGATTATTCATACATATTATATGTGACATTTATCTGACCGCGTACTTCATCCATTGCGCGGATCATTTGCAGGCTGAACTCATGTGAGAACATTTCGCTTTCGATCTTTCCCGATTCAAGGCAGCGCAAAACCTCCTGAACTTCAAAGTGGAGGCCATGACCTTCCCACTGGCATGGATAAACGGTTTTATTTTCTCCTTCCACCTCTAGTTCGATACCCTGGCATTTCTCAAACCATGGATTGAGAATGCGGATAGATCCCCTGCTTCCATGAATTTCGGCGGGAAGTGCCGATTCAGCTTTAAGAGACGATTCCAGGACTGCATGTTGTCCATTGTTGTATTGAAACAGCATGGAGCAATCTTCGTCTACGCCTTCTTCGGTCAGGCTGCCTATTGCTTTAATGGTATCGGGTGTTCCCATCAGTAGCATAGCAAGGAATACAGGATAGATACCCAGATCGAGTAAGGAGCCACCGCCGAGGGCCGGATTGAAATAGCGGCTATCTGGCTCCTGCGGAGCTTTATATCCCATAGAGGCCCTCACAGAAATGACTTCGCCGATCCGATCCTGCGACATTAGCGACAATAGTAATTGGATGCTGGGCAGAAACCTGATCCACATACCTTCCATTAAGAAAGTCTGATTCCGCCGGGATGCTTCCACCAGTTTTTCTGCCTGTGCCGCGTTGATAGTCATAGGCTTTTCGCAAAGTACCGGAATACGGCGTTCGAGGCAGACCAGGGCCTGCTCATAATGATGCGGATGAGGGGTTGCAATATATACTGCCTGCAGGTTTTCGTGTTGAAGAAACGCTTCAATATCCAGGTAGCTACCGCTCACCCCAAATTCCGATGCGAATGAGTCTGTGGAATCGGCATTGTGACCGAGTACCGCTACCAGATTTTGCTGGGTTCTCACCATCTGAAGATCGCGGGTGAAATCGCGTGCTATACTTCCCGGGCCTATAATGCCCCAGTTTAAATGATCCATATTGAGGTATTGTACACCTGGTAAATCATATTATATGCCATGTTTACCAGGAAGGCTGGTGGTGGCAAACGGGCAAATGTTTTTTGCAATGAGTAAGAAAAGCCCCAGTTTAAAAATCTATCGAAGCCATAACCATAACAAGCAGGGTAATTAAAGCATTTTCTCTACTGGCATATCGTTTGACATGGTACAGGGTAACCATTTTTTTTAACATCAAAAACTAGAATACTATGCCTAACACAAAAACCAGGAAAGCGCCGGCGGGTAAGACAAAGGGTTCGAACGGAACTGCGACTGCACAATCCAATTCACAGCTCGAAAAATATTTCATTGATACCCTCAAGGATATTTACTGGGCAGAAAAACACCTGACCAAGGAATTGCCGCGCATGCAGAAGGCAGCAACCACGCAGGAATTGAAAGATGCGATTGAGGAGCATACTGCCCAGACAGAGGAACAAGTTGCACGTCTCGAACAAGTATTTGAATTGCTGGGCAGAAAGCCCCAGGCTAAAAAATGTGAAGCTATGGAAGGACTTATTAAGGAAGGACAAACCGTAGTTGAGGAAACTGAAGATGGCAGCATGACCCGCGATGTAGGTATCATCATGTCCGCACAGAAAGTAGAGCATTATGAAATCGCTTCTTATGGCGGACTGGTATCACTTGCCACGATCATGGGAAACCAGGAAGTTGCTGACATCCTGTCGACAACGCTGGAGGAAGAAAAAGAAACTGATAGCCTGCTTACCCAAATCGCGGAAAACGATATTAACTGGGAAGCAGAACAGGAAATGGAATAAGACGATTAAGCGTGATTCATTAGCGGAGTGAGTAAAGAAAAAGCCAGGTAATTTCCTGGCTTTTTCATTTTTTACCTTTACGATAACGACGGGCAACAGCACTACAATGAATCGCGACGATTCATACTTGTGTCGGTCATCATTGATGTATCCCTGTTCATCGTGTTGTCCTGTGGGGCCACAACTGTGTCCGTATTGATCGTATCGGTGGTGTCTGACTCGTTGTTGCATGCAAGCAATGCGGCTACTAAGAATAATAAAAACAGCTTTTTCATAATCAAAATTTTTTGTTATGAAAAACATTCAATTATACTGCCAAAGCAGCTAACACTTTACATGGGCTTGATGCTGCTGTTGTTGGGGTGTGTAGGATTACTTGTTATGGGTAACGAAATACACAATTAAGGAAATCGTGGTAACAACACTTCGCTGTAATTACCAGTCCCACGATAATTGTCGGCGCTTGGTCCAAAGCCCCAGCCAGCACAATAGAAAAATCGTTTGTAAAACTCCATCCAGCGCATACACCCACCGGATCGTGTCACTGGCAGTATAATAAAAATCAATCACCAGCAATCCCAGCGAACTGGTCATACCTAAGATAATGACCAGCCAATGATCTTTTTTTACGCGGCTTGCGAGTAAAAAGATAGTGGCGATAGCAACCAGCAATACGGCGACGGTTTTTACTAACCAGGTATCCGTTTTTGGACCGGTTACTTTCATGAAGGTCTCAATATCAACCAACGGCCAGCAAGCGGTGAGTAATGTGTAAACGCCCTGGAACTTTGATAAGTAATTAAAAAAAGTATGTATTGTCATATGGCTTATACTGGATTCAGGAAGCCCGGCAGGTTTTCAACCTACACAATTATTTGCGATACCATCTTGTGCCCATAACCAACCGAACCTCCTGAAGCCAGCAGCTTCAGACCCCGTCACAGGGCATCCGCAGGGGTAGTCCTGTAAGCCGGCCGCGACTCGGTTGCCTCATCAGTGCCATCATGACCATGAGTTTTTACCAGCTTGTTGTACAACCCGATGATCAGCAGGGAAGGTGCCCACTGTCCAAAAAATAAACTTGCATGTTTTTTCCTTGCCAGGAAGAGTCCCAACGATAAAGCCATCGTACCTACTGCCGTCCATAAATAAACATCGGATGGAAGTTTAGCGGTTTGCTCTTCGATCATCCTGGCAGTCTTGCCTTCTTTGTGTTTAGGATTGTGATTAGGCATACAATAAGATTTAGATTAAAGAATAAGGCTACAAGTTTTCTTCAGCCACAAATATGAGGCCGTCAAAATGAAATTGTGGAAAATAACCACTTGGTCTAAATAGGCCACGCCAATCAACTTTATTCACCTGTCTCACTGTTAGACGCGTCGACAGGTTTTGACTGCGACGATCCCTTTTGTCGAAAGAAAATCGAAAAAACTACGATGGTAAATACGGACAGAAATTCACTTTGCCAGTTCTGAAATGACTCAAACCAAAACCTGGAGCTTGACATATGTGGAAGCATGTCGACCGGCGGCAGGCCCTTTGTTGCCAGAAATTCATTTTCATCTTTCATGCTGCCGTAAAGGTGCAATACAAACGAAAGGATAAAAAGTATTACTAACGCGATACTCAAAGAGTTTCTGTACAGGGCGAGTATAAAACCTCCAGTCCTGACCGGCCAGGGGGCATCTTTCTTATGGGGATCAGGTTCACGGTCAACCTCTTCCTCTTCTTCGATCTTTTTCGACTCCGAGGATCCTTTCTGATAAAGAAAGACGGTGAATAATACAAACAAAGCCATTTGAAGGAATTCACTTTCCCAGTTTTCGAATGTAGCCTGGATAAAATGTCCAGAGGTAACATACTCCACCGGTGAGATTTCAGGATGACCTTCTTCCGACAACTCTTTATTATGCTCTTTGTAACCAGTGAAGAACTGGCCGGCCAGGGCGATTAAGAACAAGAATAGAAAGACCAGGGAAAGGCCATTTTTTTTTATAATGGATTTCATGTTGATAGATTATATACCCAAGGAAGGCCAAACTTTGTACCAAGGCATTGAAGGGGTTTGGCACCCCGGCACACAAGACAGGAGAATATTCTATTTAGCAGTTGCAGCAGTGACATGCCATACAAGGTATTCACCCGGCACTAAGTGAAATTTCTGTTTACGTTTTACTTTTGCCTTTTCCCCGGAGAACAGGTCTTCGTACTCACCGGGGATAGCAGGGTGGTCAATAATAAAATCAGCCTTGTCTTTTGACAGGTTAAGTAAAACCAGCACCTTATCCTGTTGTCGCCGGCACAGGTAGGCCAAAACTCCATCACTGCCTGTCTGTAGCAGCAGGACAGAAGCGCTTTCCTGCAATGCTTTAATCCTTTTTCGAAAATGGAGCAGGGTTCGGTAGAAAT
>JAEYOL010000115.1 GCA_023411775.1 Bacteroidota bacterium | reverse complement strand
TTGATTGTAACGGAGTTTTAATACCCGTTAAAAAACATTTCATATTTTTAGCATTAAGGGTTAAACATTTCTGTTCTATCTCGTTATCATCTGGTTTAGCCTGCAAAACGGGGAATCGTCACATTCTCCGTTTGATTTTTAACGGCCTTTACCGGGTCGATCCAATTGATATCTCGTTTTCGTTTATTATATACGTGAATGGTGATGCAGCCTGCAAAGCCTGAAAGGCCTGCTCTACCGTTTCTCTTTCAAATGATCCATTGAACCTTAGTTGCTTAACTTCCTCATCAGTGAACGTGATGGTAACATTATACCATCTTTCCAGCTTTAATGCTAATTCTTCAAAACTGTCGCCGCGAAACTCAAGACGACTATACAGCCATGCAGTCTCAAACCGCTCACTTTCCTGTTTGGTGCTGTCTATTCTAATGATGGTGAAACTTGCAGGTATTGCTTTGGGAGCGGCTACTTGTTTTACAGACAATTCTTCAGATGTATTAGCTGCTTCTTTTGGCAAGACCAGTTTTTCATTTGGCTTTAATTGTATGGCAGGGGCATTCTTTGTATTATGCCTTTCGACATTGACCAACCCGCGGTAAAGTGTGGTTTCCACATTCTTATCCTCGGGATATGATTTCACATTGAATGCTGTCCCCAAAACCCTTATGTCAATGTCTGAAGCTCTTACGATAAAAGGGCGTTTGGGATCCTTAATAACGTCGAAAAAGGCTTCGCCTTCAAGCCTGACCACTCGAGTAGTACCACGAAAATCATTTTCATAATGAAGTTTTGATCCGGCATTCAGCCAGACCGTGGTGCCATCCGGCAGTAAGTACCTGGAACGGCTTCCTTTATTGACTACTAATGATTCTGGGATTTTTTTAAGTACCGAGCGAGCGGCACTATTTGTTTCGGAGAAAAACCACCAGCCTGCCAGGGCGATCAAAATGGCAAAAGCGGTTGCCAGCATGCGACGCCTCCGTCTCGGAGGCCGGGGCCTAAAATAATCATCACCAGTACCAGTCTCCTGGTCAGCTTTGTTGATGATCCGCATTATAAGTTTGCGTGCGTTGACCTCATCATCAGGATCCTGCCCGTTTTCTTTCCAAATCCGGGTAAGAAGTTCAAATTGCTGCTGAATTCCGGCATCCTGCTGCAACAGCTTGTTCAATTCATCCAGCTCCGCTGATGTCGCCTCTTTGTTGAGGGATTTGGCCATCAGGTGCCATATTTTTTCGGGAATTTCCATGCAGCAAGCAGTCTTTGTGTCTCTGAAGGACTATAAAACAATGTTTATCTACTAAGCCTTGCCCGGATTTTTTTCATTTTTTTCTGTCAGCTGATTCGGGAAACTAAATCCTGTTGATGAACGTTCAATTTGCAGCGCGCTGCAAATCTTTTTAACCGCAATAGCCATTTGTACGTCAATGGTATTAACAGATATATTAAGAATTTCCGCCACTTCTTTATATTTCAGCCCATCCTCCCGGATAAGCTTAAAGATCATTTTACAACGCGGCGGCAATGCCTCCACTGCGTGGTGCATACGGTCCATCATCTCCGATGTGATCATCAGGTCGTAAGGATCGGCGGCAAAAGAATCCACTGACGTGTCAAGAAAATCGAATGGTGCGAGTACCAGTTGCCTGGCTTTAAGAGAAAGGGAGGTAAGGGCCTTGTTTTTAACGGCTACATACAGGTAGACGGTGATATTTTCGATTTCAGTTATATGAATACGATTTGACCAGAGTTTTACAAATACATCCTCTGTCAATTCTTCCGCGGTTTCCTTAGAGCGTACCAGTGTAGTTGCGAAATGGATTAGTCTTTTGCCGAAATGCAAATAGAGTTGGGTGAACGCCGCCTGGTCGTTGATGGCAATTCGCGCTTGCAGTTCTCTCAACTGAACTGAGTTATCGTGATCGTTAGCAGGCAATCTCCGGTAAATTTAAATAAGCAGTAATACTAAATTAGGCCAAATATTTAACAAACAAATAAGTTTTCAAATTTCAGGTCGCTGAAAAAATGTGTTGATTTTTAATACAAACCTTGTTATTATCATTAATCTGTTTAGTGATTATATGTGAAAAATTGTACCCTGATGATGACAGGCCCGATCCTTTATGGATATTAATTTTCCGGTAGTAATTTAAAAAATCAGGCTCCTTACACCTGTTAGTTTTTTGTAAATTTGATATTCAACTTAGTCTAATGATTGTACAGGAACAGGAAAATATATTTCAGCAGAAGATCGATAATGAAATTAAGATCGAACCCAGGGACTGGATGCCGGATGCTTACCGCAAAACTCTGATCCGGCAGATCAGTCAGCATGCGCATAGCGAAATTGTGGGTATGTTGCCCGAAGGGGAATGGATCACCCGCGCACCTTCGCTGAAAAGAAAAGCGATCCTGCTGGCTAAAGTACAGGACGAAGCAGGACATGGTCTTTATTTATATTCCGCGGCCGAAACGTTGGGCACTACCCGGGAACAAATGATCAACGACCTGCATACGGGTAAAGCCAAATATTCATCCATCTTCAATTATCCCACCCTTACCTGGGCTGATATGGGTGCAATTGGCTGGCTGGTGGACGGCGCTGCCATCTTAAACCAGGTAATGCTGTGCCGCACCTCGCACGGCCCTTATGCCCGGGCTATGGTGAGGATCTGTAAGGAAGAAAGTTTTCACCAGCGCCAGGGTTTTGAAATACTGCTCACGCTCGCAAAGGGCACGAAAGCGCAACAGGCAATGTGCCAGGACGCGATCAATCGCTGGTGGTGGCCTTCGCTGATGATGTTTGGCCCACGTGACTCCGAATCGACCAACTCAGATCAAAGTATGAAGTGGAAGATCAAACGGAAAAGCAACGACGAGTTGCGCCAAAACTTCGTGGACATGTGCGCAGAGCAGGTAAAAGTCCTGGGCATGACGATTCCCGACCCCGACCTGAGATGGAATGAGGAAAGAAAACATTATGATTTCGGGGAGATCAACTGGGATGAATTCTGGAACGTAGTCAAAGGCAATGGCCCCTGCAATAAACAAAGGCTCGATGCACGGCGCAAAGCCTGGGAAGATGGTGCCTGGGTAAGAGAAGCTGCCACTGCATACGCTAATAAAGTAGCGGCTGAAAAATTAAACGTGGCTTAATACCTGCTTTGATATTTGTTACATTATCCACCACGCAATTTTAAGTTTCAATGAACGCTTTCCTGTATCTTTAAGCATACACCCATTATGCCAAAGACACCGGACGCGTCAACCCCGCAATTATCCAGGAGCTTAGGTCCGCTCATGCTTTGGGGTATGGGTGTCGGTTATGTGATCTCAGGAATGTACTTCGGCTGGAACCTGGGACTGGCTGCAGGTGGTACGTATGGACTGGCCATCGCCACATTTTTTATCATCATCCTTTATATCTGTTTTACTTTTTCCTATACCGAGCTGGCCTGTGCCATTCCAAAAGCCGGTGGAGTGCTGGATTATGCCAATCGCGGCCTGGGAAAGGAACTTGGGTTTATTGCGGGTATGGCGCAGATCATTGAATTCGTTTTTGCACCGCCGGCCATTGCCGCGGCCATCGGCGCCTACTTTCATATATTTTTCCCGCAGGTGCCCGTGATAACTATAGCGATTGTTGCCTACATTCTTTTTACAGGTTTGAATATATATGGCGTCAAAGCAGCCGCCACTTTTGAACTAATCATCACCGCGTTTGCAGTGTTTGAGCTTTTGCTCTTCGCGGGAGTGACACTACCGCATTTCGAATGGAAAAATATGGAGATAAACGCTTTCCCTTTTGGATGGGAAGGCGTGTGGGCTGCCATACCTTTCGCCATCTGGTTTTTCCTGGCCATAGAAGGCGTTGCCAATGTAGCTGAGGAAACCATTAACCCGCAGAAAAATATACTCCGTGGTTTTGGTTCGGCCCTGGCCACACTTATCATATTATGTATCCTAACTTTTCTATCAGCGGTGGGAGTAGGTGGCTGGGAAAAAATCGTTTATCCCTCCCCGGGTGCTGAAGCATCCGATTCTCCCTTACCCCTCGCGCTGGGTCAGATCACGGGCAGCAGCGGCTGGCTGTATCACCTGCTGATCACCATCGGATTAATGGGGTTGGTGGCATCTTTTCATGGAATCATTCTGGCTGCAGGCCGCGCTACTTTTGAATTTGGGCGTATTAAATACATTCCTGAGATCTTTGGAAAAGTGCATCCCCGGTTCCGCACACCTGCCAATGCCTTACTGGTAAATATGCTGATCGGTATTGTTGCTTTACTAACTGGTAAGACGGCAGAGATCATTACTATCGCGTGTTTTGGCGCACTAACACTGTACGTACTTTCCATGATCACGGTTATTGCGCTTAGGAAAAAGGAGCCGGGTATGGTTCGACCGTTCCGTGTCCCGCTTTATCCATGGTTTCCTATTACCGCGCTGGTTATCGCCTTCATAGCACTGGTAGCTATGTCTACCCTTTATTTCAAACTGGCCCTGGTCTTTTTCGGGCTGTTGGCACTATCTTATATTTGGTTTCATCTTTCTGTAAAAAACAAAACCCATGGCAAGTCCGCTGATCACTAAAGATGTTTTGCAAAAACTTTCCGATAGTAATGCCGAAAAAATAAAACTGGCAGTGGTTGACATAGATGGTGTATTGCGTGGAAAAGTGATCAGCCTCGAAAAATTCATGTCCGTTGCAGAAAAGGGTTTTGGCTTTTGTGATGTTGTATTCGGCTGGGACGCCGGGGATATCGCGTACGACAATTCAAAAATCACCGGTTGGCATACCGGCTACCCCGATGCCCTTGCCAGTATCGATCTGCAGACTTTCCGTCGCATCCCCTGGGATAATAATATCCCCTTTTTCCTGTCTGATTTTAGCCATGAAAAAAGTAATCTTCATGCCATTTGTCCCAGAACGCTTTTGAAAAGGGTTCGTGAGAAAGCTGGAAGGGCTGGCTATCTGCCTTATTTTTCGCAGGAGTTTGAATGGTTCAATTTTATCGACAACCGTGATGAATTATATAAAAATAATTTTCGCAATCCCCAGCCGCTGACCCCAGGCATGTTTGGCTACTCTGTTTTACGTGCATCGCAGGAGGGTAATTATTTCAACGACCTGTTTGACCAGATGAAAAAATTCAATGTGCCGATCGAGGGCATTCACACGGAAACGGGTCCCGGTGTGTACGAAGCTGCAATTTATTATGCTGAGATACTGGAAGCAGCAGACAGGGCCGCGCTTTTTAAAAGCGGTGTAAAGGAAATTGCTTACCGGCATGGCATCATCGCTTCGTTTATGGCCAAATGGAATGAAACTCTACCGGGTTGCAGCGGCCATGTACACCAGAGCCTGTGGTCTGGCAACGGGAAGCAGAATCTTTTTGTAGACACCGACAGGGAGAACGGCATCAGTGAACTGATGGAAAACTATATCGCCGGCCAATTGTTCTGCCTGCCACATATCTTACCAATGTATGCGCCCAATATCAATAGTTATAAAAGACTGGTAGAAGGCGCCTGGGCACCAACCACACTTACCTGGGCATTTGACAACAGAACCACAGCCCTACGGGTCCTCGCGGGCGGTGGTAATTCGACACGACTTGAAACAAGAGTGGTAGGATCCGACGCCAACCCCTACCTGGCAATGGCGGCCTGCCTGGCATCTGGTTTATATGGAATAGAAAACAAGCTGGTCTTGAATACACCGGCTACTACAGGTAGTGGCTATACCGATACAAAAAATGGTACGCTGCCAGCTAATCTTTGGGAAGCGACCCGGCAAATGAAAGTATCCCCAATTGCAAAGGAATTGTTTGGTGATGAATTTGTAGCGCATTTTACCGATACCCGCGAATGGGAATGGCGACAGTATTTGAAGGCGGTCACTGACTGGGAGCTTAAAAGGTATTTCGAAATAATTTAGTAGCTGCGAGCTGTGAGCCGTTGTATTCAACGGTAATTAAACTCCTGGACTTGGTCCATACTCATTACAACAAAATAAAACAGGCAAAATGACCTTCGACAATATTGTTCAATTCCATTTCCCAACCACAATCCGATTTGGTGCAGGAGCGGTAAAAGAATTGCCTGGATACCTGCAACAAAACAATCTCAAGTCACCCCTTGTTGTTACGGATCCGGTTATCGCGGAGCTGTCA
>JAEYOL010000094.1 GCA_023411775.1 Bacteroidota bacterium | reverse complement strand
GATTGTGACCGGCTACTAAACGAGGCCTCTTAGTAGATATTCGACAGACAGGACACTCACAACTAATACCCACGGGCTATGAGCCACTAGCTACGAGTTGCCAGCTTCGTTCCGCACGTCAGACGTGGACGTCAGACGTTGTACTAACTACGAACTCCGAACTTCGAACTACGAACTACGAACTACGAACTCCTGCCTCCCGACTACCTCCCTGCTCACGCATTATGCATCCACTCCCTAAACTGCGGCGCCATCTCCTGGCTGATGATCACACTGTGATTGAGATCGGGGAGGGTGAGGTCAACGATTAGTTTTACTTTTTCATAAGCTTTGAATCCGCGGATAAAATTGATGTTGACAATGTACTGGCGGTTTGCCCGGAAAAAAGTGTTTTCATCAAGTTCATTCTCCATTTCACCAAGGTTTTTATCGGCCAGGTATTTTTTACCCCAGCGATCTACGACATACACGATCTTATTTTCTGTATAAAATAATACCACATCATCCAGGCGCAGGGAAATATTCTCCATTCCTTTTTTAACGAGGATGCGTTTTTTCTTATGATCACCTACATATTTCAACAGGCTGTTGAGCGAATGATGATTGGTAAAATGTTTTTCCAGCATCCGGTATTTGGTAAGTGCTTTACGCAAATCGTCTTTATCGACAGGTTTAAGCAGGTAATCGATACCATTATATTCAAATGCATTCATCATAAACTCATCGTAGCCTGTAATGAATATTACGGGTATTCGAACATCACCCTGGTTAAAGATCTCGAAAGAGAGCCCGTCATTTAATTGCACATCGCTAAAGATGAGGTCCACAGCCGGTTGCTGTGAAAGGTATTCAATGCTTTCCCGTACACTGGTCAATCGGGCTGTTACGTGTATATCGTCAGCAAGCGAGGTAAGATTGGTTACGAGGTTTTCCAATGCCGGTCTTTCATCTTCAATAATTACAGTGTTTAACATGGTAAAATGGTTTGGTTTAGGTTATCAACGGTAGTTTAACAGTGAAATTCTCACGGGTTGTTGAAATGGTAATGTCTTTGCGAAAAAGAAGCTTGTACCTTGAACTCAGGTTCTTTAAACCAATGCCTGTTGAGTTAACAGCGTATAGCTTCGGCTTGGTATTATTGCTTACCTGCAGGTAGTGGTCATTCAGCGAAACCTTTATGTGCAAAGGGTTAGCATCAGAAAATTCGTTGTGTTTGATGGCATTTTCCACCAGGATCTGCAGTGAACAGGGTGGTATCATCACTTTCGCCAGTTTCTCATCCAGGTGGGTATCGAGATGCAGTTTATTGTCGTGGCGGATCTGCAGTAAATAGAAATAGCTTTCAATAAATTCAAGTTCATCCTGGAGCGGTATCAGTTCCTTGTTTTTATTGATCAAAAAATATTTGTAAACCTGTGCCAGCCTGTTGTTGAAGAGATGCGCCTGTTTCGGTTCGTTAAGAATAAGATGGTTTAATGTTGTCAGTGAGTTGAACAGGAAATGAGGATCCATCTCATTGGTCAGTGCCTGCAATTCCGCATGGGTAAGTTCTTTGTCGAGCTGGTCCACGATCCTGTTATCAAGTTCGCGTTCTTTGCTGAGGAATATGATTTCATAAACCAGTGTAAAAATGATCACGGCAGCTACACAGGCCAGGATGAAAGTATATACACCGGTCCAATTGAAGGGTTCGCGCGAAATTTTTAACCACACCAGTGCGGAAAGACCACCGGTACAGGCACCATATAAGGCAGACACCAGGCATACCGCTGCAATTTTTGAAAATGGATTGGAAATCGGCCTGTAAAGCGGTCTCAATTTGATATGGATCCAGTTGCACCCGGCCCAAATCGCAAGAGAAGTAAAAATGAAAAATATATTAGCAGTAATTAACTCGAAAACAGAATACCTGCTATAGTCGATCAGACGGGAGATGAGCGGAAGCCCAATCCCCAGCAGCGGAATAAACACAATTCTGAGAACCAAATCCTTGATCATAAAAGCAGCGGTTACGGTTTATTAATAAACCTGTTGATTTCTCTGTTTTTCTCATGTGTGGTGGTAGAACGTTTACCAGGTATAAAACTATCTGTACATCCTGTTAACTAAGTACAAAATTTTGTTTCGTGGACGAATTCCATTACGAATGGTAAAAAATACTCTACCAGTTAAGTGGACCTTCGGATTCAAGAGAGCCCGGGCGCCGATAACGCTGCTTTACTCATCAAAGTTCATTACCCGGGATTTTTCTGGTGTTTGAAACGTATTTTTTCATGTTCCGGTATAAATTCAAGGTTTCTAATCCAATGCTTCGACGTCCATACTTCATGCTTTAGTGGGGGATGGATGCCAATACTATCTAAATCCAAAGTTTGATACCACTTTACCGGCGCTGCGGGCTGAAAGAAAATATGTATAGAGATTGTAAAAATAGCAGCGATTCATACTGGCTGACCATTATAACGACGAACGACAGTGAGTTTTATTTATAATGAAATAACTACATCAAAAATTTTATGTGTGACAAGGCTTACTTATACTTAACCTGTTTTTAGATTTAAAATTTCATGGTTGGGTAAATCCACGAAATAAATCGTGGTTTGTCTTGGTATATTTATAATGAAATAAAAATCCCGCCAAAAAGCGGGATGATCAATAAAGAGTTTTCTCATGTGAACGGTCCAAAAGACCAAGCAGGTGGTTGTCTAGCCGACCTGCTTTTTTTATGTCATAAATGTACGTATTTAATAGAATTCAAAAACGATAAGGCTGTATTTTTTCGGGAATGACCATCTGATCTTGATTTTAATTATCTTTTTGGTTTTTATCAAAAGATACAATGACACTATTGATCGTTCTCCTTGTATTAATTGCCTTAATTGTATTAATCGCTGCATTTAAAGTAAATCCTTTCCTGGCTTTCCTGGTAGTTTCCGTGATTGGTGGGCTGTGCCTGGGTATACCATTCACGCAGGTAACGCAATCTGTTGAAAAAGGGATGGGCGATATCATCGGTGGCAACGTGGTGATCATAGTGGCCGGGGCGATGCTGGGTAAATTGATCGCCGAAACCGGTGCTGCCCAACAGATCGCTTCCACGATCATGAAAAAAGTCGGGTTGAAGAATATTCACTGGGCATTGGCGCTTGTGGGATTTGTGGTAGGTATTCCGTTGTTTTATAATACCGGGTTTGTCTTGCTGATCCCACTTGTCTTTTCACTGGTATACCAATACAAGTTACCCGCCGTGGCTACAGGTATCCCACTACTGGCCGCGCTTTCGGTTGCCCATGGTTTTTTGCCGCCGCATCCGGCCCCCTCGGCCCTGGTTACTCAATTTCAGGCAAATATTGGTGTGACCATGTTTTACGGGATCATGATTGCCGTTCCTACCATTATCATTGCGGGACCATTATTTTCGCGACTCCTGAAAAAGATTCCAGCTGCACCGCTCACAAGCTTTCGGCCACCGGATCTTTCTCCGGAACAGTTGCCCGGTGTCTTTAATAGTTTTTTTGCAGCACTCCTGCCAGTTGGTTTTTTCGCATTAACGGCATTATTGCCATTCATCTCACCGGCGCAATATCATAGCCTGATCTCTTTTTTTTCGCAACCATCCATCGTGATGTTGATCGCGCTGGTGGTTGCCACATTTACCCTGGGAATATCCAGAGGTAAAAAAATGGGCGAAATAATGTCGGTGTACGGAGAAGCGGTTAAGGAGATCGCGATGATCCTGTTGATCATCGCCGGTGCCGGTGCTCTTAAACAGGTGCTGGTGGATAGCGGTGTGAGCCGGCAGATCGCTGACATGCTACAGGAAATTCCGTTGTCGCCACTTTTTCTTGGCTGGCTTACAGCGGCCATTATCCGCATAGCCGTGGGATCGGCAACAGTGGCGGGTTTCACGGCGGCGGGGATTATTGCACCATTGCTGGCACAATCCCGCACCGATCCAAATCTTATGGTACTGTCCATTGGGGCGGGTAGTCTTATGTTTTCACATGTGAATGACGCCGGTTTCTGGTTATTCAAGGAATATTTCAATGTTGGTATTAAAGATACTTTCAGGTCCTGGTCGATGATGGAAACCATTGTTTCTTTTATGGGATTGGCAGGTGTCTTAATTTTAGATATTATTTTATAACGTTTAAGCTTAACTATGTCACTTACAGCTGAACAAAGATTCTCACAACTCGGCCTTAATCTTCCGCCTGCGCCCACGCCGCTGGGCGTTTATAAGCCCTGCCTGGTGGTAGGAAACTTTTTATATGTGTCGGGTCATGGTACGGTGAAAGATGATAAAAGCCTGATCATTGGAAGGATCGGGAAGGATATCAGTATGGAAGAGGGCAAACTGGCTGCCAGGCAGGTAGGACTTGCGATACTTGCAACGATAAGGGCTAACCTTGGTAGTCTCGATAAAGTAAAAAGGGTGATAAAAGTCCTGGGCATGGTCAACTGTGTTCCTGAATTTGAAAGGCATCCCTATATCATCAATGGTTGCAGCGAGCTTTTTGCACAGGTCTGGGGCGAAGAGCATGGAGTGGGGGTGAGGAGCGCCGTGGGATTTGGTTCACTTCCCGATAATATTCCCGTCGAGATCGAAGCGATGTTTGAGTTAGCTTAACCTTTAACCTGTTAAACCAAGTATATGTCCGACTGGTATGAAATTGAAAACATACATGAGATAGATACTCCCGCGCTAGTGATCTATCCCAAACGAGTGAAAGAAAATATTGCCACAGTGAAATCCATGGTAAAAGATCTGGATCACCTGCGGCCGCATGTAAAAACAAATAAAAGCGCCGATGCCTGTGCACTGATGATCGAAGCAGGTATCTACAAATTCAAATGCGCAACTATTGCCGAAGCGGAAATGCTGGGCACTGTTGGTGCGCCGGATGTGTTGCTGGCATACCAGCCCTTCGGCCCCAAGATCAGTCGGCTGGTGAATTTGATCAGGAAATTCTCGGTCACCCGATTCTCATGCCTGGTGGATAATACTGCATCTGCCCGGGCTATCGGTGACGAGGCCGTACAAAACGGGATTGTCATTCCTGTGTATATCGATCTGAATGTAGGTATGAACAGGACGGGCATCATACCGGGACAGGCTGCGGTGGATCTCTACCTTGCCTGCGAAAAAATAAATGGTATACGTCCTGTGGGTTTGCACATGTACGACGGGCATATTCGCGACATCGATCTGGCGACAAGAGAAAAAAGATGTGCCGCGGCATTTGAACCGGTGCAACAGATGATCGATTCACTTGTAAAGAGTGGAATGCCCAAACCAATCCTGGTTGCCGGAGGTTCACCATCTTTTCCCATACATGCCAAATGGGGTAAAGCAGAATGCAGCCCGGGCACCTTTATTTATTGGGACGCGGGTTATTATCAAAATTATAAGGAACAGGCCTTTCAGCCTGCAGCCCTGGTAGTAAGTCGTGTGATATCGCTTCCCGATGAGACAACGATCTGTACAGATCTTGGTCATAAATCGGTGGCGGCAGAAAATCCATTAGACAAACGCGTGATGTTACTGAATGCACCGGGTCTTGAGTTCAAGGGACAAAGTGAAGAACACCTTGTATTAGGTGCACCAAAGGATCATGCATATAAAGTCGGCGATGTGATTTATGGTCTTCCCTATCATATCTGTCCTACCTGCGCATTGTATGAACGAGCCTGGATCGTCAATAATCACAGGGCAGACGGAGAATGGAAAAACACAGCCCGCGATCGAAAAATCAGCGTTTAAAAAATTGTACCAGCATGTTTATCATTGATGCACACCTTGACCTGGCCATGAACGCGATGGAATGGAACCGCGATCTTACACAGCCTATTGATATAATAAACGAACGCGAAAAAGGACTTAGCGACAAACCGGATCGTGGCAATGCTTTGGTATCACTTCCTGAATTAAGAAAGGGAAATATTGGACTGGTTGTCGCGACGCAGATAGCAAGGTTTGTCGCACCTGGTAACCCGCTACCAGGCTGGCATTCGCCCGCGCAGGCCTGGGCACAAACCCAGGGACAACTCGCCTGGTACCGGTCTATGGAAGAACAGGGGGAAATGGTTCAGGTAACTAGCCTCTCGACATTGGAAACTCATATTGATAATTGGGAAAACAATAAATATGGAGAGCGCAAACCCATCGGTTATATTCTAAGTCTTGAAGGTGCCGATTCATTGATCACTTTACAACATCTTGAAAGATCATGGGAGATGGGGTTGAGGGCTGTAGGCCCTGCCCATTACGGTCCCGGACGTTATGCGCAGGGCACCGATGCAAGCGGCGGACTGGGTCAGAATGGGAGAGCGCTCTTGAACGAAATGGAACGCCTTGGTATGATACTGGACGCAACACATTTATGTGATGATAGTTTCTGGGAAGCAATGGATCACTTTCATGGACATGTCTGGGCAAGCCATAACAATGTGCGGACACTCGTAGATCATAACCGGCAGTTCAGCGACGAACAAATAAAAGAGCTCATCAGTCGCGGCGCGGTAATAGGCGGCGCACTTGATGCCTGGATGATAGTGCCGGGCTGGGTGAGGGGTAAATCCACACCGGCGTCCATGCAATGCAACCTTGATAAACTCATCAACCACCTCGATCATATCTGCCAGCTGGCGGGTAATGCTCTACACATTGGAATTGGCTCGGACCTCGATGGAGCATTTGGTTCGGAACAGGCGCCATATGATATGGATAGCATAGCCGATCTGCAAAAGCTGCAGGGTCTATTGCGAAAAAGAGGTTATTCCGATACGGATATCGAAAATATCATGCATGGAAACTGGCTTAGATTTTTAAGAAACGCCTGGAAAAATATTGGCTAAGATCTTATGAACCTGCCTGCTTATTTTTCTTCATCGTCTTTGATGATATCACCCTGTATGCGGGCAGCCAGGCTGCTTAATGCATGGGCGATGCCTACTTCTATGACCAGGTGATTTTCTACAGCAGTAACTCCGGCAACGGATGCCGCGGTATCTTCAGATAGTTTTTTCTCTTTCTCTGTATCACTTTTTCCCTTTAAAATAGCAACACCATCTCTTACT
Organism: Bacteroidota bacterium; assembly: GCA_023411775.1. Classification (GTDB taxonomy): domain Bacteria; phylum Bacteroidota; class Bacteroidia; order Chitinophagales; family Chitinophagaceae; genus Terrimonas_B. Next base: position 1,542 of record JAEYOL010000094.1, on the reverse strand, counting down.
TCGACCTCTATCTTACTGGCATCAATGGCCGGGTGATGTTGAAGCTTGTCCAATATCTGTAGACGAATTTGCCCGTCTTCAGCACTGTTATATGGATTGTTCTCGCTCATAGGTTTCTTTTCTGTTATGAATTTACAAAATTTCCCGCCTGTAAGCATCAGGCAGATCAGAATTCTTAAGCATTGTTACAATTAACTAATCACAGGCAAAACAGTTTGGCACACTTGTTAATCTACAATGATGTATGAAAAAGAATATACAGTCGACAGAACATACCTACCACCTGGTGGTGGACAAAGTGCCATACCTGGTAAGGGTAACACCATTTTTATTTAATGAAGAAAAGCGTTTCCGAATCAGCGTAAATGGTGATGACGGACATGTGTTTGCCTGGGATCCTGACCTGGTAGGTCTTACGGCCCTGGATGAGGATGCGTCCACATTGCCGGTAGGTCTTGAAAAAGCAATCAGCGACAAATTGTTCAAAACAGCGGTATTGTGATGAACCAGTTCAGAGAGCTGTAGCAGTCTTTAAAAAATATGTTTTGAAGATCCGTTGCTGGCACGCTTTTTACGGTATTAAGATATTCTCTTAGGGGTGTTTCTGTAAAGAAACTGAGATTATACCCACAGCTACCTGACCAGGGTAATACCTGCGGAGGGATAGAGAATAGGAGGCCCGGAAACACCGGGCTTCTTTTTGTAAAAACACCTCAACCATATGGCCGGTTTTAGCCGCAATAACAATATCAAACTTCTGCATGCGGGTCGGGAATTTTTTGATTTATTAGGAAAGCTTATTGCAGACGCCCGGCATTCCATTCATTTGCAAACTTATATTTTGGGGGATGATGAGACAGGTAACATGGTGGCCGGTCAGCTCATCGAGGCAGCAGGCCGGGGCGTAAAGGTTTACATGTTGGTGGATGGGTATGCTTCCAGTAGTCTGCCTGCAGATTTCATAAAAAAACTTACCGATGCGGGGATTGAATTTCGGTTTTTCAAACCACTTTTTAAAAGTCGCACCCTTTACTTTGGCCGCCGGCTCCATCACAAAGTGATTGTCGTCGATGGGATCAATGCCCTGGTAGGTGGTATTAATATTGCGGACCGCTACAACGATACGCCCGATGAACCAGCCTGGCTCGACGTGGCCGTTTATGTATATGGCGATGCAGCGAAAGAATTGTACACACTTTGCTGTCGGTTATGGACACGCAGGCGTTCACGACGTTTTGCTTTGCCGGACTCGCTTCCTCCCAAAGCGGACTATATCGAAACTCGCGACAATTGTCAGGTCAGGGTGAGGCGCAATGACTGGGTAAAACGAAAACAGGAGATCTTTAAAACCTACCTTGAAATTTTCAGAAGTGCAAAAAAGAATGTTACGATCCTTTGCAGCTATTTTATGCCCGGCACTTCTTTTCGTAAGGCCCTGGAACGTGCAGCCAGGCGAGGGGTTTGTATCAGGGTGGTATTGACCGGCCAGTCGGATGTTCCGATCTCGAAGTACGCAGAGCGCTATTTATATCGCTGGATGCT
>JAEYOL010000067.1 GCA_023411775.1 Bacteroidota bacterium | reverse complement strand
TTGAATGTATACTGCACAGCAGGCTATCCCCAGCCCGATAGTACTATACGTATCATGAAAGCCCTGGAAGAAAATGGCGCCGACATGATCGAACTGGGCATGCCCTATAGTGACCCACTTGCTGATGGACCGGTGATACAGCAAAGCAGTTCGATCGCGCTGGCTAATGGCATGACGATCAAAAAGCTTTTTCAGCAATTGCAGGGTTTTCGTGACAGCATAACTGTGCCGGTGATCCTGATGGGGTATATGAACCCTGTACTGCAATACGGCTTTGAAAAATTTTGCGCCGATGCGGCAGCTGTTGGCATCGACGGACTGATCCTGCCAGATCTACCCGAACACGAATTCGAAACCGAGTATGGACCTGTGATCAAAAAATATGGGCTGGATTTTATTTTTCTCGTGACCCCCGAAACGGACGATGAGCGGGTAAAACGACTTGACTCACTGAGCAGCGGGTTCCTGTACGCGGTTTCTTCATCCTCTACGACAGGTACTGACAAGAATATGACGGTTGTTGGCGATCATCTCAAAAGGCTTAAGGAACTGGATCTCAGGAATCCGATACTGGTAGGGTTCGGCATCCGCGACCGGCATAGTTTTGACGAAGCCTGCCGCTATGCGCATGGCGCCATCATCGGCAGCGCCTTTATAAAAGCCTTGGAAAACAATGACAACGAGGAAAAAACTGTTAAACAATTCCTTAGTTCCGTGATTTAGCCGCCACCTGCTTTTACCCTGAAAAAAAAGAAATTATCTTTGTTCGTACTCAAAAAACGCGGTGTATAATGAAATTAGGTGTTCTATTGGCGGCAATGCTTCCCCTGCTCGCAACGGCTCAATCCAGTCTTCAATTAACGGGTAAAGTGTCAGGATTAAAAGATGGCAATCTGGTGTCATTGACCGACGTAAACAATCCCTCAGATACCATCGCAAAGGCAAAAGTGAAAGCTGGTCAGTTTGTGATGAGGCAGCAATTGAGGGAACCGATGATGATCAACCTCAACCTGGCACCCGGCAAAACATTGATGACCTTCCTGGACAATTCAAACGTAAAAATTACAGGTGATATTAACCAGTTGCCACAATTAAAAGTTACAGGATCGGCAGTACACAACGACTTTGCAGCATTTAAAAAAACGTTTGATCCGCTTTTTGAAAACCTGATGCGCCTCAACCAGCAATGGCAGATGGGACAGCGTTCGGATAGTATGGTCCTGGAAATGGATAAATCCAAAAAATCGATCTATCGTGCAATCGATGCCTTTATCGCCAAAAGAAATAATTCCCCTGTTAGTGCCTTCCTCCTGGCAGCGACCATGCAACTGGAGGAAAATATTTTGGTTACCGAGCAAAGATTGAATATGCTCAAGCCTGCAGCCGTGAAAAATATGTATGGCAACTACCTGAAGGAAAATATTGCCGAAGCAAAGATCACCGCGATCGGCAGCACCGCAATAGATTTTGTACAACCGGATACATCCGGTGTGCCTGTTTCCCTCTCATCGTTTCGTGGTAAATATGTGTTGCTCGATTTCTGGGCGAGCTGGTGCGGCCCCTGCAGGCATGAGAATCCTAATGTGGTGGCCAATTTCCAGAAATTCAGCCCCAAAAACTTTACCGTGCTCGGTGTATCCCTCGACCGGCCCGGACAAAAGGATAAATGGCTTGATGCGATCTACAAAGACAATCTCACCTGGACCCATGTAAGTGACCTGCAGTTTTGGAATAATGCAGTAGCCAAACAATACCGGGTCCAGGGTATCCCACAAAATTTCCTTATCGACCCCAACGGCAAGATCATCGCCAAAAACCTCCGCGGCCCTGCTTTGGAGCAAAAGCTTTGTGAAGTCCTCGGTTGCGATTAATAGCCGATAGTCATTAGTCTGGAGCCCTAATTTGCTATTGGAACCAATCTAGTATCCAATATCCAGCATCCAGTATCCAGTATCAACTAGTTCCCGTCTTTTCCTTCCTTCAACTTCTCTATCATTCCAGCGATGCTATTCTTATTAAGCGGATCTGGTGCGAGGGGCAGGGCTTTGTTCGCGTATTTTAAAGCGTTTTTGTAGTCGCCATTAGCAGAAAGACCGCGGGCCATGCCCACCAGGGTAGTAAACTGGTCGGGATAGTTTTTAAAATTCGTTTTGAAAACTTCAAGCGCTTCCTTTGGTTTTTTCTGGATGACGAGCTGTCGGCCATATTGATGTACTTCATTGACGCCGCCAAAAGCCATCGCTTTTTTCATGATCTCAGCAGCTTCCGCAGGGCGATTGAGTTCTTCCAGCAAACGTGCCCTGGTAGCCCAGGCAGAAAAGGCACGATCGCCCCCAAAATTGGTACTGGTGGCGCTATCAGACCAGGCCAGGGCCTGTTCCAGGTTTACTTTGCGCTGCAGGCACCAGTTCGCTGCCTGGTTCCAGCTCATCCAGATAAATCCTTTTTCTGTTCTGAGTTCGTTACGAAATGATTCAAGCTGGGAATTGATATAATCTACTTCAACTTTAAATGGAACTCTCAGTTTCTCCCATTCAAGCGCGATAGTGGCTGTGTTCTCGGTCTGGTCGAGGAATTCATAACGAAGCCATTCTACGCTTTTTTCGAGTGCCACGGGTTTTACTTTCACACGTAAAGCGTCTTCTTTTTCATCATAAAAATAGCTGCCCCAAGAGCCTGAGTTTTTTGAAAAAATAAGTGTGATCTCAGCCGGGTCATAAGCCATAAAAAATCCGTATTTACCGGCGGGCAGATCCTTGCCTTCTATCTTAACCGGGGTGGAAAATTCGATGGTGGTATTCTCATTGGCACCGGCCCTCCAGGGAGC
>JAEYOL010000064.1 GCA_023411775.1 Bacteroidota bacterium | reverse complement strand
GCACCATCTCGGTTATCTTGTCACCAAGTCTGCGCCCGATATAGAATGTTATGGTGTATACGTACTGAACCTTTCAACTAATCGTGTTGAAAAGATACTCGCCCGTTTTACATTACTGGCGACAGGTGGCAACGGCCAGGTATACCGTACAACCACCAATCCTTCCATCGCTACCGGTGATGGTGTCGCAATGGTTTATCGTGCTAAGGGACGGATTGAGAATATGGAGTTCATCCAGTTTCACCCCACGGCATTGTATGAGCCTGGGTTGGGTGGGCAGGCTTTCCTGATCACCGAGGCTGTTCGTGGAGATGGTGGTATTCTTCGCAATAAAGATGGTGAAGCATTTATGGAGCGGTATGACGAGCGGAAAGATCTTGCTCCCCGCGATATTGTTGCACGCGCTATCGATAGTGAGATGAAAAGAACGGGTACCGAACATGTATGGCTTGACTGCCGGCATTTTTCAAAAGAAAGCTTTACTGAACATTTCCCCAATATTTATCAAAAATGCCTGAGCGTCGGTATCGATATTACAAAAGATATGATACCGGTTGCGCCTGCCGCGCATTATAGTTGCGGTGGTATCAAAACTGATGAATGGGGTCGCACTTCTATCAAAAACCTATACGCCTGCGGGGAATGCTCGAGCACAGGTTTGCATGGTGCCAACCGGCTGGCCAGTAATTCCCTTCTGGAAGCGATGGTATTTGCGCACCGCTGTTATCTTGATGTAGTGGAACGCGAGCATATTCCTTCCTTCAAAGACAAAGTACCCGACTGGAATGCCGAAGGCACCAGCGATCCAAAGGAAATGATCCTGATCACACAAAGCCTGAAGGAATTGCAGCTGGTGATGACAGACTATGTTGGCATTGTCAGAAATAATATCCGTTTGCAAAGGGCCTCCAGGCGACTGGATGTGTTGTGGGAAGAAACTGAAAAATTGTATTCCGAATCCACACTTTCACCGCAATTGCTGGAGCTTAGAAACCTGATCACTGTGGGCTACCTGATCGTAAAGGGCGCTAGTTTCAGGACGGAGAGCCGTGGTCTACATTTTAATACCGACTACCCGGAGAAAAGCGAATTGGTTCAAAATATTGTACTTTAAATCACCGTACCATAAAGTTTGCTGATGTATTATATCGTTTACGGATTTCTTTACACCATTTCATTGTTGCCTTTCCCGGTGCTATACCTGATATCCGATTTTGCGTGCTTTTTAATGTACAGGGTATTCAAGTATCGCAGGGATATTATACTTTCCAACCTGGCCATCGCTTTCCCAGAGAAAACGCAGGAGGATAGGAATGCCATTGCACGCGAGTTTTATCGCAATTTCACCGACACTTTTATTGAGTCGATCAAAATGATTTCCATCAGCAGAAAACAGATCCTGAAAAGAAGCCGGTGTGATTTCGAGTATATCAATGAACTTATTGACAAAGGTCGCAATGTTCATATCATGGCAGGCCACCAGTTCAACTGGGAGTTTGCCAACCTGTCCTATGCCATGAACCTGAAAATTCCATTTGTCGCGGTGTATATGCCGGTAGCCAATAAGATTTTCAACCGTATTTTTTTTGACATCCGGAAAAGATATGGCACCATCCTTATATCGGCCTGGGAGTTTAGCAGCAAGATGCATTCGGTGTTTTCGAACCAGTATATTCTCGCGTTGGCAGCTGATCAGAATCCTTCCAATCCCTCAAAGGGTATCTGGCTTAATTTTTTCTCCAAACCGGCGCCTTTCGTTACAGGTCCTGGAAAGGGAGCGGTTAAAAATAACACCGCTGTGGTGTATGTGGCTTTTGAAAAACCAAAGAGAGGATATTATTCTTTCCGGATTGTACCCATCACTGAAAATGGCGCTTCGCACACACCTGAGGAACTTACTATTTTATATAAAAACGCATTGGAGGATACGATACGGCGCAACCCCTCAAATTATTTGTGGAGTCATCGCAGGTGGAGACATGAATGGAAGGCAGAATACCCGATAATTGAATAGCCACGGATTACACGGATTGATAGCCACGAATGGCACGAATCACACGAAATGGCCACGGATTACACGGATTGCACCGATTTTATTTCTCCGTGCCCATCGTGCAAACCTCCGTGCACTCCGTGTCCTAAAAGAATTTGAAATAGCCACAGATTGCACGGATATTGTTCCGAGTCAAATAGTCATTTATTAATTTAGAACACTCGCGTCTTTTACGATCTCGGCTTTTTCCTGTTCTTTGATCTTATTCCATCCGCCGGTAATATTGCGCAGGTTATGAATGCCCTGGCGTTTGAGCAAAGAGGCGGCGATCACACTGCGGTAACCGCTCGCGCAATGCACATAAATATTATGACGATCTTCAAAATTGGCCATGGTCGCCGGATCCGTCATTTCCTGCAGGGGAAGATTAATAGCTTCATTGAGGTGGCCTTCGGCAAACTCAACGGGTTTGCGAACGTCCACCACCACCAGGTTTTTATCAAACGGGATATCCATCATCAGCTCATCAGCCTCCACGTCGATGATCATATCGATAGGTTCTCCCAGGTTTTTCCAGGCTTCAAAACCGCCTTCGAGAAATCCTTCCACACGGTCGAGTCCCACCCTGGCCAGTCGGATAATGCTTTCTTTTTCTTTACCCGGCTCACTCACCAGCAACAGCGGTACGTCAAAAGGTAATAAGCTGCCGGCCCATTCTGCGAACCTTCCATTCAGGCCAATACTGATCGAACCGGGAATAAAACCCTCGGAGAAAACATTAGAATGTCTTGTATCCAGGATGATGGCATCTTCATCTTTCATTTTTTTGAAATCATCCACTGACAAGGCTGTCATGGCTTTGTTCAATATTTCATCGAGGCTGCTATAGCCTTCCTTATTGATACGGGCATTGATGGGAAAATACTGTGGTGGCGGCGGAATGCCATCGGTCACGGCTTTAATAAACTCTTCCTTATTGGCGGCTTTCAAAGCATAGTTGAATTGCTTTTCCATACCAATGGTGCTATCGGTGTCTGGTCCGATATTTTTTCCGCAGGAGCTTCCGGGACCATGCGCGGGATAAACGATCACATCATCTGCCAGCGGCATGATCTTTTGTTGCAGGCT
>JAEYOL010000024.1 GCA_023411775.1 Bacteroidota bacterium | reverse complement strand
ATAAAATCAACAAGAAGTAAATCGTATAGCGAATGAAAAAGAAAAAAAATATTTCCGAATCACGCCGCAGGTTTATCAGGAATTCATCTGTAGCAGCAGCTGGCTTTTTTATTGTTCCCCGGCATGTGCTGGGCAGGGGTTTTATTGCGCCAAGCGATAAACTGAATATCGCCGGGATAGGCGTGGGAGGAAAAGGTGAAAGCGATCTTACTTCTTTTGCAAAAAGTCCCAATGTTAATATCGTAGCACTGGTTGATGTCGACGACAGGCAGGCGGTGAAGTCGCGAGCAAATTTCCCCAAAGCAACCTATTACAAAGACTTCAGGGAAATGCTGGCGAAAGAAAAAAACAATATCGACGCCTGTTCAATTTCCACACCTGATCATACCCACGCGGTAGCTACTCTGGCTGCGATGCAATTGGGAAAACATGTTTATACCCAGAAACCTCTTACACACGATATCTACGAGGCACGTATCCTGGCTGAAGCCGCTAAAAAATATAAGGTTGTCACACAAATGGGCAACCAGGGCGGATCCGGAGATGGTGTACGCCAGGCCAAGGAAATGTATGATGCCGGAATGATAGGCGATATCGTGGAAGCACATGCCTGGACCAACCGCCCCGTTTGGCCCCAGGGTATTCCTACACCCACAGGAAAGTTTGATATACCCAAGGAATTAAACTGGGATCTCTGGCTCGGACCAGCGAAATACATCGATTTCAACCCGGCATACCTTCCATTCAACTGGCGTGGTTGGTGGGCTTTTGGTACCGGTGCACTGGGTGATATGGCCTGCCATATCATGGACCCTATCTATCGGATACTTCCTATCGATTACCCGGATTCTGCGGAATGCAGTGTTGCGAATATCTGGAAAGACATGTGGGCTGAAGGGAATTACGTAGATAGTTGTCCGCCTTCATCCATCATCCATCTTAACTACCCCAGGAAGGATAAAAAAGGAAATATCAAAGTTTCATGGCACGATGGTGGCCTCTTACCGCAACGCCCTGATGAGTTATTACCTGAAGAAGCATTTGGTAACTGGGATGGTGGTGTATTACTCGTAGGCACCAAAGGTAAAATGCTGATGGATTGCTATGGCGCGAATCCCCGGTTGTTGCCAACAACCCTGATGAAGGAAAAAACAATGCCGGCAAAAACTATCAAACGCGTTCCTGAAGGACACTACCTGCAATGGGTAAACGCCTGTATTGCAGGATATGGAAAAGGGGAGACCAGTTCGCCGTTTGAATATGCGGGACCATTTACGGAAAGCATCCTGATGGGTAACCTCGCCATTCGCAGCGCTATGATGGTTAATCCCAAGCTGAAAGGCTGGGAAGATAAATACCTGGGTCGTAAGAAATTACTCTGGGATGCGAAGAACATGAAGATCACAAACTTTGATGAAGCAAACCAGTTTGTGAAAAGAGAATACCGCGATGGGTGGAAGCTCACGCTCTAAAGGAATAAGGTGTTTGTAATTTGTAATTAGGAGTTGGGCACCCAACTCCTAATTACAAATTCCTAAGTACAAATCCCAAATTAATCACTGACGAGCTTCCTCGACTTCTTCAGATAGCGGGTAAATAAATACAGCGCCAGCAACACGACCAGGATGACGATGAATAAAACCAGGTTAGCCTGGAAATCAAAACGGTCATCATGCCGGTAAAAATGTTTCATGATAATTAGCACGGCACCGGTTGTCCATATATAAGTGGATGTATATTCCCTGATGATCACCCTCGTCCACTTGAACTCCATACTCTCAATGGTTTTTCCGATACCTTTCAGGTTAGGAATCCACCTGTTAACACGGCTGCAATAAGCATCGAATTCTGCCCCGAACTTATTTCTTAAAAAATTTTCTTCTGCCCTGACGATGGCCTGGTAAAAAAACAGGAATAGCGGTGTGGCGATCGCCATAAATATCAGGGAATTTGACGCGATGCCCAGACCTACCAGGATCAGGATATTTCCGACATAAAGTGGATTGCGGCAATGTGAAAATATACCTGTAGTAACCAGCGTATCTGCATAAACACGCCTGTTTTTACCACCCCGTATAATGTAGACAAGACCAATCGTCACTACACGGATCAATTGCCCGATGATGGTCACCGCAAAACCGATCAGCATTGCCGTGACAGGATCATTAAAGACTTCCGGTGAAGGAATAAAGAGTACAAGATAAAACAGGGGGAACAACCAGTTACGGTTGTGAAAAAGCAGATTACCGAGCTTAACCATTTTGTTTTCTTATTTTACTGCGATCATACCGCAGAAGTTGTACCACTTGAAGAAAGTTTCCACGTAACGAAAACCCTTGTTGAAAAGCAGCTCACGATTTTCCATCAATTTATAGGGAATAAGTACATTCTCGAGCGCCTCCCGCTTCTGGGCAATCTCCATATCATTGTATTGATTTCTTCTTTTGAAATCATAATAGTACTTGATGAACTGGCGGTTGAACAGCGAATCCTCTCCCAATACTTTTTCAATCAGGATCAGGCAGCCATTCTCATTGAGCTGGCTATGTATCTCTTCCACCAGCTTTTCCCGGTAAAGCGGGCGAATAAACTGCAAGGTCAGGCACATGATCACCACCGACGCATTCTCAATAGTCACGCCATTGTTAAGATCCTTACTCAAAAGCTGGTACTTTCTTGTAATACCATTGCTCTCAAAATTCCCACGACACTTTTCCAGCATCTCCACGCTGTTATCAATGCCTATAAATTCGATATCCGGTGGTAACACTTTATCAACGTTGATGAGGGTGGTTCCGGTGGAGCACCCCAAATCATATACCCGGGTACCAGGTACAGCAAAGTCTGCGGAGATCTCAGTCATCATCCGTTGGATCTCCAGGTAAAATGGCACCGATCTGGTTACCATATCATCGAATACCTGGACTACAGTATTTCCGAATTTAAAATCTTCAGCCTGCTTGGGCTGTTTGAAAATATCATCCTGGTTGGCCATACAAATTTCAAAAAAGGGTAAAGTCGTAAACCGACTGTTATTTGGATTTTTTCTAGCGGGTGAAGGTAACCCCTTGTGGAAAGACTGGGAAATTTATTTTATCCATATTGAGCCTGGTATTGCTTTAATCCAGCGAACTGGCCAGTTCCATCAATTCCTTAAACTTATATTGTTCTTTTTCGTTATCAAAGCATTTTGCGAACTCTTCGACCAGGTGTTGTATCACCAGTTTATTGGGTAATGGCTTGAAATAAGCGTTCACCGGGTGTACCGATATTCGTTTAAAATAACTTTCTACATCCTGGTGGGTGAAAACCTGCCCCGAAGCGGGGTCAATGAAGAATTCGATCTTTTGGAAGGGATCCTGAAGATTCTCGTCTGAGTATCCCGGCTTGAAATAAGCGATCACAAATTGCCTGGGCAGCTGGATTGCTCTTACGGGTATATCCAACAGCTCACAAAGCAGGAGATACAAGATCCCATTGCTAACCTGGTTGCCCCTTTTTGCTTCAAGTGTCTTATGAAGCAAAAATTCATTTGGTTCGTTATAATTGATCTCGGTACCCTTCAGCCCATAATAGCTATAAAGGATACTTGTAACGATATTAATCTGCTCAAGAGGAGTAAGGTAGTTATTCAACTCCAGCCATATATTGCGTCTTACTTTTTCAATCTCCTGCCGCACACCCGAAATCCCCAATTCGGGATATTGAAATTTTGAAACAAGCAGGGCGCCAACCAACAGGTCATGATGACCCGATACATTCCACTGCCGAAAATCTTCTGTAAGGTCGCGGTAATGGAGCCGGTGAATCAATAATTCGATCCTGGTCTGTGTATGCTCCTCAGGTGTGGTCTCCCAAAGATGTTCCAGGTTGGGTATGATATGTTTTCCAAGATCAACGATTTTTTCAGAAACAGCGTCAAAAACTTCCTCGTCAGGATCGTCCAGCAAATGAAGAAGGGCTGCTATTTCTTTGTTCGTTTCCATTAGTCAGGCACAATTTCAGTATTGACGACCAAAGCAAATAGTTAAACTTTTCCACAGGAGTGAAGAATGCAGG
>JAEYOL010000313.1 GCA_023411775.1 Bacteroidota bacterium | reverse complement strand
TTTAAAACCACCGAAACTATTATCGAGAAGCGGAGTAAGCGTGAGCCAGCAAATGACAAGCACCCCGATAATTGTGGCTATGATGGCCTGGTGATTTTTTGCCCTTCTGCTGATAATGCCAAGTAGGAAAAGTCCAAGCATACCAGCAGCAAAAATTCCTGAAAGTTCCCACCACATGTCAAGAATGCTTTTAGCCCCGATCATGGCAATACCAGCCAGCATACCGAGTAATCCAAAAGTCACTGTTCCGATATATAGTACCCGCATTTTCTGCGAGTCGGTTGCAGTTTTATTGAAATAACGTTTATAGATATCCTCCGTAAACACAGTAGCTGATGCGTTCATGCCCGAACTGATCGTACTCATCGCCGCCGATAGGATGGCCGATACAATCACACCCACCAGTCCTGCAGGAATTTTTGTTACCATAAAGTAGGGCATTACCTTATCGCCGTAGTCCGCAGGTTGCATGGTTTGCGCCAACTGAACAATTTGTTCCCTTGTGGCTCCGGATCCCAGCCGTTCGAGGGCTGCCTGTTCCTTAACTACATTCAATAATTCAGGATTAACCTGGTAGTAGGCATAGAGGCAGGATCCGATTATAAAAAACAATAGCGATGCAGGTACATATATCCACACACATAGCCAGATAGAGCTGGCAGCCTGCTTAGCACTTTTCGCCGCATGGTAGCGTTGCACATAATTCTGGTCCATGCCGAAATTGTTGAGATTGATGAAAAAGCCATATAGCAGGATCACCCAGAATGTGGAACTTGTTAAGTCTGGAGATAAACTGCCAAGGCTAAATTTGTCTTCCTGTAAACCAATGTCCACGATTTTGGACACCCCACCCGGTACTCCGTCAATCACCACGAATACGATTAGCAGGCCACCGAGTGTTTTTATGATTCCCTGTACTACTTCCGTCCAAATGACCGCTTCAAGTCCGCCCATCACGGTGTAGATAATGATGCAAATACCCATTACGATCATAACCATTGACATGGAGAGCCCGGTTAATGCCTGCAGGCTTAGGGCTATACCGAAAAAGATGGAACCCATACGGGCGAGCTGAGTCAACAGAAAGCAGGAGACCGCATATGTCCGCGCCCATGGTCCGAAGCGATGCTCCAGGTGAGTGTATGCAGATACTTCACCCGTTTTTCTATAAAAAGGAACGAAGTATTTTGCAGCCAGCCAGGCCGCCAGTGGCATGGACAGGCTAAATACAAACGCATTCCAGTTTGTGCCAAAGGCTTTACCGGGTACACCCAGAAAAGTATTACTACTGAGAAAGGTAGCATAGATGGAGAGACCGATCGCCCATCCGGGAATGGACCCACTGGCTTTTGTGAATTGTTCGGATCCTTTGTTTTTCCTGGAGAAGTACACCCCTACCAAAACCATTCCGATCATGTAAGCTGCTATGATGAGCAGGTCTAAAACTGGCAAACTTTTCATCTATCGATATTAAGTCATGAAACTATCATAACAACAGGGTAAAAATATTTTTTGTGGAGCGGCATAACCTGTCGGTTTTTTGTATTTTATTGTAGAATATTAGCATAAAAATTTTCCCGTAGACGCCTACGCATCACATCTTCTATTTTTCTACAATAGGTTCCGGGAAAATTCTAATATTTTCTCAATCAATATTTCCACATGAACTATTTAGTGCATTAGCTCATCTTCCGATGCTATTGTGGTACGGTGAAAAGATAGGCCACCAGCATCACTGCCGTGGACTTGCCTGCATTAACCGGAACATGGGGAAGGGTTCCATCAAAGAAAATTGAATCACCGGTTTTAAGATCAAAAGTTTTTTTACCCAGCTTGTATTTAACGGAGCCGCTTATAAGGTAAATATATTCATAAGCAGCTGTTCTCACTGATTGTCGCTTACTATCTGGTGCGAGGTGTAGTAAGGCAAATTGTACTGCGGCACATTCAAGGTTGTGTTCAAGAATGGAATAATATTCAAAACCTTTTGCTTTTTCTTCTTTAACAATGCGGGAATATTCTTTAGCTGGTACGAAGTAATAACCTGGGAAGGCATTGTCCTGTTCGAGCTGTTTGAAGAAAGAATCAACAGGGATACGCAACGCATTAATAGCAGAGAATAGAGTGGGAAGGGTGGGGATCATCCTTCCATTTTCAATCTTGGAGAGCATAGCCACACTGATACCTGAGGCGGATGCCAGATCGATCAGCTTTAAACCTCTTTCTTTCCTGTATTTCCTGATGATATGGCCAATCTGGCTGAAGCTATATTTATTCTCCAAGTTGTTCAGTTGAATGGATGGATGAGCGTAAAAGTAAAACTTACCGGCGAAAATTCATATTTCCCGGCTTCCAATATTATTTTCTTATTAAGAAAATGTTACGTAACGATAGCCTCGTCGTTAATACTGGGGGTTTAGTCTGAGATCTTAGCCAAAAACTTATAGTATATTATCAAATTAGAGGAATTTTCCGTAATCCTGCCGCAAAATTGTTGTTTGTTTTAGGAAGAAGGAATATTTTTAGAAAAGAAAAATATTTTCCTGTCAGGAAAATTGAGAAATTGAATCATGGTCCGGAAGTTGACAACAGGGCCATCTCATCATAACGATGCCAATATGAAAGGAAAACTAGTTGCTTTTAAAGGAGCAGGTCAACCGCTGGAACTGATGGAGTTTCCGGTTACCGCACTGGCCCCGGGGGAAGTGCTGGTTAAGAACCTGTACACAACACTTTGCGGAAGTGATATTCATACTTATTGCGGCGTAAGAACGGAAACCTGTCCCACCGTATTGGGACATGAAATCGTTGGCGAGATCGTTTCATTGCATGAAGGATATGATTATCGGGATCTCCGGGGACAACCACTTCAAAACGGCGATATTATAACCTGGTCCATATTTTCAAGTGATCCTGATTCAGCTTATTCCCGTCAGGGGATTCCCCAGAAAGGCGACAACCTATTTAAATATGGTCATGCATTACTATCGGAGGCCGACGCTTTTCACGGCGGACTGGCTGAGTATTGTAAACTGCGCGCACATACAGGTATTCTTAAAATACCGCAGGCAATCCCGGTACCACTCGCAGCAACCATCAACTGTGCTATGGCGACGGTCGCTGGCGCAATACGTATGGCCGGCGATCTAAAAGGTAAAAAGGTATTAATATTTGGGATGGGACTGCTTGGAATTAGTTGTGTCGCGATGTGCCGGGAAGCGGGTGCCGAATGGGTCGGAGCAGCCGATATCTCTGAAAATAGATTAGAATCTTCTCACAGATTTGGCGCCAGCGATGTATTTCCTATCACAGAATCCAGGGAGTTTGTAACGACAGTAAAGCGCAGTGCTAAAACTGAGAATGTCGATGTAGTATTTGATATGAGTGGTGCCCCTGAAGCGATGGAGGCGGGTATTGACCTGCTGGGTATTGGCGGAGTGGCGGTGTGGGTTGGCGCTGTGTTCCGCAACAGGAAAATCCAGGTTGATGCGGAAAGGGTAATCCGAAACCTGATCACCATAAAGGGAATTCACAACTATAATTTCGATGATCTCAATTATGCCTTGAATTTTCTTGCTGAAAGTCATGTAAAATATCCTTTCGCGTCCGTGGTTGAGAGGGAATTTCCGCTGGCTGATGCGGAGAAGGCGTTTCAGTATGCTGTATCAAATAAACCAATCCGTGTCGGTATCCGAATTAATGAGGCGGGTGTGGGTCAACAAAACCTCAAAAGCTAGTATCCGTCGCTTATGGAAAAAGTTCTAACTAATCAAAGAAGTTTCAGGGCTGAGCAATGGAAGATGCTACTGGTCACGATGTTTTGCTACCTGTTCTTTTATACAGGCCGGCATAATTTCGGCTGGGCGGCAAAGGATATGGCCGCAGAACTGCAGATCAACTATACAAGTATTGGCTGGATCAGTTTTTCGATGTTGATTGGGTATGCGATCGGGCAGCTTGTTAACGGCAATCTTGCAGACAGATACAGTCCGCGCAACATGATCGTGCTCGGCGCCATACTCTCAGTTGCTGCAAATTTTGCCATAAGTATTTCGGGTTCTTATTGGACTATCCTTGTTTTGTGGGCGATGAATGGTTATTTCCAGGCAATGGCCTGGGCGCCAGGCGGGCGATTGATATCCAACTGGTGGCGCCGCGAAGAACGCGGTAAAGCATTTGGGTTTTATACCATGTCGGCAGGGAGTTCGTCTGCAATTACTTTTCTTCTGTCAATCCTGATCATTCAACAGGATGTTTCCTGGCATGCCCTGTTCAGGCTACCGGCTATGTTGTTATTGCCGGTCGCGATCATCTTTTTCCTGATAGCCCGGAGTAAGCCTTCGGACAAAGGTTTCCCGGATCTCTATGTTGAAACGAACGAACTGAAAAATACCCATTGGAAAGACAGGTACAGGGAAGTATTAAAAAACAAAAAGTTTATCATTGCTTCTGTAGCACTCGGATTTGAAAGTATGGCCCGCTATGGTTTGATCGTATGGGTGCCTGTACATTACCTGGGAGCGGGATCCAAAAACAATCCTGACATGCTATGGGCCAGTGTGCTCATGCCTATCGGCATGGCAGCCGGTGCGCTTTGTTTTGGCAAATTATCAGATACACTGTTCCGTCGCAATCGTCCTGCTTCCATTCGTGCTGGTATGCTGATCGCTGCGCTGATTTCCCTTATTATCTATTTCACACCGCATGACACCAGTCATTTTATTGTCGGTGCTCTAATGTTCGCTGCAGGATTTTTTGTTTACGGACCACAGGCTAATTTTTGGCCGATCAGCCCCGACCTGCTGGGCGAAAAATATGTGGCTACCGGGATTGGTATCATGAATATGTGTGCCTATCTCTTCGCTGCGATTGGCGAGCCGGTACTTGGTAAAGTGATTGATATCACAAAGGATACTTCGTCTGTATTTATTGCAATCAGTATCATTTCAGCTTTATCAGCCATTACCATTTCATTTTGTAAATATCGATATCAAAATAAAACTGAATCATGAGTAAGATTTCCAACACTTCGTTTACAGCCAACAACAAAACATATGAGCCTGCGCCCGTTCCCATTATTGTGATTTGTGCAGACGGTTCCGCGGATGAATATTATGACGCATCACTCCTGCGTGATCGTATGCCCAACCTTAAGCAAATGATCCTTCGTGGGTATCGCGGACAGGTAAGAGGCGCTTTGCCTTCATTTACCAATGTGAACAATACTTCGATAGTCACCGGCGTACCGCCGGCGATCCATGGTATCTGCGGAAATTTCTTTTACGATGAATCCCGCAATGAGGAGGTGATGATGAACTCGGCTGATTACCTGCGTACCGAAACTATACTGGCAGCCGCCGCTGCTTCGGGAAGGAAAGTTGCCGTAGTGACAGCTAAGGAAAAATTGAGGGATATTCTTTCACACAAGATGAAAGGGATCGCATTTTCCGCGGAAAAAGCAAAACTGGCCACGCTTGAGAAACATGGCATCGAAAACGTAGAGGAAACGGTTGGTCATCCCACACCTGAGATATACAGCCCGGACGCCAGTCTTTTTGTGTTGCGTGCGGGCGTCGCACTCCTGAAAAAGGGTATGGCTGATTTTCTTTATCTCTCCCTGACTGACTACATGCAACATACTTATGCGCCGGAGACGCCTGAGTCACTTTCGTTTTACGAAGCTATAGATGTAGAACTTGGGAAGATGATGGAGGCCGGCGCCATCATTGGCATTACCCCTGACCATGGTATGAATGCAAAGGTGAAAGAGGATGGGAAGCCAAATGTATTATTCGTAGAAGATATGCTTGAAGCCAGGTTTGGGCAGGGGCTGTTTCGCGTGATCTGTCCCATCACCGATCCTTATGTAAAGCACCATGGTGCTCTTGGTTCCTATGTTGCAGTGCATATTAATGACAAGAATCTTATTCCTGATGTACAAGCCTGGCTGCTTGCGCAGGATGGTGTCACAGAAGTTCACGACAGGGCTACAGCGGTACGCCTTCTCGAGCAACCTGAAGATCGCATTGGTGACCTCGTGGTACTTTCCGCTAAAGATGTAGTTCTCGGCCGTAAGCCTTCCTATCATGACCTGTCTGCGCTGGATGGCACACTGCGATCACATGGTGGAAGGTATGAAGAGATGGTGTCCATGATCATTTCGCATCCACTTAACGAGTTGTATGCCATGAAGGCTTCTGGCGATGCGAGAAACTTTGAAATTTTTGACTTTACCATAAACGGAACTAGGTCATGAGTACAGAAACACGAAAAATTTCGAAACCAATCCAGGCTACTTCGTATATCGCTGGCGAGCCTGTTGTTTCAGAGACGCTGTTACAGGTAAAAAGTCCATACGATGGACGCCTGGTTGGTACCGTTACTCTTGCCGATCTTTCCCATACAAAAAAAGCGATAGATCTTGCTTTGGCAGGTGGAAAGAAAACTACGCGTTTTGAGCGGTATTCCATACTTGAGAAAACGCGGCAGTTGCTGCTTGAATCGAAAGAGGAAATTGCAAAATTGATTAGCGCTGAGTCCGGTCTCGCCCTGAGGGAAGCGTTGTATGAAACCGGCAGGGCCAATGATGTACTGATGTTCGCTGCCATCGAGTGTTTAAAAGATGATGGAGAAATATTTTCCTGTGATATTTCGCCTTCAGGCAAAGCGAGAAAAATATTTACAACCCGTGAGCCACTTAACCTGGCTGTATGTATTACACCGTTTAACCATCCGCTCAACCAGGTGGTCCACAAGATTGGACCAGCCATTGCCGCAGGCACACCGGTCATACTTAAACCGTCTGAGAAGACACCACTAACTGCGATTAAAATTGCAGAACTATTATACCAGGCCGGGCTTCCACCTCATATGCTCAGTGTATTGCTTGGACCTACTGACCAGGTGGCCGGCGCGCTTGTAAAGGACCCGCGGGTGGATATCGTTTCGTTTACCGGAAGTGTTGCAGTAGGAAAAGCCATTGCCGCTTCTGCAGGTTATAAGAAAATCATCCTGGAACTGGGAGGTAATGACCCCATCATCGTCATGGATGATGCAGACCTGGACCTGGCTGTACACCTGGCTGCAGAAGGTTCATTTCGCAATAGCGGTCAGCGGTGCACGGCGGTGAAACGCATACTTGTACATAAAAATATCAGGGAGGCATTTGTCGAAAAATTTGTTGATAAAGCGAAGACCTACAAATCGGGCGATCCCGCCGATCCTGGTACAATGGTTGGCACCGTGATTGACGAACAGGCTGCAATATATCTTGAAGCCGTTGTGGAAAAGGCCGTACAACAGGGTGCAAGAGTAATATTGGGTGGAAAAAGAAAGGGAGCCCTGCTTGAGCCTACTGTCATTGTTGACGTGCCACGTCATGCAGACATGGTGGTACATGAATCTTTCGGACCACTTGCACCGATAATGGAGTTTTCTGATATCGAAGATGCGATTGCCCTGGCTAACAGTACCGCCTATGGACTATCATCCGGGGTGGTCACCAATAATATGGCGCATAGCCTCCGGTTTATAAAAGAATTAAAAATGGGTACTGTCAACATCAATGAAGTGCCTGGTTATCGGATTGAATGTTCGCCATTTGGAGGCATCAAAGACTCTGGCCTGGGGATTAAGGAAGGCGTGATTGAAGCGATCAAGTGTTTCAGTTTTGTAAAAACTTTTTCGCTGCCATGGTAGCAATAATTTTTTCAGGAAAATATGAATCGTGAAAGAATTATAACTGTAGCGCAGATGATACTTCGAAAACTAAGGGTTTATGCTAAAATCGTATAACATTTAGAAAACCAGGTTAAAGAAATCCGCTTGTTTCACTAATAAATTGCAAATAGTAAAATCTCTTACTTACTTAAACGATTGCTTATGCTAAGGCCATTAACCAGGAGAATAAAATTCCTGCTTGTCATTCTCCTTTTTGGGTTCATTTCATTACCGGGTCTCTCTCAACAAAACGGTACGCTTAGTACGGTGTCAGGGACCGTCACTGATGCATCATCGGGGCTGCCGATAAAAGGTGTGGTTGTAAGTTTGTCACGACTACAGGCTTCCACCCAGACAGATGATAACGGAAGATTCCAGATCCAGGCCGGCGGTCAGGATACTTTGGATCTTTCGCATGTAGGCTACGAAAGTGAACGGATCGCTGTTAATAGTAGAACCAATATCCAGGTTACACTCCAGCAAGCGGCAAGAGAGCTGGAAGATGTGGTCGTAGTTGGTTATGGTACGATTAAAAAAAGCGATCTTACGGGATCTGTTTCAAAGCTCACCGCCAAAGACTTTAACCCAGTTGCCACTTCTATTGATGAAATGATCGCAGGCAAGGCGCCGGGGGTACAAGTAGTCCAGAATACGGGTGAGCCAGGTGGCGGGATGGCGACAAATATTCGTGGGGTGGGATCGATTACCGGTGGTACTACACCACTATATGTAATTGATGGTCTACCAATCGACAATTCGCCATTGATCACTGAATCGGGAAGCCAGGTCGTCAACAGCCGTTCACCCAGAAATCCCCTTAGTTCTCTTAGTCCAAGTGATATCGCTTCCGTGGAAATTTTGAAAGATGCTTCGGCAACCGCTATCTACGGATCAAGGGGTGCGAATGGTGTGATCCTGATCACTACCAAACGTGGTGTATCGGGGCCGATCCAGGTAAGCTACACGGGGACTTTCGGCATACAGAATGTGCATCAACGACTAGATTTATTGAATGCCCAGGATTTTAAGGATGGAATCAATGCGATTATCGATGCCGGCGCGGGGGATCCACTTGATAAAGTGACGGATATTGTAAACGGGGGTACAGACTGGCAGGACGTTGTTTATAGGGATAATGCATTTATGCAGACACATAACCTGAATCTTTCAGGTGGTGTTGGCAAAGGAGCTTACCTGGTCGCGTTAAATCATTCCAAACAAAACGGGTTTGTCAAAGGTAGCGCCTTCGAAATGTATGGCGCCCGTGTGAACCTTAATCACAATGGTGAAAAATTCAAGATGGGTTTCACGGGTAACTTCAGTTATATTAAGGATAATTTCATCCCCTATGGTTTTGATATAGGGATACGTTCGGGCGTAATCAATGCCATGAAAGGTTATGACCCCACCCAACCGGTTCGTGATGCGCAGGGTAATTATGTGTCGGACGTGACCGGTGGAGGCGATAACCCTGCTGTGATCATCGACGGCTCTCATATCAGGGGGAATCGATATCGCTTTTCCGGGATATTCTTTTCCGAATATTATATACTTCCCAAGTTGTCTTTGCGTGGAAACGTAGGAACCGATATCAGCAACGATGACAAAAGTGTATACAAGGATCGCACTACTGAAATTGGGCGTGCGCAAGGAGGCCTGGCCTCGCTTTATAATGGTATGCAGTCCAATTATCTTTTCGAAGGACTCATACGCTATGAAGATGAGATCATGGATGGCCACAGGATCAATATAGTAGGTGGTGCCACTGCGCAAAAGTTTGTCCGCTATAACAGCGAAACACATGGTACCGGCTTCCCCACTGATGCTACTACAGCATTCAATTTCGCGCTTGCTGATCGTGCCTCACTGGTTTCGGAAAGCTACAAGTCTGCCAACCAACTTCTTTCCTATATCGCGCGATTGAACTACAATTTGAAAGACAGATATCTATTAACTGCTACTTTCCGTGCGGATGGTTCGAGCCGGTTCGGTGAAGACAACCGCTTTGGTTACTTCCCGTCCTTGTCACTAGGATGGCAGATACACCAGGAAAAGTTCTTTGGCTCGCTGCTGAATACGGTGAATATGCTAAAGATGCGTGTGAGCTGGGGACAAACCGGTAACCAGGATATTGGTAACTATACCTCGCTTTCAACTTATGCCTCGATCAACCCCGATATTTATGTTGGAACAAGACAAAGCTATGTTTTGGACGACCAACTGATCACCACACTAAATCCCCTGCGGATACCAAACCCGGAACTGAAATGGGAAACAACAACGCAATACAACCTGGGGCTGGATTTCGCATTATGGAAAAACCGCATCACAGGTTCAGTTGACTGGTACCGCAAGGTAACGGATGATATGCTTATCGATCTGCCAGTTCCATCGGAGAGTGGTTTTAATAAAAAGCTTTCGAACATAGGCAGTATGCAAAACACAGGATTTGAGTTTGCCGTTTCTTCCAACAACCTGCGGACAAAAGACTTTACCTGGCGTTCAGATCTCAATTTTTCAACGCTGAAAAATGAGGTTACCTCCCTGGGCAGTATTACCAGTATTATTACAGGAAGTATGACCTCGGAGCACAGCAATGTGGCCATCATTACACCAGGCTCACCAGTTTGGTCGTACTATGGGTATGAAGTTATCGGTATCTGGCAGCAGGGTGACGATTTATCATCCATCTCAAATGTCAAGGAACCCGGGCATTTCAAATTCAGGGACCAGGATAAAAATGGTGTGATCAATTCAAACGACCGTGTGATCCTGGGTAACTCATTTCCAAAACTTACATGGGGCTTTGGAAACACATTAAGCTATAAAAATCTGAGTCTTTATTTCTTTTTCCAGGGGGTTTCAGGACTTAAGATGTTCAACGGTACTTTGCTCGAAACATACTGGCCAAGAGGTGGAAGGTTACGAGCCAACAGGCTTGCAGAACCTTTCAACAACCGGTGGACTGCCCAAAATCCGACTAACGATCAACCCTCTTTTGTGAAAATGACAACGCAGACAGCACAGGCCATTAATTCCAAAACGGTCGTTGACGCATCATATGCAAAATTGCAGACCGTCAGGTTAAGTTACGATCTGTCAAGAAAGGTGTTGAAGAAAAAAGTACGCTCGTTTGAGCTTTACCTTACAGGACAGAACCTGATTACGTTCTCCGACTATGAAGGTTACGATCCGGCGCTCAACCCGAACGGTAACTCCTACTTCAGGATTGACTGGAACGGGTATCCGTCGTCAAGGTCGTATGTATTTGGAATCAATATTGGTTTGTAAAAAACTTAAAGCAAAGTATTATGAAACTTAGCAAGATCATATTTTCCGGGATTTGCATGCTGGTATTATTGCAGATGTATAGCTGCAAAAAATTCCTGGAACCCAAAATTTATTCTGAAACCACCCCGGAAAACCTGTTCAAATCATTAAAGGGTGTGGAGTCTGTACTTTTTGGCGCCTATGCCAAGCTGGCTGAGATGCCGGGTAGTAATATTGCCGTGATATCCACCATGCTGGAGGAAAATAGTGGTGATATTATACATTCAAATAATGCCGACGTTGTCAATTTCAAGCGCTTTATACTTGATCCGGCCACTCCTGGTCACTGGGATAAATTATGGCTATTGCCATTTGAAGGTATCCGTAATGCCAATATTATTCTTGAGAATATTGAAGGCGCGGAAATAAATGATGCTTCCAAAACCATGATAAAAGCGGAAGCACATTTTATCAGGGCGGTCAGTTATTACAAATTGTATATGCGCTACGGCCCCGTACCCCTTCGTACCAATACATTGCAGGAACTGGAATTGCCACGCGCCAGTGAAGATGAAATGATAACGTTTATTGAAAATGAATTGAAGACTTCACTTGATGGTTTGCCCGAGGCGCGGCAGGAACTTGCCTATGGACGTGCTAACAAAGGTGCAGCGCTTGGTTATCTCATGAAACTGAGTCTTGCTACCAAGCAATGGCAGAAAGTGTTGGATTACTCAAAACAGATCATGGATCTGAATGTATATGATCTTTTCCCTAATTATTTCACTTTATTTTTTGTCGCCAATGAAAGAAATGAGGAACTGATCTGGGTAAGACCTGCCAAGGCTGATCTCAACAGAACTGCCGCTAATACTTTCATGAATATTGCTTATCCACCATCGTTCAAGAAGCATCCGGCAACTGGTTTTGAGTTCCCCGCAGGCGCGTCTATCTTTAGTGGTGGCCTTTATATGTACGATGCCGCATACAATTCATTTCCTGCAAATGATAAAAGGAAGGATCTGATTATCTCAGAATATATCAACCAGGCTGGTAACCTTGTCGACCTCACGGCCAATGCCAATAGCAGGGCGGTATTTAAATATTGGCCCGACGAAGATTATATCGGACCAGCCTATGGCAATGATATTCCTGAGATCAGGTATGCCGATGTTCTACTTTCGAGGGCAGAGGCATTGAATGAGCTGAATGGGCCAACACAGGAGGCGATCGACCTGATAAACCTCGTACGAGACCGCGCCGGAGTCGACGATTTGTTACTCGTTGATTTCCCAAGCAAGGAAAGTATGCGTGATCACCTGCTTGATGAAAGAGGTTGGGAATTTTATCTCGAGGGGCAGAGAAGACACGATCTTATTCGTCATGGTAAGTTTATTGAGAGGGCACAACAACGCGGCCAACCTGCACAGCCACATCATGTGCGGATGCCAATCCCAACCTTTGCCCTGGAGGCTAATCCTAAACTTACTCAAAACAATGGATATAACTAAGTTCTTGTTTAAATATAAATAATGAAGTATAATGAAGATCACTGAAGCACAAAAGGAGCACTACAGACATGAAGGTTATATGGTCATTCCGGATTATTTGAATACAGCGGAGCTTGAAGCAATAAGAAAAGCCTGTGACCAAAGCATCCATGACCTGGAATCTGAAATGCGCACCAAGGGTGTAACACGTGACCGGATCAATGTATTTGGGAAGAAGTACTTTGTTTTAAGTCCAAGAAAACAACAGGCTGTCTTGAATGATTTTGTTTTTAGTGAAAAAGCCGCAGAAGTTTGCCGGGCAACTATCGGCGATACGGCATATTTGCATAATGAACAATTCGTTGTAAAGATGACAGATACTGATACCAGTTTTGCCTGGCACCAGGACAGCGGATATTCTGTGTACCAGGGTGGTGCTGCGAGGCACAAGCCCTATGTCACGTTTTGGATTGCCCTGGATGATATGAGTGTTTCCAATGGAACGATCTCAGTTTTACCTTTCAGCCGTGCGGGTTCAAAAGACCTGGTAGAGCACGTGTGGATAGAGGAGCAAAATGCCATGGTTGGTTACCAGGGTGAAGATCCGGGAGACCCGGTGGAAGTACCCGCCGGCGCGCTGGTGGCCTTTTCCAGCTTATTATTTCACAAAAGCGGTGCGAACACAACAGATAAGCCGAGACGCAGTTATTTTATTGCATATACTCCGGAACTTTTTACACATGCTGACGAGTCGAAAGGCACTTATAGCAGCGGAGAGCCGCTATTGATAAATGGAAATGAATCATTGGCTCAAAATATTTGAGCCCAATTTTGAAATCAGGAATGAAACTAAACCGTAGAAAGTTTATTGCCCTGTCCGTATCCAGTGTACCCGCGATTGGGGCGCTCGCGCAGCTTCGTAATGAACCTGTCGCAGCAGAAAAATTAGTAGCTGCTGTACTGGAAAGTACAGATTCAAAAACCCTGAAGATGACCGGCGCAGCGACGATGCTGAAACGTGCCGGTTTTGAAGTGATCAGCCTCACACCGGAGATGATCAGTAAGGATATGTCTGTGAGTGCGATGGTCATGAATTATGAAGATCGTGAACAGAAAGCAGAAGTGCAGGAAAGAATGGCCAACCCCAGGTACCAGTTTCCTGTAGGGCCTGATATCTCTAAAATAGACCTCTTGTTTTTTGGAACCTTTACCAATGCATACCAGCCTTACCAGGATTTCATGCGTCGATATGCGGAGCAGATTCCCGGTTTTGTCAGCAAGGGTGGTGTGATGGTAGAGATGTCGCAATGGGGCCGGTATTCTTCTATGCATCCGCCATATCTTCCAGCAGGCATGAAGTTAGTACGCGAAACATGGTCAGGTACCGATGAGCTTATTGCAGTAGATAAAGAACACGCGTTGATCAGGAAATGGCTCAATGGCAATGAAGATGCTCTCCGGTTTCCAAAACAACCGCGCCGACCAGAAGTGATCTATGATGGACGCAGGAGTTGGGAAAGTATTGCGGAATGGGAGGGTATGCGCTTGTTGATCGGCGCGGGTGGCGGTTACAAGAAAGGTGCAAAGATCCCCGGGCGGGCCGCCTTGCTGGAAGGTCAACATGGTGACGGGCGATACCTGATCAGTTCACTTTGGCTTGATAAGTTGTTTGATGAAAATGGAAAGGAAACAGCCGAGCCTGGAACCATAGCCGCGGCTGATTCATTTTTTCGTTCACTATACCAATACGCACTTGACATTAAAAGCCGAAAAGCACCACGTCTGAAACCAAGCTCAATGACATCTGAGCCATTGATCGGACCGGCACTTGGTCATATCGATCATCAGCAGGCTGTTATTTGGATGCGGGGTAATACCAGCGGCAGGTATACTCTTTCATATTGGAAGAAAAGCCAGGGTGTCAAAACAGCCAGGAAGTTGCAGGAGCAGCCACTTGCAGATAATGATTTTTGCATCAAGTGGCATCTTAAGGATCTGCAGGCCGATTCAGTTTATGAATATTCAGTTTCCAGTGATGCCCAGGCTATATTACCTGGAATGCCGTTGAGTTTCAAAACCGCACCATTACCAGGTGTTCCTGCAATTACTACTCTTGCTTTTGGATCATGTGTGGACATGAACGGCCGGTTCGGCGAACTTTGGCAACAGATTTGGAAACATGGATCGGATGGCATGGTGCTTCTCGGCGACTCGCCATATATCGACAGCACGCTGATTACACATCAAAGAATAAAGCACCGGTATTTTCTTGCACAGGATGGTCCATCATTTCTTTCAAAAAAAATTCCTTTTTGGGGTACCTGGGACGATCACGACTTTGGTGCAAATGATTCGGACGGGGGGTTGCATAACCGTGAGACATCCAGGAAGGTTTTTACAGAATACCGTGCATTGGTCAATTACGGGGAAGACAACCAGGGTATATATACCCATTTCAGAAGAGGTCCGGTGGAAGTATTTATTCTTGATACCCGGTATTTTGCACGAACCGAACCTTCTTTTGCATCACCCGATAAGCCTACCCTGATTGGCAGTAAACAATGGGAATGGCTGCAACGTGTTCTGAAAGCATCAACAGCACCATTCAAAATATTAGCTTGCGGTATGACCTGGGATTTGAAACTTCCCGCCACGGCCACACACGCCGACACCTGGGACAGTTTTGTATATGAACGGGAAGCGATCATTGATTTCCTGGGTAAGGAAAAAATCAAGGGCGTCATGCTGGTTGGCGGTGATATACATTGCACACAGGTTATGAAATATGCCACGGAGAAACGTATTGGTTATCCCCTGTATCACATTGTGACATCACCCATGCACGAGCGGTTGATCAGGGAGAATGAGAACCTGAAGCATCCGGGTTTGTTATTTGCCCGGGCAGAACCCAACTCATTTTTGAAAATTACCGTCAATACAAAGGTGGAACCCTGGATACTTGCTGCTGATATCATTAATATTACCGGGCAGAGTATTTACAGGCTTGTGATAGGCGGAGAGTAGATCATATATAAAAAACCAATGAGCAATGACGAAACTGATTCCCTTTAGAAACTTAGCGCTAAGAAGTACCGTATTTCTATATGTTTTATTATTATCATGCCGGCCCTCCGCACAGATATTAAATATAAATGGTGCAACAGGGTCAGTGGTTGCGTATAGCCCTGCATCCACAAAGGTCTACCTCGGCTCGCCCAGCCTTGCTGTTCTTCCAAACGGAGACTATATGGCTTCACATGATATGTTTGGTCCTGAGAGTTCCGAATATGTGCAGGCCGTTTCGCGGATCTATCGTTCTTCCGATAAAGGAAAAACATGGCGCCGCGTTTCCGAGGTGAACGGCGCATTCTGGTCCAAGTTGTTTGTTCACCGCGATACATTATATTTCATGGGTACAGACAGGCACCATGGCACTTTGCTGATCAGGAAATCCGGCGATGGAGGCAAAACCTGGACAAAACCTACCGGTACCCAAAATGGTCTCCTGCTTGCAGGGGAATATCATTGTGCGCCAACTCCCATTATCGAACACAAGGGCAGGATCTGGCGGGCCATGGAACTGGCTTATGGCCCGGTTCGTGTCTGGGGAAAACGGTACGGAACATTCATGATGTCGGCACCCGTAGACGCTGACCTGTTAAAGGCTTCCAGCTGGTCCATCAGCGACTCCCTGCTATTTGATTCAACTTATCTTAACGGGAATTTTCATGGTTGGTGCGAAGGAAACGCCGTGATCGACCGGGATGGAAATATTGCCAATATTCTTCGCGTGGACGATCGAACCACCTTCGATGAAAAGGCTGCGATCGTAAAGGTATCTGCTGACGGTAAACATTCTACCTTTGATCCAAAGACCGGTTTTATCCCATTCCCCGGGGGGAGCAAAAAATTTGTTGTTCATTTTGATGAAAAGTCAGGGCTGTATTGGACATTGTCGAACTATATAACCAGGCAGTACTATGATGAAGTGAGTAACTATCCCAAACGAATCAGGTCTTCCAGGGTACGTAATACGCTTGCATTAAGTAGTTCACCGGATTTGTACAACTGGAAGGTCAACGGGATCATACTGCAGGATACCAGTGTCGCCACGCATGGCTTTCAATATGTAGACTGGCAATTTGAAGGAGATGATATTATTTTTCTTTCCCGTACAGCCTATGATGACAAAGAGGGTGGCGCCAATAATTGCCACGATTCAAATTTTATCACATTTCACCGTATTAAGAAATTCAGGGGTTTCAGTGATAAGCAGGTGAAATAAACCCGGAAACATGACCAATTATTAGCGAATTAAAATTATAAGATATGAAAGTGATTTTTGAACCCAAGATCGCTGAACATGATCCATCGCTTTACCAGTCCGACAAGATTGCCACTACTATCGATGGATGGAATGCGATCAATGAGGATGTAGTGCGACAGTATGAACGTGATGGCTACCTGATCGTGGGTAATGCATATAGTGTTGAGGAAGTAGAGCAGGCTAAAAAAGAACTCTCCGATATGACGCAGGCCGATGATCCGAAGTGTGAAAGTATATATTATGAAGGCGATATCAGGGAACTCATCCAATTGGATCAGGATGAAGTTAAGGACAATAAAGGCAAGCAACTCGCCATGGGTTCATTTGGAGAAAACCTGCCTGCGCTGCCTCCCAAAACCCGGGCCGCATTTGTCAGGAAATTTATGGGGTTCACGGAAACACACCCGCCATTAGGAAAGCTCGCTTATAAACCCGAGTTGCTTCATTTGATAAGCACGTTAGCTGGTGCGAAGGATATAGAGCTTTTCCAGGAAATGGCCATGATCAAACCCCCGGGAGGTCGTGAAAAGCCCTGGCACCAGGACCATGCTTATTTTAATTACCCGATAGATACTTCCATCATCGGTGTATGGATTGCGCTCGGAGATGTAAATGAAGAAAACGGTTGTATGTACCTGGTGCCGGGTATGCACAAGCAGGGACCTATACTCCATTTTATGCGCAGGGACTGGCAGATCTGCGATTCAGAAATATTTGATACGCTCGCGGGCAAAACGGTATGCGCCCCGATGAAGGCTGGTGACGTGCTGATCTTCGATAGCAAGCTGCCCCACGGCACACCTAAAAACAAAACGGATAGTTACCGTTGGGCAGTACAACTTCACTATAAGGGTACAAGATCTAAAACCTGGGAGGA
>JAEYOL010000305.1 GCA_023411775.1 Bacteroidota bacterium | reverse complement strand
CACTTTATGCTTCTGACATCTAGTAACTCAAAATCCTGGTAAAACCATGGGTAAAAAACGGGCATAAAAAGTTTTTTACAGGGGCCTGGCTTTCAATCCATGTCGGACACTTTATGCTTCTGACATCTAGTAACTCAAAATCCTGGTAAAACCATGGGTAAAAAACGGGCTCAAAATGTTTTTTTCCCTAAGCCGGTTTTCAGTCCATGTCAGACACTTAATGCTTCTGACATCTAGTAACTCAAAATCCTGGTAAAACCATGGGTAAAACACGGGCATAAAAAGTTTTTCTCTCTGCCGATTTCAAAACTGGTCTTACCCCTGGTTTATTCCCTGACCCCTGGTATCCCGGATCACAATTCTCCTTCCATCAAGCCAGCACTTCCCGTCGTGTAAACTATTTTACCATTGATAAGCTGTAAATTTATTTTACCATTTATGTTTCAAAACAGGGGACTATTAAAATATAAACTGCACCATGTATTCTTCTGGATGCTGGTTTTTGGCACCTGGTATTTTCTTCGTTACGAAGATTACCGTGAGCCGGGAATGGCTTTTAAAGTGACACTGCTCAAGGTAATAGATCTGGCCGCGATGATCTACATCACCAACTATGTGCTTCTTCCACAGCTGTTTTATAAAAAAAGGTATGTATTGTTTGTGGTATGCCTGGTTCTTTTGGTAGTAAGTAGCAGCATACTCAAAATGAATATCCAGGGCAGGATCATGAATGTGCCGGCACTTTATAATCTGTCTGGCGACCTGAAACAACGGATCTACGATAACATGATCCCACATTTCTTCCTGGTTATTGCGGGCGCGGCGATTAAACTGATGTTCGATTACAGTCGACTGCAGCAGAAAATGGCGGAAATCGCAAAGGAAAAAGCAGAAGCTGAACTGAACTTCCTAAAATCCCAGATCAATCCTCATTTTCTTTTTAATTCACTTAATTCGGTTTATTTCCTGATCGATAAAAATAATACGGCAGCCAGGGCCTCACTTCATAAGTTTTCAGACATGCTTCGTTACCAACTCTATGAAGCAAATGGGGCCAAAATCCCGGTAGAACGGGAAATTGCTTATCTGGAGGATTACGTGGGTTTGCAAAAATTACGCAAAGAAGAGGACTACGCAGTTTCCCTGACTTACACAGATAAGGTAAAGGGATTTCTGATCGAGCCATTGTTGCTGATCCCATTTGTGGAGAATGCGTTTAAACATGCCGCACCCGATGCTGAAAAAAATAACTTTATCACCCTGCAACTGGACAGGAAAAATGGCGAGTTCATCTTTAACGCGACTAATTCAAAAGGACGCGAAAAAGCAACTGATCCGTTTAGCGGAATCGGATTGACCAATGTAAAAAGAAGACTGGAGCTTTTATATCCCGGCAAACATGAATTGAATATACATAACGGGGAACATGTCTACAGGGTAGAAATGAAACTGAAGGTTTCCTGATTCACCTCGACCCCTGAACGATAATTTTAATTGTTTAAGAGCCTACTAATATGAAAATAAAATGTATCATAATAGATGATGAGCCTCTTGCCAGGAAAGGCCTGAGGGAATACATTACAGAAATCGAATTTCTGGAACTTGCGGGCGAGTTTGACAACCCGGTCAAAGCAACGGTAACGCTGGCAAAAAACGAGATACAGCTTATACTACTGGATATTCAAATGCCAAAGATCACGGGTATTGACTTTTTAAAATCGCTAATAACTGCACCTCCTGTTATCTTCACAACGGCCTATCCACAGTTTGCCATCGATGGTTATGAACTGAACGCGCTCGACTATCTTGTAAAACCAATCTCATTTGACCGCTTTTTGAAAGCAGCCCTGAAAGCAAGGGAATATTATGAACTAAGAGAAAAGAACAATGCTACCAGGTCGGCGGACAAAGCCGGTTTCTTTTTTATTAAAGCGGATAATAAGCTGGTAAAGATCTCGCTCGATGATTTAAAATTTGTAGAGGCACTACAAAATTATGTTGTGGTACATACCCGTGACAAGAAATATATCACTTACCTGACGTTTAAAGCAGTGGAGGAGTACCTTCCAGCCGACAGGTTTATTAAAACTCATAAATCTTATATTGTCGCTGCAGATAAGATTGAAAGTATTGAAGGCAATACGATCAGGATCGGGGCAAATGACATTCCGATCAGCCGCAACCTGAAAGAAGAAGTACTTGAAAAGCTTTTGAATGGTAAGTTTCTTAAAAGGTGAACGAACGTACCGGATCCATACAATCCAGGCCTATTCGTATCCCTTGACTTTCACAATTTCTCCATAGTCTACAAATAACTCAGAGCCAGCCTGAATGTCAACGATAGCTTCGAAATACTCACCATCATTAACAGAAATAATATTGGGGGCAGACGAGTGATTGAGATAGTTAACCAGGTCCATGATCTTAAAACCATAATCTGGTACAAAATAATCTTCATCATCATAAAGGCAATATGTTTCTACCAGGGAGCGAGAATGTGCAGGAAGTTTTTCCACCTCATGAATGGGCAGCCTGATCCAGTTGCCCTCATTCCTTGAAAATATAACCCGACAACCTTTAGGAATATCGGTGATGGCAAAAACACCGATGCCGTGGACCGTCGAAGGTTTTAATGCAACAAAAGTTTCCGATGAAAGCTCCCGCAGAAGTTCTTCCTTCGTCATGCGTAAAAATAAATAAGGTGAGAACTAGCTGCCCCGTTGTGAACCGGTATTAGATTGTTTGGAAACAAAACCCGTGGATTTAGGTTTCTGTATAAACTTAGAACCACCTTTGTCATTGGCAGCAGTATTAGCTTTCTTTTTGTCTTTCTTTTGGCCCTTTTTATTCTGCTGGTTCAGTAGTGACATAGCATTAGGATTTATTAACTGTAAATATAAAAAAATAATCAAAACCCTGCTAGCCACGCTGCTTTTCCAGGCGCAAATTATGCCGGATCACATCCCAGTATTCTTTACCATAGGAAACAAGGATTTCCGAGCCGGCGGGAATATCCCGGGTGGCTTCGATAAATACCTTGTAGTTTTCTTCCGTATAAACCGCGTTGTTGGTCATACCTTTTACTTTCTGCAATCCCCGGGCATCGTTTGCGTACCTGCCTAATGCCTTGGAATATGTCCGCGCATCGATGACGTGGTTGCGGTCGATATAATAGATATAACCATTCTTTCCATCGTCGTGATTGACCTCTTTCCAGGTTGTCATCTTTCCTTTATACTCGACGATACGCGCTCCTTTAGGAATAAACTTTTTCGTGAACAGACCCTTACCCGAACCGGGTATTGTTGACTTTTTTATATACAGTTGTTTTTCTAATAGTGCCATAGATCCTGTTGTTACGGTGGGCGAAGGTAACAGGTTCTGAAGTAATAAATCGAATAAAAGACAAGAGTGGTACTTTTGAGACGCGTTAGACAGGCCAACGTGGAAAATTGTCGACAGAATCGCGGGTTTGATAGATCTTTGACGCAATTTCCAAATAGGTAAGATTTTTGAAGCTTTGTTAATACATTTCTAAAATCAAAATCAAATAATATGAAACTTTTATCATTTTCAAGGCTGGCTGTTTGCACGCTGGCCATTGGTATTATCGGGTATAGCTGTAATAATGAAAATACCAGCAGCGATGAAAACGCCGATACGACAACAACAATCAGCGATGCGGCACATGCCGATATGAATATGGCGGGAGATACCGCTACGGTAGCACTTGTTGAAAAAGCGGAAGCTGTTCTCACCGGCACTTATCCCGACACAGCTTTAAGCGGTACCGCGAAGTTTGAAACAGGTAGTGATGGGAAAGTAAAAATGAATATTGATATTACAGTCGCTGCGAAATCTGGTAAAGAAGTTGCCGTGCATATCCACGAACATGGCGATTGCAGCGATAACGGTAAAATGGCGCACGGTCACTGGAATCCTACCAACGCACAACATGGTAAATGGGGTAGTGACAGTTTTCATTCCGGCGATATAGGTAATATAAAACTGGATTCAAAAGGAAAAGGTTCAGTAACGATCGAAACCGATCTGTGGACCCTGGGCGGTGCTCCGGGTAAAAATATCCTGGGTAAAGCCATCATTGTGCATGGTGGTGTGGATGATTTCAAGACCCAGCCAACCGGAGATGCGGGTTCAAGGATCGGATGTGGAGTGATTAAGTAACTCTGCAGGCAGTCGGATAAATTAATCTGCGTAATCTTTGTAATCCGTGGCTAACTTCCCTGCCGTAAGGCACGGTACACATAACGAGGGACAAAGTGCATAAGAATCAACCTGGCACTTTGTCCCTTATTTTGTTTTTCTGCCAATAAAATAGAGATCCGGAATCTTAGAATCCTCTCTTCTCCGCTTTTCCTTTTATCACATAACCGTTGAAAGAAATGCCCTGCCTGTTGGTGCTATTAACACGTAAAGAGGCACGACCATTATCAAAAATGGTGAAATATAGCGCTTGTACATCCCTGGCATCTTTTGGAGTAATCGTAAGATCCCAGCGTTGCTTTTTCTTTTTTTCCAAAGTGTAATCAAACTCGGCAGAGGTAAACTTTATTCCCCCATCCGACGGATCGATAGGAGCCGTATAGGCACGACCGAAATAAGGCAAATAACATATTACAGTATCGGGTTTCACCACAACATCATATTCCGTAGTAAGTTGCCGCGTTCGGCCGCGGGCCGGGCTGACAGTTTCAGCCTTGAAAATAAAATTCTTCGTTTCCAGTATCTCCTGGACATTAAGTGCTGCATCTTCCTGCGACAGTACCACGCCTGCGGGGAGCAGCAACAAGAGACTAATAATAATATTTTTCATAACTAAACCTTACAAATTTGTCCCAGAAAATATGCCAACTAAATTTAATAAAATCCTATTATTTCCCTTAACAGCATTTTCACTATGTTAAATCCCGCGTGGCAGGAAGTTTGCCCATTTTTGTGAAAGCCTTTATGAAAATATTGCTGTCTACCGCACTTGTACTTTTTTCACTGGCAGGTCATGCACAGTTAAAAGGATTCAGCCTTGGTCCTTATGCAGAAATGGCTACTCCGACGGCTGGTTTTAAGGATACCCATAAAAATGGTTATGGTGAAGGCATTGGCGCTGATATCCGGCTGGGAAAGATAGGCCTCACAGGCTCGGGGGGCTATATGCATT
>JAEYOL010000300.1 GCA_023411775.1 Bacteroidota bacterium | reverse complement strand
GAGAGGTAAATATTTTCTGGATCTTTCCGCAGTTGCTCCTCTGATACTTTGGCTGATTGGCGATAGGTGGCACTC
This sequence comes from Bacteroidota bacterium, assembly GCA_023411775.1. Classification (GTDB taxonomy): domain Bacteria; phylum Bacteroidota; class Bacteroidia; order Chitinophagales; family Chitinophagaceae; genus Terrimonas_B. The sequence continues at coordinate 2,522 of JAEYOL010000300.1, read as the reverse complement.
ATCACCAGTTGTTTTACCAGTCTTTTGATATCCCATCCGTTTTCCATAAAATCCACCGCCAGCCAGTCGAGCAGTTCAGGGTGAGATGGCAATTTACCCTGCATGCCAAAATCACCGGAGGTTTTTACAAGGCCGCGACCAAAAAGTTCCTGCCATATTTGGTTGACAAACACCCGTGCTGTAAGTGGATTCTTATTATCGACGGTCCATTTTGCCAGTCCGAGACGGTTGCGATCATACTTCGTAGTATCAAAATCCATCACGGCTTTTACCGCTTCGGGTTTCACTTCTTTTCCCGGCTGATCATAGGCGCCGCGTATCAGCAGGTATGTTTTACGCAACGAGTCACGTTCACCCATCACAGAAACCGTGAGAGCGGATGTGTCTTTGGAATTGATGAATGACAAAATATCTTTCCTGTCTTGCGCGCTGATAGCCAGGATCGGGTTTTTAGCAGGTTTCGATACGCTTACATCGCCTTCATAGCCCACTTCTTTTGTATTGTTGAAGAAAGCGAGCAGCGAGAAATAATCTTCCTGGGAAAAAGGATCGTATTTATGGTCATGGCATTGGGCACATTCCATGGTGATGCCCAGCAATCCTTTGCTATAGGTCTTTGTTTTGTCGAGTAAATATTCTACCCGGTATTCTTCGTCGATTACACCGCCTTCCTCCGTGTATTTATGATTGCGGAAAAAACCGGTGGCGAGGATTTTTTCCTTATCGGCATCGGGCAACATATCACCGGCGATCTGCCAAACAAGGAATTTATCGTAAGGAATATTTTTATTAAAAGCATGGATCACCCAGTCGCGCCAGGGCCACTGGGTTCGAATATTATCATCCTGGTAGCCATAGCTGTCGGCATAGCGGGCCACATCCAGCCAGTGCACGGCCATCTTCTCACCGTATTGCGGCGTTTTCAATAAAGCGTCCACCATTTTTTCATAAGCGTCAGGTGATTTGTCGGCAAGAAACCGGTCCATCATTTCCACGGATGGTGGCAGGCCGGTAATATCCAGGCAAACTCTTTTCAACAGCCGCTCTTTGTCGGCTTCTTCATTTGGCTGAAGGCCTTTTTCATTTTGTTTGTCGAGGATAAAATGGTCGATCTCGTTTTTTACCCAGCTTTTATTTTTTACTCCAGGAACTTCCGATTTTTCCGGTGTGATAAACGCCCAGTGTGATTCATATTTGCCACCCTGCTGGATCCATTTTTTGAAAAGCTTTACTTCATAATCGCTAAGCGCCCCCAGGTGTGAGTCGGGTGTGGGCATGATATAGGCGGTATCATCGGTGGAAATCCTTTTGAACAATTCTGATTCTTCCGGTTTGCCCGGCACGATGGCAAATGCACCTGGTGTTTCCTTTAATGGTGCGTATGCGCTGTCTGCAATGTCGAGCCGGAGACCGGCCTGGCGGTGACTGCCGTCGGGACCATGGCATTTAAAACATTTGTCGGAAAGTATGGGGCGAATATGAAAATTGTAGCTGATGGTTTTGGGTATTGCGGGATCATTGCTGTTATTATTAAAACAGGAAACCACGAGCACTCCGGTGGCAACAACAAGACATACACAGGCAACTAATCGTCCTTTCATGAAGCGGGCAATATTGAACTCGAAAGTTACTTAAATTTTATGGCTGGAAGCCACACCTGGCGGGAAATTCCGGGGTTGGTTAATCCATTGATTAATTGCATAAACCGTCCCTACGGGACGAAAGGTATTTACATATTCATGTTTGATCGTATAGCATATCAAATTTAGGTGGGAAGATAAATGTCATTAACAAGCATTCGTTTTCACATCTCCGGTACGTATCTGAGTCCCAAATTCATATTTGATGCGTGTAACACATTCAAAATTGAGGGCGGGAATAAGCCATTGCCACGAGTTCATTCCCACGTCCCTTCGGGACGCTGGGTAGAAACGCATAGACAATCAAGGAGCCCCGTCCCTTCGGGACGGTTTATGCCCGAATGAGGTATTGATGACATTATAATTCACGTGAGACAATTTGCCCATAAAAACCGCGCATATCCGGGGGTTTCATTTATTGACTGTGTTTTTTCGCATAAACCGTCCCTACAGGACGGATGTCACCTTGGTTGCGTTATTTGTCTACCCATAAGACGTCCCTATGGGACGTTGGGGTGTCTCTGCCGTTACTAGATTCGGCTAGCTCTTTAGTACTAATGACGGAAACAAATCAAAATTGTAAAGCAGGGTTCGATCCTCGCGTCCCAATTTGACGTGGAAATTTTTGCCCTTTTGATTGGCGTAGCGCAATCAAATTAATGGCGTAAACAAAAAAAACTCGCAAACCCCACGTCCCTTCGGGATGGTTTGTGCTGAAATGGAATTTTTTTGCCACGGATTAACAGGGATTGCACGGATCGATTTATCCCTGGTATCGAAGTTCTCATAGATTTTTCAAATAACATTATCGTCCGTACTCGTTCCCATCTGTGTCAATCTGTGTAATCTGTGGCGAATGATTTTTTTGCCACGGATTAACAC
>JAEYOL010000250.1 GCA_023411775.1 Bacteroidota bacterium | reverse complement strand
CTAAAATCTACAAATCCTGTTCACAATGTCGTACCGGCGCCTATTGCACCGGAAGAAATTCAAAAGGGAAAGAAATGATCAATCACATCGAGGTTTGTTAATAATATGGTTTTTCTACCCATTAGTTGCCAGGCATGGAATCTAATGGGTAGAAATTCACCTGGGTTAATTAGTTTTTCATCCCTTCAGCCAGCCAGTCCGAACCTGACATTTCAAATTTTATTTCGCCTTTTCCATATATCCCTTTTTCAGTCCAGCCTGCTTTGCGATAGAATTTTTCGGCCCGCGTGCCAGGAGCGGTAGAAAGCCAGGCATGATCTTTACCCTGGGCAAAATACCAATCCAGCATCAGCGCGTGAAGGTTTTTTCCAATACCTTTTCCCTCATGTCCGGGGTGGACAAATAAGGCCCAAATATTATTTTCCTTTAGGTCGGCGATTGCAAATCCAAGTATGTGTCCATCTTCTTCACAAACCCAGCCTTTACCGCGATGAGAAATAAAATCCCTCACATCCTGATCGGTCACAAATCCGGGATCAGATAACCGATTCTCTTTTACCAGTCGCCTAACGACCTGAATGCCGGCTATGTCCTTAACCTCGGCTACTCTGAAATTCATATGATAATAAGACTTACTTGAATCATTACTTTCAATTCAGTTGAAAGCTATCACCGGCTGTATAAATGCTGAATTGCATATCCTTCACTTTGATTAGACCCGTTTCAAGCGCTTTAATTTGCTCCGGTTTTTTCATGACCACGACCTGTCTTTCACCGGTAACGGTTGCAACCAGCCCGTCAACGATTATTGCCGTTTCTTCATCAATGCCAATACAGGTAAGAGCAGGAAAACGGGCCAGCGCAGATAGCAGGCGATTATAGCGGCTTCGTACAATAAAATGTTGATCTATGACGGCGGTCGTCAACAGACCCAGGCCCTGCTTGAACTCAATATTTTTATCCCGTAGCTTGTTAAAGGTAGATCGGTACACGGTATCCTGCAGTTCGTGCCCGGTGATCATATGTTCACTCATCACCGCGGCTCCTGCACTGGTACCTCCGATGGTGGCACCCTGCTGGTAGGCGCGATGGATGGCCTGGTAAACCGCCGTGTTCTGAACAGCTTTCATAAAACGATCCTGGTCACCGCCGGTTATAAAGATCAGTTTCGCTTTTTGCAATGAGTCCAGCCAGCTTCGATCATTTACCCGCTCGGGTGTAAAATTAAAATTGACAATAGCGTTTCGGCAAAACGGTTCCAGGTCAGCCTTAAAGTATTCATATGCCTTGTCAGGACTGGCGCTTGACATAGGCAATACGACTACATAATCTTTGGGCGACAACCCGCTTGTCTTTACCAAAGCCTGCATCAGCGATGGCGGGCGGTCGCCACCACCTATGATAAAAAGTTTTCCTTTGGGCTTTTCCGCCTGCTGCGCCTGCAACAGGCAGACAATGAGTAGAGCGGTCAATAACGTTAGATAATATCTCATAAGCGGTTTATTATTTCGAAGTGAAACTATCTATCAACCTCATCACCTCCACTCCATCCGCTGCGCTACTGGGATTGGGTGCCTGGTCCAGGAAATATTGAACAACCCAATTAATCATAGGTTGCTGTACATGTTCCAGTGGCTCGAAAGCATATTCGGCAACCGATCCATTCTCAATAATTTTTACAGGCTTATGTTCAAAAAAGCTGAAAACGATTCTCCCTTTATCACCAATGATCTCGCACTCATCCTTCTCATCACCGGCAGATACATTAAAACACCATACGCCATCAAAATGAACACCGTTGCGGAATAAAATATTCCCGGTTACGATATCATCGGCGTTGTAGGCGCCAGCCTGGTTGCCCGAAATACCTGAAGCTTTTTCTATCTCCCCAAAAAAATAATACGCAAGATCAAGTTGATGCGGCGCGAGGTCATGGAATAGTCCCCCTCCCGCCAGTTTTGGATCCACCCGCCAGGCGGTTTTCTCCACCGCTAACTCTTCTTTTGACAATTGCCGTTTGTATATGGACGAGCGCATAAACCTTATCGGTCCTACACGTTCTTCATGAATCCACTCTTTAATCTTCAAAAAAAGCGGCTGTGCCCGTCGATAGTGAGCTACCACCAGTTTTTGACCCGATGATTCAACTGCCTGCTTCATACGAATGGCAGAAACGGCATTTACCGTCATTGGCTTTTCGACATATACCGGCTTACCAGCCGCCAGCGCACGAAGCGCATATTCCTCATGTGACGATGGAGGTGTGGCAATATAGATGGCATTGACTTCGGGATCATTTATCAGGTCTTCCACGTCGGTGTACCAGCGAGGCACCTGGTGGCGCCTGGCATAATCTTCCGCCCGGTCAGCGTTTCTACGCATCACTGCTACGAGCTTAGAATGATTTACTTTGTTGAAAGCCGGACCGCTTTTTTTTTCGGTCACATCACCGCAACCGATCATACCCCAGCGTATTTCTTCCATTCGAGGAAATTACGAATTTCAGGCATTGCTGTCCGGAATTAATTTTTGGAATGTTATCAAAACTGTTGACCCATCGCGTCGTCCTGGCTTTACTCTTAGAGGGAGTTTTCTTTATTTTTATAGCGCCTGTGTATTTTTTTTCGCCGGCATCCATGGATGCCGGAACCCTATTTCGGCCGGCAAGAATGGAACCAGCCATCCGGACCGTTCGATAATCCTAAGTGTTAAGGCGGCTTTATCCGTATTTTTCCTGATGCCGTTTTCTGAAGCCAGCGTTACCCCCCGCAGCAATGAATTTATATCCTAAAAATTGGGCTTGTTGTAAAATGCGAAAGTTAAAGAACAGAACGGGGGTCGATTAAAATTATTTACACATCCCTGTGCAATGCTTTCAGGGCTTTCTCAATATTGGTACTACCGGTAAGCACTGGCTTGAAGAGATCACCTTTTTTTTCAAGCCTGGCGTGGATGTTTTCGATTGTAAATTGTGAAGGATGAAGTTTGTGATTCACTTCTTTCCAGTCCAGGGGAGTGGATATGGTGGCGCCTTTCCGGGGTCGTAAACTATAGACTGATGCCAGGGTCTGCCCACTTCTGTTTTGCAGGTAGTCTACATAGATCTTCGAGCCTCGTTTTTTCAGCGATCTTTCCAGGGAGGTGGTGCGTGGTAATTGCTCCTGCACCAGGGAAGCCACGATATGCGCAAAGTCTTTCACTGTGTCATAGTCATATTTGTTCTTCATTGGTACATAAACATGCAGCCCTGATGCACCTGATGTCTTGCAATAACATTTTACACCCGCCTTATCCAGGACATCTTTCGTGACCAGCGCTACGTCCACTACATCGGTGAATTTGTTTTTGTCCGACGGGTCAATATCGATTACCATCCAGCTTGGATGATCCGGCTTCTGGGTAGTGCTGTTCCAGGGATTGATTTCGATACAACCCAGGTTGGCCAGGTACAACAGGGTAGCCTTATTATTTCCTACAATATAGTCGATGACTTTATTGCTGCTTTCGCTGTCCACCTTGTATACATCCACATATTCCGGAGCATTCTCGCCGGCGTCCTTATGATAAAATCCTTCATCCCTGATGCCATTGGGATTTCTTTTCAGAGATAGTGGCCGGTTCTTTAGATGCGGTAAAATATATTTCGAGATCTTATCGTAGTAGTCTATCACATCCCCTTTGGTATAACCTTCATCCGGCCAGAATATTTTGTGCCGGTTGGTGATGTTTACATCAAATTTTCCCACTTTCATGGTTTCATTTCTTTTTACATCGGTGATCTCCTCCACTATTTCTTCATTCACATCTTTTACTCCTTTCTCATCCCTTAGTCGGATAAAAACAGGATGCCGGAAGATTTTATCGCGGGTCACCTCGGTATAAGCGATGTCTGCAACCAGTTTTGGTTTTAGCCAGGTCACTTTCCCGTTTAGGGGCACTTTGGATTTAAACGGCGATTGATCAGTCTCCAGCGCCGACATCTTTTTTTTCAATGATGCCAACATAGCCGAATTAAATCCGGTTCCAACATGGCCACGAAATTCCCACTCCGTTCCCTTTGCGGCTTTGCCATTTCCACCCGTTTTTTTATTAGCCAGTACCAGTGAACCAAAATGAGACCTCCCTCCTTTTGGTTCCGTATAACCCGCGATCACTACTTCGGTGCTCTGGACATTTTTCATCTTCAGCCATTCACGACTCC
>JAEYOL010000226.1 GCA_023411775.1 Bacteroidota bacterium | reverse complement strand
AGGTCAGCTGTGATTTCACGACCGGTAGAGTCGAAAGTATGTTTGAAATTGAAATTGGTTGTAAGGTTGTTTGACTTTCTTTCGTTCAGACCGTTCGAGATCAGCTTATAATCCAGGCTACCGTCAGGCAGTCTCACGTTGGCCACGCTGCGGGGATCTTCGTCACCTTTATGAAAATTACCATTTACTACTACACCAGCTACCGTTCTCTTTGTGAAATAGTAATCCATACCCAGCTTTACATTCTGGTAATATCCTTCAAAATGTGGTCTTGAAACCTGGTCAATCGTTGTCTTCAGGGTCTTGTCGGCATTCAGGATCTTACGATCAATTAAGAGGTTGTTGAAACCTTCATATTTACCACCGTTCACACCACCAAATACATTGAATTTATTATTGCGATAGTTAAGATTAACACCACCATTGAACCTGCCATAAACACCCTGGGTATAATTGACATTTGCGTTTCCGTTCATGCCTTTTACTATGCCCTTCTTTGTTTTGATATTGATGATACCCGAATTACCAGCCGCATCGTACTTTGCGGGGGGATTGGTCATGATCTCGATCTGATCCAGGTTTGTGCTCTGCATGTTTTTCAATAAGTTGGTGAGATCCGCACCACTCATATAGGTAGGCTTACCATCGATCAGGATCATCACACCCTGTTTTCCTTTCAGGCTGATGTTACCATCATTGTCGACCATAACGCCGGGAGACTTTTCCAGCAATTCCAGGGCATTCAAACCAGTATTTGTGGGAGAAGCTTCTACATTGATCAATGTTTTACCTGCTTTTTGTTCGATAAAAGGTTTCTTAGAAGTCACTGTTACACCGGCAATCGCTTTGGCTGAAGGCACCAGTTCAATTGTTTTGAGTGCAACCACCAGGTTGGAAGGGTTGATATCGATCAGCTCGGAAAATCCTTTCTCATGACCAATAGCTGAGATCGACACCAGGTATTTACCCAGGGCTACATTATCAAATTCAAATTTTCCGGTTTTGTCGGCTACATTCATTTTCACGATGCTTGAATCAACAGCCTTCAACAGGCTGATCGTAGCAGACTCTACAATTTTTGTACTCCCGTCAATAACGGTTCCGGTAATCTTGCCTGTCCGGCTGCTTTCCGAAACTGCCGATTGGTTTACTTGTGCGAGGCCGACAAAGGATAAGGTTAAGGCGACTGTCAGCAGTGTCAGGATCTTTTGCATTTGGTTTATGGTTTCGAGTGTTAGTACTAGTTTTTAATTATTACAAGTCAAAAGTAGGTACTTTGCAATACCAAGAACATTGTTTTGTATTAAACGGTAACATTTTCTGATGAATGGCCGGTCAATTCGAACACTGTGTTGGACGCATGTTCAGGGTACGGGTTACAAATCGGCCGGATTTTCTGATGAAAGGTTATTTAGGCAGATGAGCGGAAAAATCGTCTAATTATCTCATTTTCAGTTGTAAAACTATATCCCAACCAGCCGGCCTCCTAGCCAAAACTGGTCAACTGCGGCTTTTTGCCAATGAACGGTAGGAAATGATGTTTGAAATATCCAGGGGGCTTAATGAGAGAAATTCAATCTTGGCAAAGCAGGTCTTCAGATGTTAACATTGACTTTAAAGTCACCACTCTATTATACATATTAATAAGATTCACGAATAATGAAGTGTAAAACCTGTGCTCGCAGGGCGGCGAGGCCTCAATTCTATAATAAGAAGAAGTGAACTGATTATATTGCATATAAAAGTTTACATGATCATTGATTTTAGGTCCGACACCGTTACCAGGCCCGGGGCTGCTATGCTCGATGCCATGATGAGCGCCCGGGTAGGTGATGATGTTTTTGGAGAGGATGACAGCGTCAACGAATTAGAATCTCTGTCAGCTAATATGTTTGGAATGGAAGCTGCCCTTTTTTGTCCCTCCGGTACCATGACCAACCAGATCGCCATTAAATGCCATACCCAACCAGGTGATGAAGTGATCTGTGATGAGTCATCACATATATACCAATACGAAGGCGGCGGGATTGCTTTTAACTCCGGTGTATCAGTGAAACTAATCTACGGTGACCGGGGTCGAATCACTGCTTCACAGGTGCGTGATGCCATTAACCCCGACGATGTACACCGGGCCCGGACCAGCCTGGTGAGCCTCGAAAATACAAGCAACCGTGGCGGCGGAAGTTGTTATGATTTTAGTGCCATCCGGGAGATCAGGACAGTCTGCGATGAAAACCATCTCAAGCTTCATCTCGATGGAGCACGACTGGCCAATGCACTGGTAGCAAGAAGTGATTCACCCCGCCAATACGGAAAGGTATTTGACAGCATCTCACTTTGCCTGAGCAAGAGCCTTGGTTGTCCCGTGGGCAGTTTGCTGATGGGGAATAAAGAGTTTATCAGGAAAGCAAGGCGGATCCGTAAGGTATTTGGAGGTGGTATGCGACAGGCTGGCTTCCTGGCAGCAGCTGGTATATTTGCCCTGCAAAATAATTTCACCGCATTGAAAGACGATCATGCCCACGCGGTATTGATCGGTGATGCTATAGCTAAAAAGGATTTTGTGCGTCAGGTATTACCGGTTGAAACCAATATCGTCATCTTTGAATTGAATCCTGGCGAAAGTGCCCCGGTCCTGGTATCGAGACTGAAAGAAAAAAATATCCTTGGATATGCGATTGCTCCTAACCGAGTTCGCCTGGTGTTGCACCTTGATATCAGCAAAGAAATGGTGGATCAGACAATTAAAATCATCTCATCGCTCTAATACCGAAATATGTTACCAAATATAAATCCAACCACGACGACCGCCTGGCAACAATTGACACAGCATCAATCCGAAATGAAGCATGTGAAAATGCGGGACTTATTTGGTAGCGACCCGGGCCGTTTTGAAAAATTCAGCCTGCGGCTGGATGATATCCTGTTTGATTACTCAAAAAACATTCTCACAGATAAGACCCGCGAACTTCTGCTTCAACTGGCTTCTGAGTGTCAATTAAAAGATGCGATTGAAGCGATGTTTAATGGTGAAGCGATCAACGCCACCGAACACCGTGCTGTCTTACATACGGCGCTTCGCAATTTTTCGAAGAATCCAGTCTACATACAGGGAGATGATGTAATGCCTGAAGTAAAAAAGGTATTGCGTAAGATGCGCAAATTCTGCGAGGCCGTGCACAGCGGCGAGCATCATGGGTATACCGGGAAGCGGATCAAATACATCGTCAATATTGGTATTGGGGGAAGCGACCTTGGTCCACTGATGGTTACTGAGGCCTTAAAACCTTACCGCGTTGAGGATATGGAATGTTATTTTGTATCCAATGTAGATGGAACGCATATAGCAGAAACATTAAAAAAACTGAATCCTGAACGAACCCTGTTTCTTATCGCATCCAAGACTTTTACCACGCAGGAAACCATGACCAATGCACAGACAGCGCGTGAATGGTTTTTGAAAAAAGCCAAAAGTGAAAAACATATTGCCCTGCATTTCGCCGCACTATCCACCAACGAAAAGGAAGTGGTGAAATTTGGAATAGACAAAAACAATATGTTCGGGTTTTGGGACTGGGTAGGTGGTCGTTATTCGTTGTGGAGTGCCATTGGATTATCCATTGCCCTTTTTATCGGTTATAAAAACTTCGAACAACTGCTCAAAGGTGCTCATAGTGCCGATCTGCATTTTCGCAATACCGATTTTGATAAAAACATACCCGTTTTAATGGGACTGGTAGGCCTTTGGTACAGTAACTTTTTTGGATCTCAAACGGAAGCCATACTCCCTTATGACCAATACATGCGCCGTTTTGCCGCCTACTTCCAACAGGGAAACATGGAAAGCAATGGCAAAAGTACCGACCGCAATGGAAATGCGGTTGGCTATAGTACGGGACCCGTTATCTGGGGTGAGCCTGGTACCAATGGGCAGCATGCGTTTTACCAGCTCATACACCAGGGCACAGTCCTGATTCCCTGTGATTTTATTGCACCGGCTCAAACGCATAACCCGATCGGCGATCATCACCAGAAATTACTTTCCAATTTTTTTGCGCAGACTGAGGCACTCATGAACGGGAAGACTGAAGAAGAAGCAAGAAAAGAACTCGAAAGCCAGGGACTCAAGGCTGACCAGGTAGCCAGGCTGCTTCCGTTTAAAATATTCAGCGGTAACCGGCCTACCAATTCATTCCTGATAAAAAAGATCACTCCCTTTACCCTGGGTCAGCTTATCGCTTTGTACGAGCATAAAATATTTACCCAGGGTATCATCTGGAATATTTACAGTTTTGACCAGTGGGGTGTGGAACTGGGAAAACAACTCGCGAATAAGATTTTGCCTGAACTGGAAGGTAAAGAACCTGTCAGCAACCACGATGCTTCAACCAATGGTTTGATCAATGCATTTAAAACGATGAGGAAATAATTGTAGGAACATTAGGTATCGGCAGAAGCAACCTATCCATTATTGATCTTACCACCCAGCATAGGTACAAACGAAAAGTTGTCAAACACTTCTTCCTTCATGGCTCCATTATCCATTTTGGTGATACGCATCATGCGTTGCACTTCACCAACACCCAGGGGTATGACCATCATTCCGCCGGGTTTTAACTGTTCGATCAATTTAGGTGGAATTTCCGGGGCTGCAGCCGTGATCAGCACCCGGTCGAAAGGCGCAAAGGTTGGTAAGCCCTCGAACCCGTCGCCATAAAAGCATTTGATGGACTGATATTTTTTTAAAAAACCGAATTTCCTGTTTTCATCAAACAACTTCTTTTGCCTTTCTATGGTGTAAACCTGCGCGCCCATTTCAGCCAATACCACCGCCTGGTAAGCACTGCCCGTACCAATTTCCAGCACTTTCATAAACGGCTTAAGGTCCAGCAACTGGGTTTGATAAGCAACAGTATAAGGCTGTGATATGGTCTGACCTTCGCCAATTGGAAAGGCCCTGTCGTCATATGCCAGTTCATCAAATGCAGAGTCCAGGAAAAAATGGCGGGGCACATTCATGATGGCATTGAGCACTTTTTCGTCAGTGATCCCCTTATTCCGTATTGTATCCACCAGCTTTTTACGGAGGCCTTTGTGGCGGTATGTATCTTCAACAGGTCGTCTCATAGCTGGCACAAGATAGGAATTTGTAATTTGGAAGAATTATTATCCCGAATTCTGGAGTACAATAAACCACGCCGGGTACAGCGAGTACAGCAAAGGGCGTCCGCGGGTTAAAAATCTGTTTCCGGGAACAGGAAATCATCCTAATTCTACACCGTGTCCGCTGTATGCGCTTTGGTTACCTGATACAGCGTGACATTTGAAATATGGCCAGCAAAAAGAACAGTCTCCTGGAAATATTAAACAAAGCCCCTGTAAAAGTAAAAGTCATGGAAGCCCCACGTCTTGCATTATTTTCTCCGTGCACTCTGTGAAATCCTCCGTGTACTTTGTGTCCTGATCTTGGTCACAAAGGTCACAAAGTGCGCACGAAGGGCACGGCAACTTGCATTATTTCTCCGTGCACTCTGTGAAATCCTCTGTCTACTCCGTGTCCTGATCTTGGTCACCAAGGTCACAAAGTGCACACGAAGGGCACGGTGTCTTGCATTATTTTCTCCGTGCACTCTGTGAAATCCTCTGTGTACTCCGTGTCCTGATCTTGGCCACAAAGGTCACGAAGTGCACACGAAGGGCACACCGGGTCAACGGTTTTGACAACAATTCAAAATTTCATTCCAAAAACCGTCACAGCTTCATATCCGCGATAATGGCTTTCAGTTTTTCATCCAGTTTCCGGTTGACCTTATCGAAATCCGCTGCGTTATTCAAAGGCTCCATGGTGCTGAAGTAAAATTTGATCTTAGGTTCTGTACCACTTGGCCTGGCCGAGATCAGGCTGCCATCCTGCAGCACAAATTGCAGTACATTAGATTTGGGCAGATCGATCGTCCATTCTTCGCCGGTCTGCGGATCTTTGCCCTTGCGCAATTCATAATCCAACAGCTGCACAACAGAGGAACCGTTGATCGTTTTGGGCGGATTATTACGATAACTTTCCATCATCGCCGCTATCTGTTGCTGTCCGTCCATACCTTTTTTGGTAATGGAAATAAGATCTTCCTTATAAAAACCGTATTCAACATACAGGTCGATGAGCTTTTCAAACAGGCTGCGTCCCTGGTTTTTTTCGTATGCAGCCATTTCACATAACAGGGCCACCGCGCTCACCGCGTCTTTGTCCCTGATCTTGTCGCCGATCATCAAACCAAAGCTTTCCTCGCCACCAATCACATAGTTTTCCTTTCCTTCTTTCTCACGGATCATTTCAGCGATCCATTTAAAACCTGTCAGCACGTTGTAGCACGCGACATTATTTTTCTCCGCGATCCGGTTGATCATCCGGGTTGTAACGATGGTAGTGATCACCATATCATTTGGCTGTGCAACACCTTTAGCCCTCCGGGCTTCGATCATATAGTTAAAAGCCAGCACCGCGGTCTGGTTGCCATTCATCAGTACCCATTCTCCATGATTGTCCCTGATACCAATCCCAACCCGGTCTGCATCGGGGTCGGTACCCAGTAAAATATCAGCATCCATAGCCTTGGCTTTTGCCAGGCCTATGCTCATCGTTTCTTTTTCTTCCGGGTTGGGATAACCCACAGTTGGAAAATTTCCATCCGGCTCTTTTTGCTCCTCTACAATTGTAACATTGGTAAAACCGAATCGCTTCAATACATCGGGCACCAGCATGATACCTGTACCATGTATAGGCGTGTACACAATTTTCAGGTCGTGTTGTTTTGCAATTACCTCAGGGTATACACTCAGGCTTTTTACCATATCCATATAGGCATTGTCCACTTCTTTCCCAATAAGCGTGATATTGGCATCACCCCCACTCCACTTCACATCCTCCACCGTGGCGATTTTCTCTACTTCCTTTATCACATTCTTATCATGCGGCGGCACCAGTTGCCCCCCGTCATTCCAGTAAGCTTTGTACCCGTTGTATTCTTTTGGATTATGCGATGCAGTACATACAACACCACCCTGGCATTTAAAGTGACGGATAGCAAACGATAATTCCGGCGTTGGCCGCAGAGACTCGAATAAGAATACTTTTATACCATTGGCACCAAACACATGTGCGGTAGTTTCGGCAAAAAAACGGCTGTTGTTGCGGCTGTCATGGGCAATCGCAACACGCACTTCCCCGTTGGGAAAACTTTGCTTCAGGTAATTGGCATAGCCCTGGGTCGCCATTCCAACGGTGTATTTATTCATCCGGTTGGTGCCCACTCCCATGATACCACGCAGGCCACCTGTTCCAAATTCAAGATTTTTATAAAACGCGTCGGCAAGTTCGTTTGGATTTTCTTTTTGCAGTTTGGTGATCTCGTCCTTTATAGCCTGGTCAAAGTTTCCAGTCAGCCAGCTATCAATTTTAGCTTGTATTGCTTTATCCATGTGTATAACTTTTGTTCTATATAATATAATGATGAAGTTATTGAATTTCGTGTATGTAAAATACATCCCC
>JAEYOL010000062.1 GCA_023411775.1 Bacteroidota bacterium | reverse complement strand
GAATTCCATCGTCATCGTCATCGATATCCGGACAGGCAGTGATGTATACATTCAGCCGTATTGTATCATCACAGGAACCAGCCCCATCAAAAAAGGCATAAATAGTGCGTGTGAAATTCACCGGAGTAAAAGGATCATAAAGCGTAGCATCTGTAAACGGCATGGCGGTATAGAAACGATATCCCGCATATTGCTCATAAGGCAACATAACAGTCACCGACGGACATATATTGGTCAGGATCATATCGCCCACCGGGTCGCAGGATCCCAACACTGTATTCACGACTGGTCCAGGGACGATACAGCCGCTCACTACCACACCACTTGAATCATAAAAGTTCAGTGTTGATAATTTTCCATTATAACTGATCCTTGCCTGGTTGCTGACACTGCTGCTACAGGTCAACACAGCGCAGGAGGTGGCAGTATATACCTCGAAACTAGCCTCACCGGAAGCACTGGGAGTCATCTCGCCGCCGTTTGTGGCATTGGCACCGGTACCAATCCGGAATGTTACTGTATTGGTAAGATAATCATACTCCGCCTCATCGTCACCGGCTGCATCTGTTTTAGCAATTCCATCAATCCGCAGCGTCCCGGGTTTGTAACTAGTTCCGGTGGGTATACGGTCAGTAAGTACTGTTTCTGTACTCGCATCGTTACCACCGTTTCTGTAGGAAACGGTATAGAGCAGATCGTCGCCCGGTAAAAGTGCGCCACCATTTATATCTGTCGATGACTTGGAGATATTAAACTCGGGTGTAAACTGCGAAATAGCCGTAGATACAACCTGCAACATATAGTTCTCCGAAGGAGAGCTAAAGCGAATACTCGCCGAAGTCTGGCTATTGCCCAAGACCGCGTTCGATGCATTCGGCACATCAATGATATCAGCATCATATCCAAGTGTGTTCTGGTGTGCAGGTATCCGAGTAGTGACAACAGCTCCTTTATAAGAGATGGTACTATTCCACATATCGTTGAGATCAGCCGTCGTATTGGGTGTCATGTTTGTAAAAGTGCCAACGAGCGGATTTGAATTCTGCTTGAATGAAAACTCGTCGGTTTGGTCGCGGTCGCCATCAAATACAACAGCCCCCAATTCACAACTTACCGGTCCTGCAGGAGGAGTAAGAAATCCTGTAATAGGAACATGCAAAGCCGGGTCGCCACCATTCATGATAACAGAACCATCAAATACAGTAAGGTTTCTTACCACGGTAGACGGGTCGGCATACGCGATCACGATCGTCCAACCGCCGGATCCATTTTCAATTCCTGCCGGCCCCACCACATTGGCTATGGTATAGGTTCCATTTGGATTATTAGTATTGATCAATGAGGTAATATCGGCAAAGCATCGGTAACCGGTATGCGGCAGTCCCGGTACCAGCGTTCCATTATGGTAATCAGTTTGTGCCGACACCACAGTTTGATAGTTTGTCGTCCCCGGCACCATTATATCCACATTCGTCTCATTGTTGATCCAGGATGTATTGTTACCATCGGAACCCTGTGTGGCACCCCAATAAAGACCAGCCCAAAGTACATTCACGCAGGATGGAAGATTTAAGTCTGCCGAAGAAGAGCAGTTAGTTGAATCCGAAGATCCCTGCAATTGCATATCAAAAGAAATATCCGTACTTGTAATTACATCCTGGTGAATCTCCACGGCGATAGTATTATCACCCGCAACAAAATAGCTGGCCGGGATATGATAAGGCACTGGCGTCGACTCGGCAGATCCACTGATATTGGAAGAAGCTACCGTCGCATGCGTAATGACCCCCGCAGGCATATTGCTCCGCAACACTTCCACACCATTCACATAAACAACCGCGCCATCATCTCTCACCAGGTCGATTCGAAAACTGGAGAAATCATTGGGGTTGGGAATATTAATCGTTTTTCGGAAATAAGTGGTGATCCATTTGTCTCCCGTCGGCGAACAAACGGTCCCGCCCCCTCCCGAAGGAATGCAAGTAGTCTCATCCCCGTCTCCATAGCCAAAGTGGCCATTTCCTGCAGGCCAGGCTGCATCATTAAAACTGGGTGTCTCCCAATTTGACGGACGGGTGTTATTGGCAAGATATTTCCAATTTGACTGATACTGGATGAATGTAGTATGATCGTTGGGGTTACCCAACAATTGCATATTAAAACTGAGGTCCGAGCTGGTGGCGTTTGTCTGGTGTATCTCTACAGCGATGGTATTGTTACCGGCAGCAAACGTGGTAGATGGTAATGTCACACTGAGAACTGCATTGCCATTATCGGTGGCATTGGTAGCAAGCGTACCATGTGCCAATGCGCCTGCGGGAAGATTATTACGGTATACCTCAACGCCGTTTACATAGACGGCAATACCATCATCCCGCTTTACATTCATTGTGAAATCGCTATGGACGGAGGGATCAGGAATATTTATAACCTTTCTGAAATAGGTCGTGATCCATTTTGTGCCGGTAGGGTTACACACCGTGCCCCCACCACCTGATGGTACACAGGTGGTTTCATCACCGCTACCATATCCAAACTCCCCAAGTCCGGTCGGCCACGCGGCGTGATTATAACCTGTAGTATGCCAGTTGGCCGGTCGGGTATTGCCGGCACGATAATACCATGAAGAACCCCAGGCAAGGTATTCAGTCGCGGGAATACCATCAATGTCGATATAAGCAGCCGGATTGTCGTTATTGGTAGCATTACCGCCCGGAGGCGCATCAGTTGTACTGGTGGCCGTAGTGGTGATGATATTGTTGGATACATAAACAATATTACCACGTACCGATGGGTTGCTGAACCTGGGTGTAAAGGGCCTTAGTACCTGCGACTCTGCAGCTATGGCAAAAGACAGGACACACAATACCAGGGATAATTTCAATTTCATAGTAACGGATTTCAAAGTTTTTTGGCCGGGCCTTGTCTATTGCACTAATACTTTCTGGAATGTCACAACGCCCTGATCCTTTCGAACTTCCCAGATATAAATACCCGGGTTTAGAGAATATTCTTTATAAGTAGTACCGGCATGTAATGTCAGCTTTTCACTGACTACTTCCCGGCCGTTCATTTCATATATGCGTAGCTGCACCGCTAATTGTCGTGGTGAAGTCATTTGCAACTTCATCCTGCCATTGGTTGCAGAAACTGTTTTTACCTCAAATTCGCTTGCATTATTTACAATACGGCGTGTGCCGAGATATTCTTTTTTATTATCGATATCCGTTTGTGACAAACGATAATATGATGTACCAGTAAGCGGCTTCTCATCTGTGTACTTATAATCACGCCGGTCTGAAGACTGCCCCTGAGATTCGATCGTAGCCAATAACTCGTAATCTCTGCCATTCGCAGATCTTTCCAGCTGGAAATATTTATTGTTGAGTTCTGCCGCAGTCGACCAGTTCAGATCTACCTTACCCAGCTGGTTGAGCCGTGCATCAAACTGGATTAATGATACCGGCAAAGTGCTTGTCGCAATCACTGAATACTGGTCGGTAACACAACCAAAGTTGTCTGATACAGAAAAATCTGTTACGCCGGCAACTGTCGGAGTAAAATTGATAGACCTGGTATTTTCACCCGTGCTCCAGTTAAAATTATCCACATCATTCGGCCAGGAAGCACTTAGCGTTACCGGCGTATTGATGGCAACCGTTACATCTTCGGTCACCCCTGCATCCTTGATGATGGTAAACTGGTCAAAAATGGTTCCGTTGCGACGCAGCATTTTCGCATCAAGACGGTTATCCTCTACTTCAAAATAGAATACGCCGCCATCATTTACCGAAAACGGAAATGCATATGCATCGAAGTTAGTTTGCGTTCCTCCACTGGCTCCTGTTGAACCAGCCACCACATACACCGTACCGTGATTTGCCGGGGTAGAATTGTAGATATATGGGCAGGAGTTAGAACTGCCATTATAATAAGCGCTGGACGTACTGACAGCATGGGTACCAGGTGTAAATGATGTCCAGCTACCTGTAAAGTTCTTTAACATATAACCTCTTTCATAGCCATGGCTGTGACCATTGATGATCAGGTCCACACCGCGACTTTCCAGGTATGTAATAAAGTTTTGACGGATCGCTATCAGGTCGGATTCAGTATCTGAATTGTGGCTCGTTTTGGTATAGGGAGGATGGTGCCAGTAGGCAACAGTCCACTTTTTTGTATTGGCAGCCAGGTCAGCATCGATCCATGTCTTCAGCGTACTTGATCCGGCCGTAAGCATACTGGTGAGATCAGCTTCCGTACCGTAGGAATCAAGTGAAAGGAAATGGATATTGCCGACATCATAGGAGTAAAAATTCTGATGCCCGGATGCAACGCCACCGGCCTCGCCATTCTGGGGCACCGTAAATATCGAATGATAGGGCATTGACCGGGAAGCTTTATTGCCGGAATTATTGCCATAGTCATGGTTGCCCGGTGCGGGATAAAGTTTGTGATTTTTCAGGATATTACTTCCATAGATACCAAAGAAATTATTACTGTATTCAGCATCTGTACCTGAGTTATACGCGTTGTCACCCAACAATATCCAGGCATCGGGGGCATCAATTCCATTGGTTGTAAGATAATTCCTGTAATTAGCGAGGTTATCATCCTGGTAGGCCGAATTGCCGCGACCACAATCGCCAAACGCAATAATGCGGACCTTGCGGGTTGTATTTTCAGGAGGGTTTGTTCTGAAAAAATTATCAGCGTCTCCCTGTAATATCGTACCATCTGTTGCGGAGACCCGGTAGTAATATTTTGTATCCGGCGTCAGACCATTAATAGTAATGGAATGTTCTGTTGTAGGACAGGTCTCATCTGCACTTGCGGTTGTATAAGCACCCGGTGAAGTACCCACTTCTACACGACCATTACAGGCAACATTGGTCCTCCATCTGATAGTTATTGATGTCTGAGACCCGCTCTGCAGGTAAGGCCCACGGCTTAACGCAGGTGTACCGCCACCAATATTTCCCAGCAGTTGCAGGTTGAACGACAGATCGGAACTTGCAGCATCGCTTTGATGCATTTCCACTGCAATCGTGTTTACACCTTCAACAAAATTGCACCGTGACAGACTAAAAGTAATGGGTGTAGTTTCATCACTGCCGCTAATTGCAGCTGATGCAAAAGTGCCATGTGCAGGTGTACCGGCAGGCATATTATTTCGAGCTACCTCCGTGCCATTTATATACACAATCACACCGTCGTCCCTGACAACATTTAATGAAAAATTGTTGTAGCTGTTGAGATCCGTAATATTAAAAGTCTTTCTGAAGTAAGTAGTCACATACTTATTATTGGCATCAGGTCCAAAAGAAACCGTGGTTGCAGGTCCGTCAGCATAACCGAGCTCTGACGCGCCACTGGACCAGCCCGCGTCATTAAAGCCTACTGTTTCCCAACCGGCGGGCCGGGTATTATTGTCCCGGTATTTCCATATTTCACCAAAGTTGATAATTGTCGCAGGCGCGGTGTTAGCAATCAGTTCCAGGTCGAATGTGAGGTCAGTACTGGTAGCAGAATTCTGGTGAATCTCGACTGCGATCGTATTGTTACCGTTCACAAAATAGCTTGACAAAAGCGTTGTCGTTTGTGGAGTTCCTCCATCATCGCTGGCGGCTGAGGAAGCAAGTGTTGTGTAGGTTCGCCCGGCAGGCATGTTATTGGCATACCGTTCGGTACCATTGATATACACCACTACACCATCATCACGCCGTACATTCAATGTAAAGTCTGAATAGCTGCCGGGGTTTGTTATGTTTACCGTTTTACGAAAATAGGTGGTGATATGCTTATTGTTAGCATCAGATCCATAACTAACCGTTGTAACGGGACCGTCGCCATATCCTAACTCAGCCGCTCCGCTCGGCCATGCTGCGTCATTGAAACCCGTACCTCTCCACGTGGTTCCCTGGTTGGAGCCATTATCAAGGTATTTCCAGGTACTCCCGTAGGAAATGATCACGGTTTGTGA
>JAEYOL010000208.1 GCA_023411775.1 Bacteroidota bacterium | reverse complement strand
TTTAATTCTTGCCCATTATTTCAATGTTATTTATTACCCGGTTCTCTTCACGTCCCATAGGGACGATTTATGGGTAGCATTCCAAATGCGAAAATCCACCCGTCCTGTAGGGAGGGTTTATGCAATTAATGAGAAATATGGTGTTGATGTTTTAAATAAAATGAATAGGGCAAATATTTGGATTGTTACCTTTTGTATCAAGGCCCGCATAAAACGTCCCACGGGACGTGTATGCTTTGGGTTTGAAATTTTTTCTACCCATAAAGCATTCCGATGGAACGCGGTAATTTCGGAATCGAAATTCCCATACATTTCTATATTTAAATGACATCATGTTTTGAAACTTTAAGATTCTCATTTTAATTCTTGCCCATTATTTTAATGTTATTTATTACCCGGTTCTCTTCACGTCCCATAGGGACGATTTATGGGTAGCATTCCAAATGCGAAAATCCTACCCGTCCTGTAGGGACGGTTTATGCAATTATCGGTATATAGGATGATGTGTTTTAATAATAAGGTTTCCCATTTAGAAATCCCGTCGAAACGACGTGATTTACGGGTGCCTGATAAAGATTTAATTTCGTCTACAAGACATTAGATCAATTTTATGGTCATTATCGTTTTTGGATTACCAGGTTCGGGGAAAAGTTATTTCGCTTCGCGTTTGGCGACGACCATCTCCGCCGGCTATATCAATAGTGATGTAGAACGAAAAAAATTTCTGGCTCAAAGAACCTATTCGGAAAAGGAAAAATCATCTATCTACACCCATATGGCTTCCATCATGGTGCAAACCATACAACAAGGTAAATCCATTGTAATCGACGCCACGTTTTATAAACAAAGGTTGCGTGATCTTTTTTATGAGAAGGCTGGTGAAACGCCCCTGATCTTTATCGAGGTTTTTGCAAATGATGAACTAACTAGGCAAAGGCTGAGCATGAAACGGGCCGACAGCGATGCGAATTACGTCGTTTATAAAAAGATCAGATCGCAGTGGGAGCCGATGTTGACGCCACACCTGGTATTGGAATCAACAAATGATAATATTGATCGTATGATTGAAACCGCGGTTGATCATATTAATGCCAACAGAAATGACAGTTGAACAGATCCGTGAACTGATCAATGATGGCCAATTGCCAACGGGAATGATGAATCCAAAGCTCGTTGAGACGCATATTTCGTGGGTCCTGATCGGCGAGGAATGGGTATATAAGGTCAAAAAGCCGGTTCAATATTCCTTTCTGGATTTTTCAACCCTTGAGAAAAGAAAATATTACTGTCAACGCGAAATTGTACTTAATAGCAGGTTTACCAGCGGTATTTACCTGGATGTGGTAACTATAAATGATGTCAATGGTCAATTGGTTCTTGAAGGTGGAAACGGTACTGTCATTGATTATGCGGTGAAAATGCAAAAACTTGACCCCCGCCGAAGAATGGATCTGCTGTTAAACGAAAATAAGGTGTCGGAGTCTGATATGATTGACCTCGCTAAAAAGATTGCCGGGTTTCACCAGGAGGCAGAGATAAAGGATCAACTTGATCCCGATGAAATAGCCGAAAAATTCAACGACCTGGAAGGGCAATCTGTATATTTGGAACAACTCCTCCCGGGAAGCCTGGCGAACATATCAAAAGCTATAAAAGTTTCTAACAAGATATTAAAACAAAACCTGGAAAGAATTAAACAACGCATAGAGTTGGGTTTTGTCAGGGATTGCCATGGCGATCTCCATACACGAAATATTTTTCTCCTGCCCGAACCCACACCATTCGATTGCCTTGAATTTAATGATTCGTACAGGTACATGGATGTCCTGGACGAAGTGGCCTTTCTTTGTATGGAGCTGGATGCGCTGGGACGCAGAGACCTTGCAGTCTTGCTCCTGCATCATTATGACCAGTCATATCATACACTTTTTTCCGATGAAGATCGCAGGATGTTTATATACTATAAAGCCTACCGCGCCAATGTGAGGGCTAAAGTCAACAGCCTTCGCGCAGCGGGCTCCCCTAATGAAAAAGCGCGTACTGCTGCATTAGGGGAAGTAAGAAAGTATTTGGAATTGATGAACGTGTATATCCGGCAACTGTAGTTTGCAGACAGCGAATATTGAACTAACTTAACGGTACAATCACCAAAACCATTTTATATGTCAGCAAAATCTGTAGCCATATTAATCGGGTTGGTTTTCGTTGCCGTTGGCATTTTAGGTTTTATCGACAACCCGATTGTCGGCGATTCCCCGGATGCGATCTTTCATGCCGACACTGTGCACAACATAGTGCATATTGTCAGTGGCGTATTATTCCTGTTTGTTGGATTAGGACTACCAGCGGCTGCCAGGGGATTCCTGATAACATTTGGAATCATCTACCTGGTCATCGGGATCATCGGACTGACCAGTATTGGTACCGAAGGAATGGGCAAGATCCTGGGTTTCCTGCATGTAAACGGCGCTGACAATTATCTTCATGTCGGCCTCGGCCTGGTGATTTTATTAATGGGGTTTATGTCGAGGAAGATCCAGGATTGAACAGTGTTGACCCTTTCTGCCCGGCCTTTCCAACAATCCCGCTCAAGCCTTACCTTTGCGGCCTTAAAAACCGCCCGGGCTCAAGCCGGGCAGATTCTATATGAAGTATAGTAATGAGATAAAACGCCGCAGGACATTTGCGATCATCAGTCACCCCGATGCCGGTAAGACCACGCTTACCGAGAAATTGCTTTTGTTCGGCGGCGCCATCCAGGTGGCAGGAGCTGTGAAGAGCAATAAGATCAAAAAGCACGCGACCAGCGATTTTATGGAGATCGAACGACAAAGAGGTATTTCGGTTGCCACCTCGGTGATGAGTTTTGAATATGACGGCATCCTGGTCAATCTGTTGGACACACCCGGCCACAAGGATTTCGCGGAAGATACTTACCGGACACTGACCGCCGTCGACAGTGTAATTCTCGTAATTGATAGCGTGAATGGGGTGGAAGAACAGACCAGGCGATTGATGGAAGTGTGCCGGATGCGTGACACACCGGTGATTGTATTCATCAACAAGATGGACCGTGATGGTAAGAACAGGTTTGACCTGCTGGAAGAGATTGAAAAGGAGTTAAAGATTTCACTTCATCCCATGACCTGGCCGATCAATAGCGGTAAGGATTTCAAGGGTGTTTATAATATCGACGACAAAAGCCTTGTTCTGTTTACCCCCAATACAAAAGCTTCCGATGAGGATGTGTTACAAATTCGTGACCTGGATTTGCCAATTTTAGATCAAAAAATAGGAGAGAAGGATGCCAACACGCTTCGCGAGGACGTGGAACTGGTGCACGGTGTTCATGGGGACCTTGTAGTAGATGAGTACCTGGCAGGAAAAGTAGCACCTGTGTTTTTTGGAAGTGCAGTCAACAATTTTGGGGTAAAGGAAATGCTGGATACTTTTATTCGCATAGCACCCACACCACGCAGCCGTGAGACCACGAAGCGCCCGGTAGATGTGGGAGAAGACAAACTCAGTGGTTTTATATTTAAAATTCACGCCAACCTGGACCCCAAACACCGAGACCGGATCGCGTTCATGCGCGTTTGCTCGGGGAAGTTTGAGAGAAATAAATATTACCACCATGTTCGCCTCGACAAGGATGTTCGCTTCAGCAATCCCTATTCCTTTATGGCGAGAAGCAAAGATGTGATCGAGGAAGCATACCCGGGTGATGTGGTTGGTTTGTTTGATACAGGTAATTTCAAAATTGGTGATACGCTGACTGAAGGCGAGGATTTTTATTTTACGGGTATACCATCATTCTCACCTGAAATATTCAAAGAGGTTGTGAATAAAGATCCCATGAAGACCAAGCAGCTTGAAAAGGGACTTTTGCAATTGACTGATGAAGGTGTAGCTCAACTGTTCACACAGTTTGGCGGTAATAGAAAAATTATTGGTTGCGTGGGTGAGCTGCAGTTTGAGGTGATCCAGTACCGTCTCCTGCATGAGTATGGAGCTTCAGTGATCTTTAACACCCTGCCATTTTATAAAGCCTGCTGGTTAACATCGGCCGATGAGAAAAAGCTGTTGGAGTTTTCGAGATTCAAGCAGGCCAATATCGCGGAAGACAAAGATGGTCACATGGTATACCTGGCGCAAAGTGAATGGTTTCTTAATACGGAAATAAGTAACAATCCTGATATTAATTTTCATTTTACATCGGAGATACATAAGGAAACTGTTTAGGTTAAGGTTGAGGTTGAGGTTGAGGTTGAGATTAAGATTAAGGTTGAGGTTGAGGTTGAGGTTGAGATAAAGATTGTGACTATGGGTATACAGGGATAAATGAAAGTGGCTTCAAAAAAAACGTTCATAAAATATGACCGGGGCCCATTCCCAGATAATTTTTGAAACCGAAAGGTTGGTGATAAGACCTTATCTGCAGGAGGATAGCGAGTACTTTTTTATGATGAACGGCGACGAGGAGATCGTACGATACATCCGGCCGCCAAAGTCAAGGGAGGAATCCGATCTGTTTTTAAAAGATGTGATTAAATACTCGCAGGAAAATCCCTTATATGGAAGATGGGCTGTCTTTGAAAAAGAAAGTGGTGAATTCGCCGGTACTTTTGCCGTAATTCCCATTGAGAATGCCGATACCATGCAGTTGGGTTATTCACTGCTCAAACGCAACTGGGGTAAAGGGTTTGCTACTGAACTAACCCTCGCAGGTCTGCAATATGTATTCACCAGGACGCCGCTCACAGAAATTTATGCCATCACGGAAGCGGGCAACATGGCCTCGCAAAAAGTTTTGCTGAAAGTAGGATTTAAGTTCCAGCGATCTTTCGAAGAAAACGGGAAAGAATTATTTCAATATAAATATTAGAACTTCGCCATCATCCCTGTATAGTTATGCGGGGTAATAGCCTTCAATTCCTTTTTCACACTGCTGCTGACCTTAAGTCCATCAATAAACTGGTGAATCGCTTTCTTGTCTATCTTTTGGTTGCCCCTGGTCAGGTCTTTTAAGGCCTCGTATGGTTTGGGATAATTTTCACGTCGCAGTATGGTTTGTATGGCCTCGGCCACAACTGCCCAGTTGTTGTCAAGATCTTCATGAATCTTGGGATCGTTGATCAGCAATTTGCCCAGGCCTTTTTCAATAGATCTGAATGCGATGATAGTATGTGCGAAGGGTACGCCGATATTGCGAAGTACGGTGGAATCTGTCAGGTCGCGTTGCAGGCGGGAGATTGGCAATTTCGACGAGAGGTGTTCAAAGATCGCGTTGGCGATGCCCAGGTTTCCTTCTGCATTTTCAAAATCGATGGGGTTCACTTTATGGGGCATAGCCGACGAGCCCACTTCGCCCTTTTTAGTTTTCTGTTTAAAATATTCCATCGATACATAGGTCCAGATATCGCGGCAAAAATCAACCAGGATATTGTTGATCCTTTTGATACAGTCAAAATGTGCCGCGAGATTGTCGTAATGCTCGATTTGCGTGGTGAATTGCTGCCTGCTGAGACCGAGGTGGTCGATGAAGCTGTTTCCAAACTGTACCCAGTCGGTTTTTGGAAAAGCTACATGGTGTGCATTGAAATTACCCGTAGCGCCACCAAATTTGGCACTGAAGGGGATGGTAATAAATTGTTCAACCTGGGCCTGTATCCGCTCCGCAAATACCATGATCTCCTTACCCAGCTTCGTGGGACTTGCCGGCTGACCATGTGTATGCGCGAGCATGGGAATCTCTTTCCATTCCTGCGCGAGCAGTTTTAATTGTGTATTGAGGTTTAACAGGCCCGGCAGGTATTCATATTCTATAGCATGTTTCCAGAGTAGGGGAATGGAGGTATTGTTAATGTCCTGCGAGGTGAGCCCGAAGTGGATCCATTCTGTTGCGGTTTTATCATCTGTTTTTTCCAGTTCATTTTTCAGGAAGTATTCTACCGCTTTTACATCATGATTGGTTATATATTCAATCTGTTTGATCTCCTGGGCATCCTCCGGGCCGAAATCCTCCACCAGTTTTCTGAGGTATTTGGATGTTTTACCGGAAAGCTTGAAAAATTTCTTTTTTTCAAGGAACAGCAGGTATTCCACTTCTACCAGCACGCGATATTTCATCAGGGCATATTCGGAAAAATATTCATCAAGGTGTTGTACCTGTTTACGATAACGGCCGTCAATAGCAGAGATAGCAGTAAGTGTGGAAAGTTCCATGAAACAAAGGTGTTTTAATACTTAATTCCCAAAATCCTAGCTTTGCGGCAAAGATAAAGAACCCAAATTGTAGTAATGAAAGATATAAGTGGACTTCCCGGCGATGGGGTGAATAAGATTCGTGTAGGCATCGTCAATTACCTCAATACAAAGCCGCTGATCTATGGATTACAGCAATCACCTATAAAGGAAATGATCGAATTGACCGGCGCTTATCCTGCAAAAGTGGCGCAGATGCTGATGTCGGGACAGGTCGATGTGGGTTTGATACCGGTGGCGGTAATACCGGAGCTACCCAGCTGGCATGTCAATGGCAATTATTGCATCGGAACAGAAGGGGAGATCGCATCGGTTGGCTTGTTCAGTGAAGTGCCCCTGCACAAGGTTAAAAGAATTTATCTCGACTACCAGAGCCGGTCTTCGGTTGCATTATTAAAATGGCTGATGAAGGAGTCCTGGGGTATAAACGCGGAACTGGTGCATGCCGGGGACGAATCTTTCCGCGACAAGATACAGGGAGAAACGGCAGGCCTGGTGATTGGTGACCGGGCATTGGAGCAGCGAAAGCATTCAACATTTATTTATGATCTTGGCAGTGAATGGCGTGCTATTACTGGTTTGCCATTTGTGTTTGCTGCCTGGATCAGTCTGAAGCCCCTGCCCGGGGATTTTATTAAGATTTTTGACGAGGCTAATGCGATGGGTATTTCGCGGCTGGATGAAATAGTAAGGGAAACCCCTTACGACCTGTATGACCTCAAAAAATACTATAGTCTGCACTTAAGTTACTTCCTTGATGCGCAAAAGCGGCGTGGAATGGAGAAGTTTTTGGAAGTGATCGGGCAGAAGGAGTTTCAGGTATACGGATAAGCCTTTTTATTGGTCAAAAAGCTTTTAAAAGCGCGGGTTTTAGGTTATTTTAGCGGGGCTAGCCATCCACCTTATTTGTAAGCTATCCGTATAATGCGCCACCAATTGACTGCTTTTTTCAGGATTTTTATATTTCCTGTTTTTTTCCTTCTTGTGCAACATGGTTTTCTGGCTGCACAGGTGTGCAATAACTGGCTGAATCTGCCTTCGTATCAGTCGTATGTAAGTGTTGGCGACCTGGACGTACCGGGTACCAAAATAACGGTGGAAGCCACCTTCATGCGGACGGCACCTTATTCAGGCGGACAGATATGGGCGGGCGACCTGGTCTCTAAACACGTGCACCCTACCGATGCCAATTATTTATTGCGTCCGAATAACGCAGAGATCACCACTTCCAATGGATATTTCCGAACACCTGATATTTGTGAGATCGAGCTCAATAAAATATACCATGCTGCCATGGTTTACGATGGCAGTACTTTGAAATTTTACAGGAATGGTTATTTGATGAGCAGTGTACCTGCAACGGGAACGATGTACCAGAACAATTACGAAACCCGTATTGGTTTATATGATGCTTTGGTGCACAACACAAACCTGATCGGTTATATCAATGAAGTCAGGATCTGGAATGTCGTGAGGACGCAGGCCCAGATCCGGGCATACATGAATACTTCTTTGCCCTCACCGGCCACACAATCAGGATTACTTGCATACTATACTTTTAATAGCCTTGTCAATAAGCAGGGTAACACGGCCTGGAATGGAACAATCGGTGGTTCTGCGACGATCAACCGAACGATCGCGGATTGTAGTTTTGTGGCGGATTCGTGCGCAGCTAAGCCCGGAGATTTAGAGGGTTCGTTTGATTTTGTCTATAAACAGGATGTTTGTAGTCCTTTCAAAGTTCAATTTAATGGTACAGGAATTAATCCATCCACCACTTTTTGGGACTTTGGCGATGGTAGTACAAAAACTGCAGATTTAAACCCATCGCATACATATAATTCAGAAGGAAACTATTTGGTAAGATTTGGTATAAGCGCCGGGTCTTCCACCGACACTGTTGAAAAATTAGTTACAATTCGAGTTTTTGACGAAGATGTGATTGTGACACCAGACACAACAATTTGTTATGGCACTACAAAGCAACTTAGAACAAAACCATCATTAAGCTTTTGTTGGTTTCCGACAACATATCTCGATAATCCCAACTCAGCTAACCCAACAACATCTGCACCTCACGATATTACCTACTATTTTACGGCTGAGACTACCGGTGACAATCTTATTGTTAATGGAAATTTCTCACAGGGAAATACGGGGTTTACTTCTGGTTATAACTATACAAGTAACAACCAGACTGAAGGACAATATTACGTGCACACCAATCCCTCATCCTGGAATCCATCTCTAAGCAATTGTGGAGACCATACTACCGGTAGTGGAAACATGATGTTGGTAAATGGATCCCCGGTTCCGGATATTAACGTATGGCGTCAAACTATAACGGTAAAGCCTAATACAAATTATGCTTTTTCTACCTGGATCCAGGCTTTGTATCCCCCGAATCCTGCCTTATTGCAGTTTTCAATAAATGGACAAACAACGGGTGTTGTTATTACCGCCAGCCTGCCAACTTGTACCTGGGATCAATTTTACACTACGTGGAACTCAGGAAATAATACTACCGCTGTTATTTCAATCGTCAATAAGAATACCCAGATTCAGGGTAATGACTTTGCATTGGACGATATTTCATTTGCAGAGGTGTTTGTTAAGCGTGATTCAGTTAGAATATCTGTTGACAAACCAGTTGTTACGGCAACGGTTGATACCACCATCTGCAGCGGTAAATCAGTTCCGCTACAGGCTTCAGGTGCACAAAATTACATTTGGTTGCCCAGCCAGGGTCTAAATAACTCTACTTCTGCAAATCCCATAGCGACACCTGCTACTTCCACTCAATATATAGTGACAGGAACTTCGGCAAAAGGTTGCATTGCAGAAGACTCAGTTATGGTCAACCTTTTCCCTAGGGCATCAATATTTATTTCTGATGATACTCTTATTTGTAAAAACACAAATGTAGGTTTAGTGGCGAGTGGTGGCATCGAGTATGCCTGGGCGCCGTCGGCCTCTTTAAGTGATCCTACAGTAGCAAACCCGATCGTCTCCCCGCTTGTCAGTACCAAGTACTTTGTTACCGTAAAAGACATTAATTCCTGTGAGTATAGGGATTCTGTTAGTGTGTCTGTTAGGCCGGATCCAGTTTTTCAGGTCAACGCAGATGTATCCATTTGCCCGAAGGATTCCGTTCAACTATGGGCTACGGGCGGAGATGAGTATGATTGGCTACCGGCGGTAGGTATTTCTGGCCTGACTGGGCCTGCCTTGAAGGCTTCTCCAAACGTAACAACCGAATACACTGTAACAATTACGGAAAATACCTGTCATGAAACTGCGGAATTGACAACAAGGGTAACTGTTTTGCCTCTACCTGACTTATTAGTTCAAAAATCTAGTGACATTGATTGCAGAAATACGCAGTCACTCTTAAATGTAAGTGGTGCTTTAAATTATCAATGGTTTCCTGCACAGGGTTTGGATAATCCAGGGATTCCAAATCCAGTCGCTCAACCAGGTATTACTACAAGATATTATGTTAATGGTACAAATAATGACGGTTGCTCAAATGTGGACTCGATCGATGTATTCGTTTATCCTAAGCCGGATATCAGGGTAACTGCTGATACCATGATATGTAAAAATGCAAGTGCCCAAATTTACGCCAGCGGAGGGAATAGTTATTCCTGGTCACCAGCTGCATCATTAGATGACCCATCTTCGGCTAATCCAATTGCATCCCCCGATACCAGTACAAAATATTTTGTAAAGATCGTTGATGCTATCGCCTGTGAGTATCTCGACTCAGTTCAGGTGATGATCAGGCCAGAACCCATATTCGATGTGATTACCGGGGTGACAGGTTGCAAGGGAGACACGCTCCAGCTTTCTGCTTCCGGAGGGGATCAGTATGAATGGACACCCTCACTGGGATTAAGCAATGCATCGCTGGCCAATCCTCTCGCATTTCCCGGAGGGTCTAGAGACTATTCCGTGACTATTACGGAGTCTGTTTGTAACCATTCTGTAACATTAAACACTAGTATCGTTGTATTGCCCTCCCCGATAATAACTGCAGTCAGTACTAATAACATTGATTGCAGCCAGGCGCAAACTCAATTAACCGCCAGCGGAGCCAGCAAGTACAATTGGTTTCCCGGTGACAGTCTAAACAATCCTGACATTTACAACCCAATTGCGAGTCCCACCATAACGACTGAATACATCGTTAAAGGCACCGATTTAAATGGGTGTACAGGTTTCGATACTGTAGTAGTAAAAGTTGAAAACATTAATAAGAGTGATTATCTTATGCCTAATGCTTTTACACCCAACAATGACGGTTTGAATGATTGCTATCGAATTAAATACTGGGGTTCGGTAGATGACTTTGAGTTCAGTGTTTTCAATCGTTGGGGTAATCGACTGTTTTATACAAAGGATCCTGGGCAATGCTGGGATGGTAATTTTAGGGGAATTCCTCAGGACCCTGGTGTTTATATTTACATGATTAAAGGCAAGACTTTTTGCCAGCCTGAGGTGTTTAGAAAAGGCACTTTTCTACTTATTAGGTAAGCTCTGGCTATTGGAAATGCCATCTAAATAGCAGATGTTATCTCATAATATCTCATCAAATTCACATATCTGGTTATTTTGGTTCAATCCAAACTGGTATTTTTGCGAAATTCTCTTAAAATGAAAGTAGTCATTTTTGCAGGCGGACTGGGCACGAGAATTTCAGAGGAAACTGAAAGTCGTCCTAAACCTATGGTAGAGATTGGAGGTAAGCCAATCATCTGGCATATTATGAAGATCTATGAAAGGTATGGTCATAATGATTTCATAGTATGTTTGGGATATAAAGGGTATATGATCAAGGAGTATTTTATGAATTATTACATGCATAATTCGGATGTTACTATTGATCTTAGCCGTAACCAGTTTAATATTCATACCAGTAACTCTGAATCGTTCAAAGTAACTTTAGTTGATACGGGTTTGAATACAAAGACAGCAGGAAGGTTGAAAGCTGTCCAAAAGTATATTGGGGATGAAGATTTTATGTTGACTTATGGAGATGGCGTTTGTGATGTTGATATAAACGAGTTGGTGAATTTTCATAAAAGCCGTAATAAAATAGCAACGGTAACTGCAATCCAGCTGGATGCACGTTTTGGGGGTATGGATTTGGGTGCAAATGGCGAGGTAGTTTCTTTCAGAGAGAAGGCAAAAGATGAATCTAAATGGATTAACGGCGGTTTTTTTGTTCTGAAGCCGGAGGTTTTCAACTATTTACATTCCAATATGGATGATATCATGTGGGAAGAAGAGCCACTTGAAAAACTAACGAATGATGGGCAGCTTGTAGCTTACCAACATAAAGGTTTTTGGAAGTGCATGGATGCGCTCCGTGATAAGATCGAGTTGGAATCTTTGTGGCAAAATAATCAGGCGAAATGGAAGGTTTGGTAAATATTGATAGTTTGAAGTCATTTTATTCTGGGAAAAAGGTCTTTCTAACCGGCCACACGGGGTTTAAGGGAACCTGGATGACACTACTATTAAAAAAATTAGGGGCAGTAATAAAGGGTTATGCGCTCGAACCTGAGGAATCAAAGCAATTTTATGACCTGTTTTTATCCGGCAAGCATATTGAAAGCATTATCGGTGACATCAGGGACAAAGAAAAGTTGAGGAATGAAATACTTTCTTTTCAACCTGATCTTGTTTTTCATCTCGCTGCACAACCCCTGGTTCTTCGTTCATATGAAATTCCAGCTGAGACATTTGAGGTTAACGTAGTTGGCACGGCAAATTTGCTTGAAGCTATTAATCACCTGGAAAAAAAGGCAGCTGTTGTTGTTATTACAACAGACAAGGTTTATGAAAACAATGGAGAAAAGGTGATGTTCAGGGAATCCGATCGACTCGGCGGGTACGACCCTTACAGCGCGAGCAAAGCTTGTACCGAATTAGTTGTTGATTCATTTCGAAAATCATTTTTCAATCCGGAGAGGGTTACTCAACATGAGAAATCCATTTCGTCTGCTCGGGCCGGAAATGTTATCGGAGGCGGCGACTGGAGTAAGAACAGAATTATTCCTGATATTGCCAAAGCGTTGATGAAGGGTGATCCAGTG
>JAEYOL010000192.1 GCA_023411775.1 Bacteroidota bacterium | reverse complement strand
GTTTTTGAATACCCCCACAATCAAACTACCGGGGGCTATGCGGTAACGGGTGGTTTTGTCTACCGCGGTCTGGAATATCCCGGATTCTACGGATACTATATTTTCGTTGACTACCAAAGTCGAAATCACTGGGTAATCAAGGACTCCAGTGATAGCTGGCAGGCTATCAAACTAAATGGGTTGACACCTATGAGCATTTCAGGATTTGGGGAAGCGCAGGATGGTACCATATATGCCTGCTCACTTTCATTAGGAATTGTATACAAACTTGAACCTCTCACCGGTGTCATTTTCCAGATATTGAATTTTACCGCGACTGCCAGTAACAATATCATCGATCTAAACTGGTCGGCAGTTGAACAGGAACTTCAATATTATGAAGTGGAACGAAGCCTCGATAGTTTGAATTTTGAACTCGTGGGTACACTACCTGCGCAAAATCTTACAACGGTCAATAATTACCGTTTCACAGACTTTGCTTCCGATTCAAAAATATTTTACCGGTTACGCTCGGTTAACAAAGATGGCCGGTGGGATTATTCATCAACCATTACCGTTTTTAACCGGCCGGGTGAACAGTTTATTTTCCCAACCACAATCACCAACAATATTATTAGCATTTTTCTTCCCGGCGCGTTCGATCAATTGGAAGTATTCAGCATGACAGGTGCGCTGGTGATCAAAAAAGATATTCGTGGAATGACTGGCAGGATCGATATTCCCGTATACAACCTCGCCAGGGGATTGTATATGGTAAGATTAGTTCGTGGCTCTGAAAAAAGAGTACAACGGATATTGATCCTGTAATGTCAGTTCTAATTGTTTCAGTTGGGCGGCTATTTAATGAAATAATAGCACCATCGAAATAGCTTCCCCTCAAAGTCAAAAGGTGTAGTTGCACGGGTAATATCCCGGATCGATGTCGCCCTGATATTCTCCTGATCCAGCACAAATTTTCTAAAGTTAGTACTGAAATACAAAGCACCCCCGGGTTTTAGCGAAGCAAGACATTTATCGATCATCGCCACATGATCTCGCTGGATATCCAGGAAATCCTCCATCCGCTTGCTATTACTAAAGGTCGGCGGATCCATGATGATCAAATCAAGTTCACCGGGTGGAAGTTGAACCAGGTATTGCAGTACATCCGCATGGTCGAACTTGTATCGAACAGAATCGGTAAAACCGTTTAAAGCCATATTTCTTTCAGCCCAGCCCAAATAGGTTTTTGAAAGATCAACTGTTATAACAGATGATGCGCCGCCTGCCGCCGCATACACCGAAAAAGAACCGGTATATGCGAAAAGATTTAAGACATGCTTTCCTTCCGACTCCTGTCTGACCCTTTGGCGGGTAAGCCGGTGATCGAGAAAAAGTCCTGTATCCAGGTAATCGCTTAGGTTGACGATGAACTTTAAGTCGTTTTCCTCAACAACAAATTCACGTTGGGTCGCATCCAGTTTCTGGTATTGTCCCAGTCTGCCCGGTTTTCGCTGACGAAGCTTTAAAAAAATATCGTCTTTGTCTACTTCCAGGATTTCGCAGATCACCGCAATGCTTTCTTCCATCCAAAGGTCATGTTCTTCATCTGTCAAACCGTGACGGCGTTTATATTCTGCCACGTATAATTTATTATCATAAAACTCTATACATAAAGGATACTCCGGCAAATCATGATCATACACCCGGTAACAGGTTACCCCCTGTTTCCTGGCCTGTTTATGCAGGTGGCGATAGACTTTGGCAAGCCTGTTCCTGAACATTTCAATTTTTCCCAAATCCTGGTATTTTTTTTTACGAAATTCGTGTTTTAGCCGGCAGTCCGGCACAGTCCGCAATTATTTATGTACGCCATTGTTGATATAGAGACTACCGGGGGTTACGCGCAGGCAAATGGCATCACGGAGATCAGCATACATGTATTCGATGGTGAAAAGATCGTCGATAAATACGAAACCCTGATCAACCCGCGTCAGCCAATCCCCTATTATATACAATCCATGACTGGTATTACCAATGAAATGGTGGAAAATGCACCGGTCTTTGAAGAGGTTGCCGGTGAAGTATATCAGTTATTGCATGATAAGGTCTTTGTGGCGCATAATGTCAACTTCGACTACTCCTTTGTAAAAAGCCATTTGGCGGCCAGCCAGTACAACCTGAATACGAAAAAGCTTTGTACGGTACGGTTGAGCCGAAAAATATTTCCCGGCCTACCTTCCTACGGACTCGGTAATCTTTGTCATGCCCTGGATATCCCTATCAATAACCGTCACCGTGCTGGGGGTGATTCAGAAGCAACGGCAAAAATATTCCACCTCCTATTACAAAATGACAGGGAAAACCTGGTTGAAAAAAGCCTGCAGCGAAATTCAAAGGAACAGATATTACCGCCCAATGTGCCGAAGGAACACTTCGAACAATTGCCATACACACCGGGGGTATATTATTTCCACAACGAGAAAGGGAAGATCATCTATGTTGGTAAAGCCAAAAACATCCGCTACCGCATCAACAGTCATTTCAGTAATAATTCGCAGAGCCGGCAAAAACAAAATTTTTTAAAGCATACACACGGCATCAGTTTTCAACCCTGTGCTACCGAACTGATGGCGCATATCCTCGAATCCACGGAGATAAAAAAACTCTGGCCGGTTTTCAATTATTCTCAAAAAAATGCCGAGAGTGTCTATGGCATTTTTCTCTACGAAGATCAAAACAGTTACCTGCGACTGGCCATCGAAAAAAACAGGGGCGGGCTCAGACCTGTGCATACATTCCATTACCTCACAGATGGGCATTCCCTGCTGCGAAAGATGATCCGTGAGTACAATCTCTGCCCTAAGCTTTGTTTTTTACAAACCAGCAACGGCACCTGTGAGGGAATACACGGGCTTTATTGCCATGGT
>JAEYOL010000129.1 GCA_023411775.1 Bacteroidota bacterium | reverse complement strand
CGGATCCGATAACTAACAGCTTCACGAACTCCAACCGCCTGCCCCTTGTCACCCCGGGCGTTGCACCAAAAAAGACTGTACAATAAAAATCAACCCCGGGGGCGGGGCCTTTTTCCAATGAACTAATGCCCACGGCTCGGGAAAGATGCCGGCTCAGGGCCGGCACGACAGCATAGCAAATCTCGGATCCGATAACTAACAGCTTCACGAACTCCAACCGCCTGCCCCTTGTCACCCCGGGCGTTGCACCAAGGGTGACTATGCAATAAAGAAAACCAGACCCGGCGCAGCTGCCAGTTTGTCCCTTGTCCCCAGATTGGAACGGGACTTGATAAAGCCAACCTGAAATTTCAAATCACTGAACACTATGCAAGAAAAAGGCACGATCTCCATCCATACGGAGAACATTTTTCCCATCATTAAAAAATTCCTCTATTCTGACCACGAAATCTTCCTGAGAGAATTGGTTTCCAACGCTGTAGACGCTACCCAGAAAATTAAGCGCCTGTCGTCGCTGGGTCAGTTTAGCGGTGAACTGGGTGAACTACAGGTCGAGGTGTCGGTAGACAAAGACCAGAAGACCATCACGATCAGTGACCAGGGTATTGGCATGACCGACGATGAGATCAGAAAATATATCAACCAGATCGCGTTTTCAGGCGCCGAGGAGTTTGTAGAGAAATTCAAAGAAGCAAAAGACGCCAACGAACTGATCGGAAAATTTGGGATGGGTTTTTATTCCGCATTTATGGTTGCTGAAAAAGTGGTAATCCAAACACTCTCTTATGTCGATGGCGCGCAGCCGGTTCGCTGGGAATGTGACGGCACAACCGAATTTGAAATTTCGGAAGGCAGCCGGACCAAACGCGGTACGGATATCATCCTTTATCTCAACAGCGAATCCGAAGAATTTTTAGAAAAGCACCGATTACAGTCTATCCTCGATAAATACTGCTCTTTCCTTCCCGTACCTATCAAATTTGGTACAAAAACCGACTCAGTTCCCGACGGTGAAGAAGAAGGCAAGCCAAAATATAAGTCGGTTGAAGTTGACAACATCATCAACAATACCCGGCCTATCTGGACCAAACCACCGAGTGAACTTAAAGACGACGACTATCTTGGGTTCTATAAAGAGCTCTACCCGTTTTCCGAAGATCCTCTTTTCTGGATACACCTCAATGTCGATTATCCCTTCAACCTAACCGGTGTACTATATTTCCCCAAGGTGAAGAAGGAAATGGATCTCAAACCGAACAAAATAAAATTATACTCACGCCAGGTATTCATCACCGATGAGGTAAAAGATATTGTACCTGAGTTCCTGATGCTTTTGCATGGCGTGATCGACTCACCTGATATTCCGTTAAACGTATCCCGCAGTTTTTTACAGGCCGACAGCAACGTAAAAAAGATCAACACTTACATTACAAAAAAAGTAGCTGATAAATTATCTGAACTTTTCAAAAAAGACCGCAAGCGGTATGAAGAAAAATGGGACGACATTGGCCTTTTTGTAAAATACGGGATGATCACGGATGAAAAATTTTATGAGAAGGCTAAAAGCTTTGCCCTGCTTGTCAATACAAAAAAAGAGTTTTTCACCCTGGATGAATACCGTGAAAAAATAAAACCCGCCCAGACGGACAAAGATGAAAGCGTCGTTTACCTATATACAACTGACCCCGACAAGCAGGATGCTTTTATCCAGTCGGCGGAAGCGCGTGGTTATGATGTCCTGCTAATGAATTCACCACTTGACAATCATTTTATCAGCCAGCTCGAACACAAGCTGGAAAAAACACAGGTGAAAAGAGTCGACTCAGGAACTATCGACACCCTGATCAAAAAGGACGATACCATACCTTCCATTCTCACCGAAGAACAAACCACAGCGGTGAAATCGGTTTTTGAAAAAACCATACAAAAACCGGGTATGACGGTCGCAGTCGAAAGTCTGAGCCCGAATGAGATGCCGGTGACCGTAACCATGGACGAATTCATGCGGCGCATGAAAGATATGGCTCAGATGGGTGGTGGTATGGGTTTTTACGGCGCAATGCCCGATAATTACAAGGTTACAGTCAATAGCAATCACCCGCTGATCAACAGGATGGCACAGGCCGGAACAGTTGAAGAAAAAGAAAAGATAGCCAAACAGGCCTATGATCTCGCCCTAC
The DNA here is from genome assembly GCA_023411775.1 of Bacteroidota bacterium. Taxonomy (GTDB): domain Bacteria; phylum Bacteroidota; class Bacteroidia; order Chitinophagales; family Chitinophagaceae; genus Terrimonas_B. The sequence goes on along the minus strand of JAEYOL010000129.1, from coordinate 29,094 downwards.
TTTCACAGGGAATGCTTAGTGGAGCGGAGCTGACGGATTTTGTGAAAAGAAGCGTTGAAATGATATAATATAATTGGAATTAGGAATTGGGATTTAGGAATTGTGCAGAGCCTGATATTCAAAAAAATTTTTTGAGCTGTAGGGTCTCCCTCCAAATTACCAATTTCCAATCATTGCTGTCCGGATAAACGCTTGCCTCGGAAAACGAAACAAGAAAATTACGGACTAATCCGTCTTTACGCTAGGGGTTAAGCGAGCGGTCGAGGTGACTGGTAAAACGGAACTCCGTTCCGTTCTTGCTGGCCGGAACGGGAGTTCCGGCATCCATGGACATCGGTGAAAAAGAAGTACACATCCGCTACGAAAATAAAAGAAAAGCCCAGTGAGAGTAATACCCATAGAAGATGCGTTGGTCAAAGCTTTGATTACATTTTAAAAATTTATTCCGGACAGCAATGAATTGGAATTAGGGATTGGGATTAAGGAATTGGGCAGCGCCTGATATTCAAAAAAAAATTTTTGAACTGTTGGATCTCACTCCAAATTCCAAATTACCAATTCCCAATTCCCTAAAGAGAGACCCCACGTTTCCACGGAATAAAATCATCCTGGTTAAGCAGAACAGCTTTGGGAATGATTTCACCGCTGGCAGCCTTAATACAATACTCGAGGATCTCTTCTCCCATCTGTTCAATGGTTTTCTCGCCTTCGATGATCGGGCCTGTATCGATGTCGATGATATCACTCATTCTTCTCGCAAGAGCTGAGTTGGTAGAAATCTTAATAGTGGGACAAACAGGATTACCTGTAGGTGTTCCGAGTCCTGTCGTAAATAAAATGAGCGTGGCTCCGGCTGCAGCTTTTCCAGTAGTAGCTTCCACATCATTGCCAGGCGTACATACCAGGTTCAAACCGGGTTTTGTTGCGGGCTCAGTATAATCCAACACATCTTCTACGGGTGAAGTGCCGCCTTTCTTTGCCGCGCCGGTACTTTTAATTGCATCTGTGATCAGGCCATCTTTAATATTACCCGGCGAAGGATTCATATGAAACCCTGATCCCACGCGATGAGCTTCATCATTGTATCCCTGCATCAGGCGTATAAACTTATGCGCGGCAGCTTCGTCCCTGGTACGGTCGATCAGTTCCTGCTCCGCTCCACATAATTCTGGAAATTCAGCCAGCAGCACTTTCGCCCCGAGTGCTACCAGCAGGTCACTACAATATCCTACAGCAGGGTTGGCGGATATGCCACTAAAGCCGTCACTCCCACCGCATTTCACCCCAACAGTTAATTTGTCGAGAGATGCTGGTTGTCGTTCGATCTTATTCGCCTCTACCATCCCCTCAAAGCTGGCGCGCATGGCCGTCGCGATCAATTGGCCCTCGCTCTGCGATTGTTGTTGTTCAAACACGAGTAGTGGCTTATCGAAACCCGGGTTTCGTTCTTTGATATCATGCAGCAACTGCGGCACCTGCAGGTTCTGACAACCAAGGCTCATGATAGTTACACCGGCTACATTGGGATGATCCGCATATGCCGCTAAAAGTTTGCCTAATGTCGCGGCATCCTGCCTCGTACCACCACACCCCCCCTGGTGATTTAAAAACTTGATGCCATCAATATTTTTGAATACCCGATCCTCCTTTTCAGTTACGGGCGGAAGGTCTATACTTGCTATATCCTCACCACTCTGCCAGGCTTGTACCAGGCGTTTTGCATAATGCTTATACTTGTCAGTTACAGCATATCCAAGCTCGTTGTGCAGCGCTTCGCGGATCACATCCAGGTTCCTGTTCTCACAAAAAACAGTCGGGATAAAAAGCCAGTAGTTAGCAGTACCGACTTTGCCATCACTTCGATGATAACCCATGAAAACCCGATCCTTATATTTCGACACGTCCGGAGCCTGCCACTGATAATGGAAAGGCCGGTATGAATAGGGTTCCGCCGCATGTTTAGTATTGGCCGTTGTCATTTTACTCCCCCTGGCTACTGCCGACTGCAAGCTGCCTACCAGCACGCCATACATGATAACACCGTCACCCGCATTCATATCCTGCATAAAAAATTTATGCTTGGCGCCAATATCCTCCTGCAAGGTATACGGTTCACCTTCATGTTGTATTACCTCTCCTTTGGTAAGGTTTTGCAACGCTACCAGCACATTATCCTTAGGATGAATTTTTAAAACTCTTTGCTTCATAAGATTTATTTTGCCGCTTTGACGCGGTAGTTTTCATAGATAGCTTTACAACTTAGTAAACGATATCCTGCCTATTTAAAGTGCTCTGTCCAAATGAACATACCCGCCATCCACATGTATGATCTGCCCCGTGGTATGACTCGACTGTTCACTCAATAGAAATGCTACCATACTTGCGATCTCAGCGGTTGTGGTCATTCTTTTCCCCAGCGGAATCCTGGATGTGATCTCTTCCAGCTTTTCCTGTGGGTTGGGCAACGTACGTATCCATTTTTCATACAGGGGTGTAAAACATTCTGCCACTACAACCGCATTCACCCTAATGCCATATTTAAGCAACTCCACCGCCCATTCCCGTGTAAGCGCATTACGGCCGCCATTCGATGCCGCGTAAGCAGAGGTGCCCCCCTGGCCTGTTTCCGCGGTCTTGGATGAAATATTTACAATCGCGCCTTTTGATTTTTTTAATTCAGGCAATGCAAAATGCGCCATCATATAATAATGGACCAGGTTGTTATGCAGGCTTTTTATAAAACTGGTATAGTCACCATTCTCAAGACCAACACCATCATTCACACCCGCATTATTGACCAGGCCATCGATCCTTCCAAACTGCTTCACGGCTGCCTCCACTGCCTGGCCGCATTGTTGGGGTATCGACAACTCTGCAACGAGTTGAGTTGCTTTTCCGCCGGTCTTTTCAATTTCCGAAACTGCAGAAATATTATCGTCCTCATTCCTTCCGATGATAATAACCTGTGCGCCTTCAGCCGCCAGTGTTTTCGCAATACCCAGCCCAATCCCCTTCGCCCCACCGGTCACGAGCATGATCTTGTCTTTTAATTGCAGGTCCATGGTTATAGATTATAAAAATGCGTGGCGTTTTGTCCGAATACTTTCTTCTTTTCCTTTATTTCGAAATCTTCCATGTATTTCTCCAGCATACTTTTCCATTGCACATACATACCAGATAAGAGCATTACCGGCCAGTCGCTGCCGAATAAAAGCCTGTCGGTACCAAACGATTCAAAAACGGTATCGAGATAAGGATAAAATTCACCAGGACTCCAATGTTTCCATTTGGCTTCGGTGAATAACCCCGATAGTTTGCAATAAACATTAGGATGCTGAGCTATTTGCTTTATCAATGATGCCCATTGATCGAATTCTTTGTCGGCGATATTCGGTTTGGCACAATGATCTATTACCAGTTTCTGCTCTGGAAAACTGCTTATAAATTTAAGGGCATTTCCAAGTTGCCGCGGGTAGATAAGAATATCGTAGGTATAACTATAGGTTGATAATAAACTGACCCCTTTTTGAAAAGCGGGATCCAGTAAAAAATCATCGGGCTCTGATTGCACAATATGCCGCCAACCCTTGATAATCGGGTACTGCGAAAAATATTGTAATCTTTCAGCTATGTTTTCATTGCGTAAGTCGACCCAACCCACTACTCCCTTAATGATCGGAAATGTTTTTGACAGCTCCACCAGGAAATGCGTTTCCAGCTCCGATTGATCGACCTGGATGGCAACACATCCTTCCACCCCGTTCCGTTTTAATGTACCCGCCAGCGTGGGAGGAAGATAATCTTCCTGCAACACTTTCATCTTACTAGTAATCCAACCATCCCTTTTTTTGTCATATTTCCAAAAATGTACATGGGAGTCAATAATGCCATCAAATGACTCCGGGCTGTCAGGGTGTTCACCATCCTGCTCATCCAAGGCGGGATTATATAGTAAGCGGTTGGACATAGTAAAAAATTGTGTCAGCAAAACGAATTTAGCTGTTGGGTGGCGAATAAGCTACGCAGGTTTGTCTTGATACACCCAGACCGTCGATCCCCAGTTCCACCACATCGCCGGGTTTAAGATAAACTGGCGGATTGAAACCCAATCCCACACCGGCAGGCGTACCGGTGGAGATCACATCACCTGGTAACAAAGTCATAAACCTGCTCACATATGAAACCAGGAATGGTATTTTAAAAATTAGATTCGCTGTAGTACCGTCCTGCATCATCTGGTCATTCACCTTTAACCAAAGCCGAAGATTATCTACATCGGGGATCTCGTCTTTTGTTACAAGCCAGGGTCCCAATGGTGCAAATGTATCGCAACCCTTACCCTTATCCCAGGTACCGTTTCTTTCAAGCTGGAATTCGCGTTCGCTGATATCATTGTGCAGGCAATAACCTGCTACAAAATCCAGGGCATCCTGTTCATTAACATAGCTGGCTCTTTTACTAATGATCACGGCCAGTTCTACCTCCCAGTCGGTTTTTACAGAATCCTTTGGTATTATGATATTATCGAATGGACCGGTCATCGCTGTTGTTGACTTCATAAAGATCACGGGCTCCGGCGGGAGGGTTGCCCCTGTTTCTTTTGCATGGTCAGCATAGTTCAGTCCAATGCAGACGATCTTGGATGGCCTTGCTATGGGTGCACCAAGTCTTGAACCATCGGGCACCTTACGCAATATTGTCTTGTTTTGCTCCAACATCCAGGCAAGGTGCTGGATGCCTCCATAATTAAAAAAATTCTCGTCATAGTCCTGGATAAAACCTGACACATCGTAACAATCGTCGCCGATGCACACGCCGGGTCTTTCCCTTCCCGGCTCACCATACCGAATTAATTTCATACTTATAAATATTTTGCGGGACGAAAAATTACTTCATATCTGGATTTCAACCGCCCGCTGATCATTTAGTTATTCAATTTAACGAATCCTCCATCGATCGGATAATCACAACCCGTAACAAATGCCGCTTCGTCACTACACAGGTATAAGGCCAGGTTTGCAATTTCCTCTGGTTTTGCCATTCGCCCGATCGGCTGCGTAGCGGATAATTTATCAAACATTTCCTTTTCACGTCCCGGGTAGTTCTTACTGAGAAATCCGTCTACGAATGGTGTATGAACCCGCGCGGGTGAAATACAATTGCAACGGATATTATGTTTGATATAATCTTTTGCCGTTGAAAGTGTCATTCCCACCACTGCGCCTTTAGTCATGGTATAGGCAAAACGGTCGGGAATACCCACAGCCGAAGCCACCGACGCCATGTTGAGTATCACCCCGCCTTTTGCTTTCATAAAAGGTAAAACGGTGTGCAACAGATTATACACACCCTTAACATTCACATTAAAAAGTCGCATAAAGTCCTCTTCGTTTGTACTTTCCGCATTTCCTACATGTGCTATTCCCGCATTATTGACGAGAACATCGATGGCTTTTTGTTTATCAAAAATTTCATTTACAATATTTTTTACCTGTTGTTGATCGCTAACATCGCAGTTGAAAAAAGAAGCCTGCCCTGATCCCCGGGTGATCTCTTCTACCACACTCCTGGCAGCAGCTTCATCAAATTCGAGAATGTGCACATGAGCGCCCTGCTGCGCAAAACGCGTGGCGATCGCCCGCCCGATTCCGCTGCCGCCTCCTGTTACAATTGCTATTTTACCCGTTAACGAAAACATATTACTTCAATGAAAATATTTTATCCATCAATACCCATTTCTCACCCTGTTTTGCACCGGGAATTGCCTGCTGGTATTTCCACATCAGCTTTTCCCATTCCTGTACTTTGGGGTTTTCTGCATCTGCCTCCTTCTTTTGTGAAAAGCTGAACTCGTCCGATACATCCATGATCATAAAAAGCCGGTTGGCAAATCGATAAATTTCCATTTCCCCAATACCTGACCTTACAATACTTTCCTTTACCTCGGGCCATACCTGCCTGTGATAAGCTTCATACTCCCTGATCATTTCTTCGTTGTCGACCAGATCAAGCGCCAGACAATAACGTTTCATGGTATTGCATTTACCTGTTTAACCCCGGGTTGCTTCACCTTATAGCCATATACCGCGAAAGCAAAAACGATCAAAAAGCAAACCAGCGGTACGATATATGAAAATGGAGTGGAATATCTTTCCGCCAATGCCCCCATAGCCAGTGGCACCAGGGCTCCGCCCACAATCGACATGATGATAAAGGAAGAACCTTTTTTCGTGGCGCCGCCCAGGTTTTTTACACCCAATGCAAAAATGGTGGGAAACATGATCGATTCAAAAAAGAAAATCGCCATCAGGGTGTAAATCGAGATCATTCCCTGCAACCAGATCACGCCAGCTGAAAGCATGATGTTGATGAAGGCGTATATCGCCAACAGTCTATGTGGCGCGATCCATTTCATAAGCGCCGTACCGGCAAACCTGCCGATTGTAAACAGCAAAAGGCTGCCTGACAGGAGATAGGATGCTTTCTCATTGGAGATACCCAATCCTTTTTCCGTACAATAATTGATAAACAATGCAGCAATGCCGACCTGAGCGGCCACATAAAAAAACTGGGTCACAACGGCCCAGATAAAATGACTCTGTTGAAGAAGCCCCCTGCCAGTTTGTTCAGTATTAAAGTTTGCCTGTTCCTCAATTATTTCCGGCATCGGTGTGCGTAGAAAAAAAGCAGCCACTACCAATACCACTACCGCGATGGCGATATAAACCCATTGTACAGATTCAAGTCCGGCTGTGCCGGTTGAAGATTCGTCGCCAAAAAATAATAAGCCTCCCACAAGCGGACCCAAAAATGCACCTACCCCATTGAAACTTTGTGAAAGATTGAGCCGGAATTCAGATGTTTCGGGCCTCCCCAATACCGTGATATAAGGATTGGCGGCCGTTTCGAGAAAGGTAAGTCCGCTTGCCAGTATAAACAGGGCTAACAGGAAAAAACTAAAACTCGCATTTTGTGCTGATGGATAAAATAATAAAGCTCCTACCGCATAAAGCAGGAGGCCAAAAATGATCCCTTTCTTATAGCCGCGACTTTGCATAAATAGTCCGGCTGGCAACGCAATTAGAAAATAGGCTCCGAAATAGGCGGCCTGTAGCCACATTGAACGCCCTTTCGTAATATCCAGTGTTTCCTGGAAATGTTTGTTCAGCACATCCAGCAGTCCATACGCAAATCCCCAGAGAAAAAACAGCGAAGTGACCAGTATGATGGGCAGCAAAAACTTCTTGGTAACCGGCATAAAGCGAATTTATAGCATCTGCGTTTTGAAGATAAGGATTTTACCAAGCCGTTACCAAAACTGGAAATGAATTCTACTATGAAAAATCAGTATAACTCTAAACAGTCTGTATTCCAGAAACTAACTGGCGGGCTTTGCCAGTGATGCCTGGATTAGAAGAATAGTTCCGCCCGGAAGAATAAATTGTCGCCCTCATCTGATAAGCCATACATCGCCATAAGGGTGATCTTGTTGAAAGGAAGTATAGCAAGACCCATCCCGTAACCATCATGCCAGCGGGAAGATTTTTCATCCGGCATCCAAACCCGGCCAATATCATAGAATCCAATCAGCCCGATCCTGCCATTGAAAAAATAATTTTTTGTATTGGTTATCCACCTCAGCTCTGTATTGGTATAAAAAATACTTTTTCCATAAAACCGCTCCCGCTCATATCCTCTTAATTCCACATTACCACCGAGGCGATTCAGGTGATAGAAATCGGGATTGCCAAATAAAGTGGCCCCGCCCGCTCTCACAGCAAATATGAACGACCGGCTAAGAGGCAGGTATAAGCCTGCGATGGCGTTCATCTTCGCAAAGACTGAACCTGTGTCAGCCAAATTCTTCAAAAATCCCCCTCCAAAATGGAAAGTAAATCCCCTGGATGGGCAAATTGAACCGTTTGTATGATCATAGCGATACCCTACTTCCATTCCGGCAAACTGCTTCCGGTTGAAGACGGAAGGATCTATATTTATGCCATTAGCAAGATAGTGGCCACCCTTCCTCCTGTACTTAACAGCCTGGTATATCAGCGATATTTCAGCATGATGTAATTTTTCAAATTTTCTTTCAATGCCGACCCCACCGTAGATCCGCTGGCTGAATGTCCGGTAGTAATTGGGTTCCTTTTTATGCACAAACTCTGTACGATTACCAGTTCCAAAATAATTCTCCACCGCGGGGTCATCCACCCTGCCCTTCATTAAAAAATCCCACTTACCCAGGCCGCGCCGGAAGCGACCCACATAACCGGCATTTAACGACTTGCGTAAAAATCCATGCAGTACATGAAATGAATGTGTGATCATGTATTCGGATTTACGCCAGGGCTGGTGCGTGTACACCACACCCGCGCTGATCTTTATCCCCGTCTTTGGGAAAAGATCCATCGGGTCGAAATCGAAAGCCTTGTAGGCTGAGGGTGTGATCACCGGCAGCAATGAAAAATCCACACGTTCATCCCGTATCGTATCGTATTCAAATTTTTCCCCGGTAAAAAAACGGATTTTTTTGATCTGCCTCCTGTCACCGATCATGTATATGGAGTCTTCATCCTCCGGGTCAATAATACGAATGCCGATACTGTTCTTTTTCTCGCCTTTTAAAGAGATAATATCTCGCTGACCCAGTCCATAAACAAAAATTTCCTTCGTCTCAGCGCCATCATAAACACGCGAATAATAAGGTGTGTCGATGATATTGCCCGATTTATTGATCTTAAAAACGTCCACCCTTACCTTTCGCTCTGGTAAGACATTTACTTCTATTTTTTCAGTTTTTTCAGAACCTAATACCGACACCGATTTTGCGAGGTATTTATAATAGTTCCTGGCATATTTCTGCAAATCGTCGCGTCTTGATTTTAGTTTTGCAATGATCTCTGTACCTGAAATGGCAAACATCTGTGCTGGCATCAGCCTGACACTATTCTCAATCACCGTATCATTTAGTGCGCTTTGCAATTCACGCGCCTGCTGTAACCATTGCTCCAGGCTAAGCTCGTTTAGAAATTTCTGGTCAAGTGAACGGCCGGCAATATTCCATCCACCGATACTTCTTAGTGTATGACCAAACCCCTGCAAATGTTTCCATCCTGGTATGGATGCTGCAAACCTGGGATAAAAACCATCGATCTTTGAAAAAGCGTGGTCGCGATCCCGGGGTACGGGTTTATAAATGGTATGGCTCCCCATGTCAAACTCTGCCCATCTCCAGTTGTCGATATACCGTCCCCAATCGCCGATAAACATGTCAAACAGGCGAGCCCGTACATAAGAAAGCTGGTCAACATCATAGTCATTCTCCCCATATATCTTTTCCGCGAGTTTATCGGAACCGATCACATTTTTTGAATTACCAAAATTTTCGGCGTCAGACTGGTCTTCGTCCGGACGTTCTTCAAATATATATAGCTGGTCGCCCCATTCGCGATTAAATGAATCCAGGGCGGCTTGCGCGGGTACAAAAACTATTTTAGGAATCGCGTAGAAAATTCCGGCCGCCGCGGCCAGGGGTGTTACCATAATGGACGAAAAAGGATGCAACATGGAACTTTGGTCCTTCGCGATGCGGGCAATAAAAGTTCCCCTGGTACCCGGTACTGAGCGAGTGAAATCCTTGTTTACCGACCTAAGCACGTACTCCTTTTCGTCAGCGCCTTTTAGTCGCAAGGTGCGGGTCTGCCGTCCACCACCCGCCGAAATCGGCACCAGTCCGCCCGAAATACTGTCGAGATAGAGATGCTCCACCCTGATTGCAGTGTTCCACTCTTTGCGGTAATGTCTGCCCCAGAAAAAATTATGATATCCCGAACGCTTAAACTCCCGACCGGGTACCACCACAGAAGTATTGGCAACATGTGGTGAGTCGTTGACGATCGTCGTTTGCCCAAGCAACTGCGTATACGGCATCATGGCCATTGCCCAAACGATAAATATCAGACCGGTACACTGTTGCTTCATTTGACGAATGATGAATGTTTTTATTCCTGCTTAATCCGCTATATATGGGATCAATATAAATTTTTTCTCCGTTCTCAATGGCTATTTTAAATACCATCGGGCCCTATGCTTACAATACAATTTTGATACCTATATCTTTAAAGCGTATAGTTGTACCGATTCGTCCACACCTTTCAAAAAAACCTCCCCCAAATCCTCACCCTGCCAGGATTTTAATATGCCGGTATCAAAGTACTCCTTAGATACAACGAATTTTTGATTCAATTCATTACATGCACTGCGGATCCGGGCAGCGATATTCATGGCCTCCCCGCTGATGGCAATATCCTTCTTGATCACCCCCACTTCGCCTATCGTTACATCACCGGCATGCAGCCCGACCCTGAACTCTGGAGCTATGGCGTATTCGCGCCTGAAATAATCGGAGTGGCGTTGAATTTCCTTCCGCGACTCAATCACCGTATTAATGGATTTAAGAACATTCTTTTTCCTGTAAGGCCAGGTTACTACTACTTCATCACCCACATATTGGTAGATCATGCCGCCGTTCTCCAACACAGCCTTTGACACGTAATAGATAAAATCCTTAATGAAAAAAAAGTACTTCTCATGGCCCAGTTGTTCGGCAATAGGCGTGGAATCTTTGAGGTCGAGAAACATGATGATGCGCTTCTCATTCCTGGGTCGCAGGTATTTACCAGTCAGTATCTCCCAAAATACCCCGGGCGAATACTTCTGGTCAATTTCCACAATGATCTGTGCAGAAAGCAGCATTACGAGCCAATATAAAAGGCTATCCGCAACCAGGCCGGTATAGAAGAAGTAGTTCCAAAACTGGTTTATTGTTTCATGTATGCCCAGGTTTTTGATAACCAGGAAATGTAAAATGAAAATAATGGCCGTAAGCACCAGTGCCACCAGCAACAACAGGAGTGCCTTCAGTAGCCATCCGGCAAGCAATGCTTTTTTACGAAATATAATTCTCAATTCCTGCACCATCAGCCAGGCCATTAGCAGGCCACCCAGCAACACAATCACAAACCGAAGCAGGTAAGCTTCGAATGTATTCTCCAGGTAGGGATAATCGATATCGTCGCGGGTATACACATTTTTGAAATACAGGAACAGGTCGATCACAGCCCATGAAACAGCAATGGTAACGATCCTGCGTAACCGGTATCTCCATACAGGAGAAGAGGACTGCCTGCCTTTCCGGAACCAGTTCATGAGCGGTCTTTTAAATAATTATACAGTTTTGCCTGCGGGCCGGGTTCAATTGTATCCTGTGATGAATCAGCCACAACTCTCGAATAGGCGAGATCCTCATCAAGCTCGACGGCTTTCACGGTGTCGTGCCATTGTATTTCAAAATAATCTGACAGTTCTTTCATTAACTGCGACTCCTGTACCGGCATACATACTTCAATCCTGTGTTGCAGGTTCCTGGTCATCCAGTCTGCTGAACCGATATAGATCTTTTTATCCTCTTTGTCTCCAAAAATGAATATGCGGCTGTGCTCCAGAAACCGGTCAATGATCCTTCGCACCCTGATGTTTTCACTCAATCCTTTTCTGCCGGGTATAATGCTACACACACTCCTGACCAGCAATTGCACTTCCACGCCTGCTGCCGATGCTTCATAAAGCAGGTCGATCATATACAGATCCTCCAGGTTGTTGAGCTTTATTTTGACCATCCCCTTACCGCCTTTTTTTACTTTACGAATTTGCTCCCTGATCTCCTTTTCAAATACCGGTACCATATTGTATTGGGACACCAGCAGGTAATCAAACACTTCTTCCGCCTGTTTCTGGGGACGTTTCTCTTTCTCCAGGATCGTAAACAAGCGTTGCAGGTCCTTTGTCACTTTTTCATTGGCAGTGAAAATGGCATGATCAGTATAAAACCGCGCTGTTGTTTCATTAAAATTTCCTGTACCTACATAACCGAAAGCCTTTACACACTTGTTGCTTCTGCGTGTAACCAGCGCGATCTTCGAATGCACCTTGATATGCGGGATACTATAAATGATCTTTACACCGGCTTTGATCATCTCCTTGCTCCACTTAATATTATTCGCTTCATCAAAACGGGCTTTTAATTCTACAAAAACCCGCACCTGTTTTTTATTTTTTGCCGCGCTGATCAGTGCGTTGACGATATGCGAATCCGCCGCTACCCGGTACAATGTGACTGAAATAGTTTCCACTTCCGGGTCAATAGCGGCCTGGTTGAAAAAAGAAAGCACCGGGTTATAACTCTCGTAAGGAAAATGCAGGAGCAGATCCCTGGAAGCGATTTGCCGAAAAATATCGCCGCAATACTCAAGCTCTAAGGGTCGCAGCTGGGGAAAAGCCGGGTATTCTAATTCCTTACGCTTGACAGGGAAATTAGCAAGGTCCCGGAGATTATGATACCTGCCGCCTTCATACAATTCTTCCTGGTTCAATCCGAGAGAATTTGCCAAAAAATGCTGTAGGCTCAGGGGCATACCCTTCTCGTATAAAAAGCGGGTGGGACTTCCCATGTCGCGTTTGGCCAGTTGCTTTTCCAACTCATGTAGTATGTCTTTTTCGATCACCTCCTCATCCAGGTAGAGCTCCGCGTTTCTGGTGATCTTGAAACTATAACACTGATGTACTTCGAACCCTGTAAATATGCAGGAAAGGTTATCTCGAATAATATCATCCAGGAATACAATATGTTGATCATCCGTATCCGATTCCAGTACAAAAAACCGTTTAATCTTGTCGGTGGGAACATTTACAACCGCATGTGAAAATTCCTCCTGGCCCTCCTTTTTCAACAATACAAAAAAGTATATCCGGTTATTGACCGGGAAAAAATCCTTTTGAAAAGCTCCACCGATAAAAACTGGTTGTATAAACGCAAGCACATGGGAGAAGAATAATTCCCTGAGCTGTGATGAAAACCTTTCGGGAATAGGCTTGCTGTAGTATAAATAGATACCATTCGATTCAAGACCAGGGAGCACCTGTTCGAAAATGATCCGTCCGAATTCCTCCTGCTGTTGGGTGACCATAGCCTGAACCCGCTCCGACAAATGTTTGTCAACGGGCTGGACTGATTTATTTAATGTTTTTTTCTTCAGTTGCGAATACAATGCGATCACCGGGTAACGCACCCGGAAAAATTCATCCATATTGCTAGAGAATATCGACAGGAATTTTATTCTTTCCAATAAGGGAACTGTTGTGTCAGCGGCCTCCTGGAGTACGCGGTGATTGAACCCCAGCCAGCTAATATCTCTATTATGATACATTCAAAATGTTTATTTCCTATGCTAAGAGGCTTTAGAACTTCTCGGTGGGCCTGGTGCTAATCTTCGTGTCCTCCGTGACTTAAAAAAGGACACAAAGAACAAGAAGGAAACACGGTAGACACAGAGAGTAAATGAATTTTCACTGTGCTCACCCCCGGACTTCCACATTAAAACGGCGACCCGCTACCTTCCATGATGACCGTGGCGGGCGCAGACCGGTTAAACGCGATTGCCAATATAAAAGCCAGGGCCGATATGATAATTCCGATCATAAAAACGCTATAAGCAATCCGCACCAGTTTGTATTTTCTTCCCAGCACCTTGCCCAGGTAATAAATATCGTCGACCAGGGTACCATAGAGATAGTTGGGGTCCTTCATCATGGTTGCCATTCCCCATTTATATTCTTCCAGACCTGTATTAAAAAAATTACCGAAAAACAGGAGGTTGGTCCTCCGGTTCAATATGTCTTCCCGGGTAAAGCTGCCCTTCGTGATCTTGGGTCGTGTTGCCAGGATAGAAATTACGATAGTAACCAAAGAAGAAAATAAAAATATCAGGGTAGGGATAGCGAGATGTGTATCCACTTCTATCTTACGGATCAGCACCGATAATATCACAGAAATGATAATTGCATTAACGCTGATCAGGATATTGGCCTTATTATCGGCCATTTCACTCAACCGCATATGGTTTTCCGAAGTGAGCCGAAGCATCGTTTGTATACCCTTTGTAATATAGCTCCGGCCACCAGCTCCATTTTTCTTCTTTCCTGTATCAACATCGTCCGGGACCATCGTTTCACTCACATTCATACTTTCCTGGTCCTTCATTTTCTTATGTAGTCTGTCTATATTATCTTTCTTTCCCATATCGAGAAGATTTTTGCAATATGAAGTAAAATACTGGTGTGACTCCAGCAGGTTTAGTGTATTTCGTTTCCAATCCTGGAGCATGGTTTGAAGATTTCTAAGCTCCATTTCTTTTTTGAGCAGTTTGTCGATCTTTTTGAAACCCGGTAAACCAAAATGATAAGTATCGGCGTCTTTGATGATCTGTTGTATCATATTCGCAGGCTGTGTACTGAATTTTGTAGACATGATCACTTCCGCAATATCTTCCGCCATTTCGGCATATTCCAGCCGGTTCGACATCCAGTCCTGCATGATCTCCACACTTTTTTCTTCATGCATCATTGGATCGGTATAAATATGACCCGTATCATGAAACCAGGCAGCAATATTAAGTACCGTAATATCCCTTTCTGAAAGCTCGTAATGAGCAGCGATCTCGTTGGCCCTGTTCACTACATTTTGGGTATGTTCAATATTATGGTAAAGCAAATTCTTATTAGGTGACGACTCATATAGTGCCGTTACATAATCTTCCGCCTGTTTTACAATTTGCTTCTCTGTATTTTTCATACTAAAAGGTAATATTAAACTTCGTACCAAGTGAAAAATTAAACACCCTGTCCTCTTTTGACCAGCCCACCGTAGCCGACAGAATCGCCAGATTAAACGGATTATAATAAAACCCGCCACCAGCCGCATAATGCCATCGTTTGACCGTATCATCGCGGTACCAGACTCGGGCAACATCATTAAAAATGATCAGGCCTACCTGCCCGGGAAAAATATAGGACCGGCTGTCGAATAATTTGATCCTGAATTCCAGGCTTCCATAAGCAAGCGAGGTGCCGGTAAACCGGTTCTTCCGGAAACCCCGCAGCACGTTATTTTGTCCCACCGATAATGCCTGGAAATAGTCCACATCCTCGTTGAAGATATGCCCTCCACCTGCTTTGATGACGCCGATCACCCTGGCAGGAATCTTAAGGCTGGCATAGATAGTCATATCCGACTCGATCTTGTTCAGCCGTTCACCTGAGTTACCCAGCGGCTGTAACCATGTGAATCGATTCACCCATCTTATACCACGGGTAGGAAAGAGATCGCTATTCAGATTGTCCAGCTCAATGCCGGCCTTGATACCCGCGTAGGTTTTTGGCGTGTACACTGAAACTGAATCCAGGCCTGCTTCGGAAGGCTTGGATAAAATATAATCTTCATTGTTGGAAAGCCGGTTCCAGTAGTGAAATACCGATGGCCCAGCGAGGAAACTAAGTTTGCCAAAGTATTTTTTCCGCAACATGATATCAGCTTCTGCAAACTTGTAACGCGTACGATAAAAGCGGGCAGGTTTTGAATCGTCGAGCGTTGTGCCATTCCCAAAACCAAAGAAATTGTTGAGTGCCGGACTATTGATCTGCCCATGTAGTACAATGTCGGTGCCTGCGAAAACACTGATTAGCTCGCCATGGTATTTTACCTGCCAGGCCTTACGTGCCAGGGCAAACAATGCCGAAAGTTTATGTTCGCTCGCAAAAGGTCGCTTTCGGAATCCATATCGCGTGATCCAAAGCCCGGTGCCCAGTAAAAACCCATCGTCTTCGTTGAAACCAACAATAACACGCGGAAAACGATTTATCGGGTAGTTGAAATGCCGGATATTAAATTCATTAATATTGGGATCGTCCTTGAAATATGTTTTTGTTCCCCGTTTCGATACTATAAAATTGGTGTCGGCTGTATTGTCATACACAAATGTGCGTAGTCTGCTGTTGATAAAAAACGAATCGTTGCCCCGGCCACCGATCATCCGGATACGAATGCTCGAATGCATACCACTGTCGATTTCAAACTTATCCTCGCCATTAAATCCATAGAGCCTTATTTCCTTAGTGACAGCCGGGTCAAATACACGGTGATACATCACAAAATTTGTATCCGCATTCTTGCGATATGAAAAAACTGTAAGTGCCAGGCTGTCGTTTTGGGAACTAATCGAAAACTTTTCATTTTCGTTGCTTCCCAACACATCCACTTCCTTAGAAAGAAACCGGTAATATTTCAGGGATTCATGCACCAGTATCTTCTTACGGCTTACCAGCTTTTCTACGATCTTATCGCCACTGATGGCATAAATTTCCGGTGGCATCGTACGTATGGCAGACGCTATTTTTGCGTCAGTGAGCTTACCTGTAAAATCTAAAGCGACCCTGTGCCAGCTGGGTTCGTCAAGATTGTTGAGATAAAGACGGTCAAAATCCTTTGCCACCATATTCAGCTTATGTATATCAGGCATATTATACCGCAACCCTTTTAGAAAAGGTATGCGTCGGCTGGACATATATTTTACGATCAAACCATCTGAATAAAAAAATGCCTGGTCGCGATCGCGGGGAATGGGCACATACAGTTTACCCTGGCCTGTATCACGCGTGATCCATTTCCATTGATCAAAATGGCGATCCCAGTCTGCTATCAGCATATCCAGTAAACGTGCTTTTAATACAGCCTCCTGGTCAACAGTATTGTCGTTGTCGTCGCGCATACTGTTAAACAGTTTATAGCTGCTTTTGCCATCAAGACCCTCCGGATCTTTTCTTTCAAGCATACAGATCTTATTGGCAAAAAGTGGCCTGTAATATCCAAGTGATGGATCGTCGGGCACGTAAAAAAACTCGGGTGAGGCAACCAGTATATTAGTGGTATCGGCCAATACCGGGATGGCGAGTGGCGCGTAAGGATGTGCTGCCGAGATAAGATCCTGTACAATATTCGATGCAAAACTCTCCCTGAAATTGACTGGGATGGCCCCCGAAGGATCTTTATCGATGGTACGCAGGGCCCATTCATTACCGTCTTTATCTTTTAATTGTAGTGACCTGGTTTGCTTACCGCCACCTACTCCCTCAATAGTAAACCCGCCTTTTTCCTTATTCACATTAAACACTTTCAGGTTGACAGGCGTTGACCATTCTTCCCGGTAGTTTTTGCCATTAAAAAATCTTTTCAGGCTTCCGGCATCATTATACTGTCCGCTGGCCGGCGCTTTTACAAAATCCTCGTATACATAAGCCACCGGCTGCACGGTATCTTCCGGCAGCGGGGGTAGTTTTGAATAGTCCAGTATCCGCTCGGAGTATGCCAGCTTTAAAGAGTCATCGGGTTTAGCGTTAAGGGTAAAAAAATTTGCCCTGACCGTTTTATTTTTGAGGATATCCAGCGTGGCAAACCCGAGTTCGCGTGCTGCAAACTCAGCCTTCCGGCCGGGAGAGACCCGCGTGGTTTTACACCCGCTTCCACTGATTACATAATTATAGCTGCTGTCGCGCAACAATTGCAAGGCATGCTCATGACCAGCCACCATGATCACATGGGGATGTGTTTGCACCGCTTCCATCACACGGTTGATCATATTAGTGTAAGACGGATGTTTGATATCCTGTGGCGTGCCGAACACACTGCGTGCAATCGGGTATGCGGAGCCGATAACGGGTAATGGGATATATAAATTCTCACGCAATTCAGTGAAAGGGAAAATATGCTGCTTCCAGGTAAAATATCCGCCATGCGGACCGTTACTCTTAAAAGGATGGTGCGTGGCTAGTAGTACAAGCTTTTTATAGTTTTTATTGAGAATATCACCCAGTTCATTGATCACTTCATCTTCTGTCTTATACTCACAATCTGATTCCACACCCGGTTTATCGTTTGCATGTATCCACCACTGGCTATCCATCACCACTAATACCACATCGTCACCGATCTCTATTTCTACCGGGCCGGGGCAACCCGTTTTAGGAAAAAACTCTATGCTTCCTTCCCCATAACGATCAACATAATTCTGTTGCCGAATGACGGTTTCAAGCCCACGCACCCCGCCATTTTCCCAGTCATGGTTACCCGGGATCATATAGCCTTTTGCAGCGGTGCCTTTCAACAGGTTGATCTGTGAATCCAGGGCAGCTTTTATATCTGAATAGCGGGAATATGTTTCGTGAGGAAGGCCTGCATCGTAGAGATTGTCGCCGAGATATACAACGACGGTGTTTTTATCCAGCTTTATATTGTTGCGGATGGCGCTTAGCACCGAGGGCTTGTCGGGATAAAGAGCCCCGGCATCACCTACCAATATCACTCTTGTTTTCACCGAATCGGATTGCGCCGGGAGCAGATAACAGAGGCCCATTAAAAAGATCATCAGAACTACCCCGCGCATGATTATCGTTTATGATATGAAAAGAATAAAATGTCAGCCACACCAACATCAGCCGCCTCATTTGAAATGATCATGCCCCCGGAAGGTGCAAACGTGATCCCTTCCGGCTGTTTAAAAATTGCCGGATCTATACGGTAAGCTTTTTTCAGCTTGCCGTTTACATCCATTACCACTAATACTTTATTGATAGAGGAAATGATATAAAGCATGCCGTCTTTTGGATTGATGGAGGCCGCCGAAGGTTTAAACTTCATTTTTTCTTCTCCAAGTGACTTCGCTATCTGAGTTACATCTATCTTAAAGGGCGAAGTTTCATATTTACCCGTGGTAGGATCAAAAGCGAAAGTGGAAAGCGAATGTTTTTTGTCCGCATCACAATCCTTACAGATCAGTATCAGTTTGTGGCGGGTAGAATCCCAATATAGTATCTCAAATTCGTCCTCACCAGATCCCTGGTCGAAAACATATTTTTGCACACCAATAGATGACGCTCGGTTTTTTGTTGTATCAAATGAGAGTCTTAGAATATTACCCGTACTCTCCAATACATAAAATATGCTGTCTCGCAAAACAAGGTCTTCAAAATCGGCACCTTTTGAAAATGGCCAGTGCTTGATACGTCTTCCATTACTAATTTTATAAAGCCATCCTTTTTCGTCATTGATGGCAAATATGGAGCTGTCGGGAGGATAATAGGCAACGCCTGAAATCTCATCCAGTTCCAGTGGCAGCTTTAACTGTACCGCCTTCCCCATATTAAAACCATCGGGACTTTCAAATTTCATCCCTGCCGTACGATCAGTAGATCCGCAATGGAGCGATATAATGCCGATCAGGCAATAGAGTAATTTTTTAATACAAGCATTCATACGATCGCTATGCATTATTCAAATCTTTTGCCATTAAATAGAATATAATGAAATCCGGAATATTTGTTGATGCTTAGAATAGTATAGCGCCGGCTTTAATCACAATTGAGCAATAATTTCCACACTACAGGCAATACCTATTGTTCCAACGACAGTTCCGTAAAGATACTGACTATCGCCTGGCATTTTTAGCGCCTCCCCCCTCTCAACACCTGCACATGCCTTTTCTCTAAACAATACCGATGGTTTCGTTTTTGTCCATCCCTAATAACCATTACCAAAAATGATCTCTATTTTTGGGACAAATCATGCTATGGCTTTAAAATACCCCGCGGAACGCTTAGCGGTCGCGGTTGACTGTGTCATCTTTGGTTTTGATGGAAAGGAACTGAAACTATTGCTCATACACCGTGGTTTCGAACCTGAAAAAGGGAAATGGAGCCTGATGGGTGGTTTCGTGCAGCGTAATGAGAGCCTCGAACAGGCTGCAGCCCGGGTATTGCATAAACTCACGGGTTTGAGAGATGTTTATATGGAACAGGTACATGCTTTTGGCGATCCACGCCGGGATCCGCTGGAGCGCACAATCTCCGTGGTGTACTTTGCACTGATCGATATCCATGAATATGAAAAGCAACTGAGTGATGATTTCCACCCCGAGTGGTTCTCATTAAAAAAGCTGCCCAGGCTGATCTTCGACCACAGGATCTTAGCTGAGAGGTCACGCCAAAGACTACAGTATAAAGCGGCTTTGCATCCCATACTTTTTGAATTACTGCCCGACCGTTTCACGATTCCACAACTACTCAACCTTTATAAAGCCGTGTACCAGATTGATCTTGATAAAAGAAATTTCATCCGCAAGTTGTCTAATGCTAAACTCCTGATCAAACAAAAGGACAAAGAAAAACAAAGTTCAAAACGCGGCGCTTATTACTACAGACTGGATAAACGTAAATACACACGAACCGTTCAGGCTTTTATGAGTTTTCTTCCTGCTAAATTTTTCACTGGCAATGTTTAGCCAGTAAGCAAGTTCCGCATTTATGATTATTTGACAGACGGCAATCAGAATTTTTTTTTGTTTCAGTTTATAAGTGTTATTTTAACATTAATCATGAACGACCGTTATGTTATTGGTGTCGATTACGGTACGGATTCAGTTAGATCTGTGCTGGTAAATGCAGAGAATGGTGAAGAAATAAATTCCTCTGTTTTTTACTACCCTCGTTGGCAAAAAGGACTCTATTGTGATGCCCCGTCGCAACAATTCAGGCAGCATCCCCTTGATTACATGGAAGGGCTTGAGACGACTATCCGCGAATGTGTCCAGAAAGCCGGGCCAAAGATCGCGGCACAGGTAAAAGCCATTTCTATAGATACTACCGGATCAACCCCAGTTGCCGTAGATAAAACAGGGCAGCCACTTGCCCTGCTGCCGGAGTTTGAAAATAATCCGAATGCCATGTTCGTGTTGTGGAAGGATCATACCGCCACAACTGAGGCAGCCGAGATCAATGAAAATGCGAAAAAATTTTCAACCAACTATCTCCGTTTTGTCGGCGGAATTTATTCTTCCGAATGGTTTTGGGCAAAGCTCCTGCATTTGTTGCGAGAGGATGACAGTGTAAAACAAGCCTGTTATTCCTTTGTAGAACATTGCGACTGGATTCCTTTTTTACTTACCGGTGGCAGCGATGGGCATCAAATGAAAAGAAGTGTCTGCGCAGCGGGCCATAAAGCGCTGTGGTCTGGCGAATGGAATGGTTTCCCACCGGATGAATTCTTTAGTGCACTCGACAAACGACTGGCTGGCTTCACCACCCGACTGTGTACAGAAACCTATACCGCCGACAAACCTGCCGGCAGGCTGAGTGGTGATTGGGCAGAAAAGCTTGGACTATCAACCGATGTAATTGTAGGCGTGGGTGCGTTCGACGCACATATGGGTGCCGTAGGCGGACAGATAGAACCTTATTTTTTAAGCAAGGTCATGGGTACATCAACCTGCGATATGCTGGTTGCCCCGGCGGAAGAAATCGATAATTTACTCGTAAATGGCATTTGCGGCCAGGTAAATGGATCTATCATACCTGGCATGGTAGGAATGGAAGCCGGACAGAGTGCATTCGGGGATGTATTTGCCTGGTTTAAAAACCTGGTGAAGGAACCTTCGCTGCAACAACTTTCTGATGAGGCCGCCAGGATTCCTCACCGGGAAAACGATGAGCTCGCTGTTGACTGGCTGAATGGACGCAGAACCCCGGATGCCAACCATCTTTTAAAAGCTGCGCTGACTAACTTAAACCTTGGCAGTACGGCACCGCGTATTTTTAAAGCCCTGGTGGAAGCTACCTGTTTCGGTGCTAAAACTATCGCTGAAAGATTCGTTGATCAGGGTGTACCGGTAAAAGGGTTGATCGGTCTTGGCGGTGTAGCCAGGAAATCTCCTTATGTGATGCAGGTAATGGCGGATGTAATGAACATGCCCATTCGTATTCATAGTAGTGAGCAGACCTGTGCCATGGGTGCCGCCATGTTTGCTGCAACAGCGGCAGGTATTTATAGCAAGGTAGAAGATGCCATGCAGGCCATGGGCCAGGGATTTGATAAAGAATACCAACCCACAAAAGAAAACGCCGGTTATTATCAGGCGCGGTATGAGCAATACCGAAAGCTTGGCCAGTTTGTCGAAAACAATAATAACTCCGGAATATCTTCAAATACAAAATCAGCAAACGCGAAGTACAGGCAGATCCGGGAACAGGCATATCTCGCCAATATGGAACTACCAAAACTCGATCTGGTCGTTGCCACTTTTGGAAACGTAAGCGCCGCCGACCGCGAGATGGGTGTCTTTGCTATCAAACCCAGTGGCGTTCCTTACCAGGAGCTGACTCCTGGAAAGATGGTGATCGTTGACTTTAATGGTCATGTTATTGATGGCAATCTCAGGCCTTCATCGGATACAAAAACACACGCTGTTTTATACAGCCGCTGGAAAAACATTACTGGCATTTGTCATACCCATTCCACTTACGCAACCGCCTGGGCACAGGCACTGAAAGATATCCCGGTTTTTGGTACAACACATGCTGATCATAGCACTTCACCAATACCCTGCGCGCCGCCCATGAGAGATGAAATGATAAAAGGCGATTATGAATATGAAACCGGTTTCCAGATCATCAACTGCATGGCGGAAAGAGGGCTCAGTTATGAAGAGATGGAGATGATTTTGGTAGGCAGTCATGCGCCATTCACCTGGGGACATACTGCAGCCAAAGCGGTATATAATAGTCTGATTTTAGAAAACATTGCTAAAATGGCGTTGCTTACACAACAACTAAACCCCGGTGCCTTAACGCTGAAACCTTCACTCATCCAAAAACATTTTGAACGTAAACACGGACCTGATTCCTATTATGGACAGGTTTGATAAAAACTTAAATTACTATATGAAAATAACAAACACATTTTTTTTAGTTACTTTAATGTTCCTGGCTTCCTGCAACAACGAGCAAACTGCCAGTGATAAGAACGTGGAAACCACATCAAACAAGTCAACTATCACCGAAAAATCCTTCGGCAGCTACGAAGGAGCACCCGTCACTGAATATACGATCAGTAATGGGAATGGAGTACAGGTCTCCATCATTAATTATGGTGGCGCTATTACCAAATTGGTCGCACCCGGTAAAGATGGTCAGCCGGGTGATGTGGTGTTGGGCTTTGAATCGCTTGATGGCTATTTGCAAAACAATAATCCTTATATCGGTTCGCTTGTAGGCCGCTATGCGAACCGAATCGCTAATGCCAAGTTTACCCTGAATGGCAAAACTTATACTCTTGCCGCCAACAATAATGGGAATAGCCTTCATGGCGGAGTGAAAGGATTTGATAAAGTGAACTGGAAAATTGAAAAACTCCCGGGAGACAGCAGTTTAAAACTGACCTACCAAAGCAAAGATGGCGAGGAAGGTTACCCGGGCCAATTGGATGTAGAGGTTCTCTACACGCTGACCAGTGACAATGCCCTGCAAATAGATTATACGGCCACCACAGATAAACCCACCCCGGTGAACCTTACCAACCATGCCTATTTTAATTTATCCGCCGGCCGTGATTCTACCATCTCAAATCATCATTTATGGATCAATGCAAATGAGTTTACTGCAGTAAACGATGTGTTGATACCAACGGGAAATACAGCGGTAACAAATAATGCCGCGATGGATTTCAACAATGAAAAACCGATCGGTCGTGATATCGGCCAGGTTAAAGGAGGTTATGATCATAACTGGGTGCTAAATAAAAAAGAGAACCAACTCGAAAAAGTGGCTTCGCTCTATGATCCCGGCTCCGGCCGCCTGATGGAAGTGTTTACCACCGAACCAGGCATGCAGTTCTATTCAGGTAATTTCCTCGATGGCACACTCAGCGGAACCAAGGGTGGCCAGCGATATATCAAACACGCAGGTTTATGCCTGGAGACCCAGCATTATCCTGATAGTCCCAACCAGAAAGGATTCCCCGACACCATTTTAGAACCGGGAGAAACCTATAAGCAAACAACGATCTACAAATTCTCAGTTAGGTAGACGAAACTTCAGCAAACATTATCATGAAAAATTTTAAGGGCCTGGAGGTTTGGTTTGTAACCGGCAGCCAGCATTTATACGGCGAAGAAACTTTAAATCAGGTTGCTGCTCATTCGCAGGAGATCGCCGCTTTCCTGGATGCATCTGAAGGGGTGCCGGTCAATATCGTCTTTAAACCAGTCGTTAAATCAACCGAAGAGGTTTATAATATTTGCATAGCTGCCAATGCGGATCATCAATGTATCGGCATCATTACCTGGATGCACACTTTTTCTCCCGCCAAAATGTGGATCAACGGCCTGAAGGTTTTGCAAAAACCACTTTTGCACTTACATACCCAGTACAACCGGGATATTCCCTGGGATAGTATTGACATGGACTTCATGAACCTGAATCAGAGTGCGCATGGCGACAGGGAAGCGGGATTTATCATGAGCCGGCTGCAGGTAAAAAGAAAAGTGGTGGTGGGACATTGGAAGGATACTAATGTGTTGGCTCGTATCGATGCCTGGTGCCGCGCCGCGGCTGGCTGGCATGACTGGCAGGGAGCCCGTTTTGTAAGGTTTGGGGATAATATGCGTTTTGTAGCCGTTACCGATGGTGATAAAGTTGAGGCAGAAATCAAATTCGGCTATTCGGTCAATACACATGGAATTGGTGACCTGGTTAATATGATCAACGAGGTTAGCGACAAAGCGGTTACCGAGCTATGTGATGAATATGGAAATTCATATCAACTCGCCGCGACATTAAAAAAAGACGGCGCACAACATTCTTCGCTTCGTGAAGCTGCGAAGATCGAGCTGGGCCTGCGCCAGTTTTTGAAGCAGGGAAATTATAAAGGATTCACTGATACATTTGAAGACCTGCACGGCATGGTGCAACTTCCTGGACTCGCTGTGCAAAGGATCATGAAAGATGGTTTTGGGTTTGCGGCGGAAGGTGACTGGAAAACCTCAGCGCTGGTGCGTGCCATGAAGTTTATGGCAACCGGGCTAAATGGCGGCAATTCATTCATGGAAGATTATACCTATCATTTTGAACAGGGCAATGAGATGGTATTGGGCGCGCACATGCTTGAGATCTGTGAAAGCATCGCTGCGGACAAACCATCCTGCGAAATACATCCACTGGGTATCGGCGGCAAAGCTGATCCCGTGAGACTTGTATTTAATGTTGCAGGCGGATCAGCGCTCAACGCGTCATTGATTGATATGGGCAATCGCTTCCGGCTGCTCGTAAATGAAGTGGAAGCGGTAAAACCAACGAATGACCTGCCAAAGTTGCCAGTAGCAAGGGTTTTGTGGAAACCATTACCTGATATGCAAACCGGTTGCGCCGCGTGGATACTTGCCGGTGGCGCGCATCATACCTGCTATAGCCAAAACCTGGGCAGCGAATGCCTGGAGGATTTTTCTGAAATGGCAGGGATTGAGTTTTTGGCGATCGATAAAAACACAGAGCTCAGGCAATTTAAAAATGAACTTCGCTGGAATGATCGCTATTACCGATAGTTCTGCATAAAGAAAATATTTCATTCTTGTTTATACTGATCCGGCTGTATAAAATGCTGGCAAAACTTGTAGTTTAGCGGCAAACAAGCCGCGTGATAAAAGTTAATGATAAATGGGTACGTCTTATTATCATCTTCGTCCCATTCAGTCTACATTTATATAATAACCTGGGTTCGGCAAAATTTTCGCTAATCGGCACTCTTATTTATTTAGCCACCCTTATCCTGATCTGCGAAGGCACCAGGTTCCTGTCATACCGAAGCCGTCGTTGGTTCATCGGAAAATTCCGGAATTTAAAACGGATGCTTGTTTATATCCCACTGGGTATTAGTTGGATAGCATTTTGCATTTGGAGTTACAAATTTTTACGGAGAGAACTTAAATGGTCTGGTTCTACCGACGATAGCGAGGTCGTCGTTTTTCATGTCAAAGATGGACAGGTCGACCCGGGGCTGGCTGGTGTGTCGATTGTTTATGGTATCCTGGTATTTATTCTTTTATATGGAATATTTGAACTGGCCTATCATTTCTCAAAATCGAGTCATACGGAAAAAGAAAGAGACCGCCTCGAAAAAGAAAAGCTCCAGGCCGAGCTTCAGCAACTAAAAGGTATCATCAATCCCCATTTTCTTTTCAACAACCTCAACTCACTCTCCTCGCTGATCAGTGAGAACCCGGCACAGGCAGAAGCCTTCCTGGATGAACTCACCCGGGTGTTTCGTTACCTGCTAAGAAACAATGAAACCGAGCTAACCACGCTTGGGGAAGAATTGAATTTTTTAAAGTCTTATTACCATCTACTACAAACGCGGTACGGAACGGCGATTTCTTTAAAGCTCAATATTGATCCTTCGGCTGAGACATACCTGTTACCGCCACTCACGCTGCAACTACTGGTAGAGAATGCTGTTAAACATAACCAACTGCATAAAGACTACCCGCTCAATGTAGAACTTTTCAATAAAGGGAAAGATCAGTTAACTATCCGCAATAATCTTTCAATCAGGGAGCAACGGCATGAGTCCACAGGCATCGGGTTGCGAAGCATCAGTGGCCGGTATCAGTTACTCGGCTACGGTTTACCCGTCGTCGAAAAGGGTGATGATTTTTTTTCTGTAAAGATCCCCTTGATAGCTCCTTCGTAGCGTGAAGACTTCTGTAAAACACAACCTGATACTCGGTGCGTATCCGCACCTCATTCAATTGAACATAGAGATCAGCAATTAGTCGCCCGCCGCAACCTGCCTGAAAGGTAGCAAACCATGCGATAAACCGACTTGGGTTAAGAAGTACTTCCGCCAGGATCAACTGCTGCCGCAGCCCAAACCAGCAATCAGGCAGGATGCGCAATATTTCACAGTTTCCTTTTCCCTGATAGCGCCGGAGAATATCGTGCGTTTCCTGGAAAACCCGCGGCTTATTTTTTTGCTGTTTTGGAGCCCTGCCTTTTTGTAAGACTTAGCAACTCATCGATCTTCCCGTTAATTACTTTTAATATTTTCATTGTGGAGCGTGACAGCATCGGGTCAGACTCATCCACGGTGGTAACCACGTTGTCGAATGGGTATGGTATCGGCGGCTTTTGCCTCCTGTTCCTGGCTTTTTTATTGGCCATCCTGTCTTCCAGCACCTTTAGCTTTGTGTCATCTTTCACCAACCCTTTAAATGCGCGCTGATCCAGCTCCGAAAAATCCACCTTGATCAGGTCATCAACCGAAATAGCGAAAAAACCGCTGATCTTCATAAGGGCTTCTACATTAGGCTCTGAAACGCCATTCTCCCAACCTGCAATTGTCGACTGGCCTCTTCCTATCACTGAGGATAACTGGGTTTGGGATACATCAAAAGCTTTTCTGCAAAAGGCAAGATTGGCGGCAAAATAGTTCATAAAAAGTGTATAAATATATCTGAAAATAGATACCTAAAATTTGATTTTATCAAAAAGACGATTCATATTTGTGGAAATAAATCATAAAGGAAAGTAATTTACAAATTCGAATCAAAAGGAAATGCAGAGATCCCGCAACAGCTATGATCCATTAAATCCCCGTAAGTTAACTCTGCATTATAGTAATTAAAACAACAGGCTTTCAATGCAGGCTCATTGGTGGTAACCATCAAACCCGGCATTTGTGAAAGTCCTACCCGCAAAGCACGATCTCAAATCTCAATTTTCGACCACGATCTTTTAAGTTTCCATAAACGGCAGTAAAGCAGCCCTTCTGAAGTTGAAGCGTAAATGGCGAAAGCCGAAGAAAACGAGTCAATTTCTTTTGTCGCCGGCAAGTCGTTATTACGCATTCATCACTCTAAATACTTTCTCATGAAAAAAGCTTCAACCGGAAAAAAGGAACCTCGAAAGCCCCGGCCGGCATTAAAATGGCAAACCGGAGACTATGACCGCTATGCAAACTTTAATTTCATCCTCCCCCAGCAATTTCTCCTGTTGTGTAAGCTAATGGATATTACCCCCCGGGAGGTAGTACTTGATTTCATGGACAATCTTGCCTGTGGAAGCTGGAAAAGAGAGGGAAGAGACCGGGCAAAAGAGCACCTGGTAAACTATTTCATTGCGCACGGCTATGGCCAGCATCATTACAGTGAGGACGATATCCGGAAAATATTTGCCGAAATGGATGCCCTGGGCTCTTTGTTCCCAAAAGATGGCAAGGGTAAAATACTTGACCTGTACACCGACTGGCGCGAGAAGCACCATGCTTACTGGTTTAAGAACTGGTTTAAAAAACCCAGGCGTAAACTATCAAAAAAGAATGCGTCATGAGGCCTTTTACCATATACCATCTTTTTCGTGACGCTTTTTCTTCATTGCAGCAGGTACTGGTTGATATTATTGTAAATGCAGCCGGGCCCGACATGATATTCCTGCTGGGAGCTTCATTGCACCGGAGAAGAAGTGAAAGTATATTTCTCGATACCGCCCCCTCTTCGCGGTATCTGTCAGATTGCTTTCTACTGGTGCTTATCAATGACCCCTCCAACCGGGAACTACACGAATGGCAGGACAAAATAGAAACCAGATGTAAACGGGTTATCCCGGTTACGGTCATCGTCCTGGAGACTGCTACATTCAAACAATGGCTGGAAACGGGCCATCGATTTGCCGTTGCCGTATGGGAATCGGCTTCATGTATCTATGACCCGGATAACCTGGGCGGGTCATTTGCTACTGGCAGGGTCGATGCCAACGCTGCTAATAGGGAAAACCAACACGCCGCAGGGCTGGCAAAAGCGCGAGAGTTTCTGGCAGGATCAGAACTATTCAGTACGCGAAAGCAAAATGAGTTGGCGGCCTTTATGTTGCATCAGTCGGCAGAGCAGGCATTGCGTACGATTATAAAAACCGGTACCGGCTATCATGGAAACACCCATAGTCTTGACAGGCTGATACGCTATGGAAGTCTCATTTCCTATTCTCTCAGGGATATTTTCCCGCAAAATACCGACCAGGAAAAGCGGCTTTTCAACCTTTTACAAAAAGCTTATATAGAAGCACGATATCAACCAGACTATAAGATCAGCACAGAAGACCTGGTATTGCTTATGGAAAAAGTAAAGCTGGTGCACGAAATATTATCGGGTATGGATTAAGCCCTGCCTCAACATTACAAAAAATATTAACTGAAACATTATGTTGTACTCTCAATTCGTAAACAGGCCATCCGCCGAAGAACTTTGGTACCTCTCCAGGGAATCAGTAGAAAATCCACAAAAAGCAATCTATCAATTCTTCGACACCTATAACCTGGCCAGCTCA
>JAEYOL010000026.1 GCA_023411775.1 Bacteroidota bacterium | reverse complement strand
CTTTCGCCAAAAACCTTTTCCAGTGTGAGTGGGTTATCGACTAGCAGGTTGCCTGTAGATGAACCCATGAATATCTTGATGCCGCAGATTTCTTTTTTTCTTTCGTTTGCTCTTAAGGCTTCATCGGCATTTTCATTGGAAGTGCCGATATAAAAAGAATAATTGGCCAGCGAAGTTTGAGATGCGATATTATATTTTTCTTCCAATAATGGTAAGGTGAATGCCGGTGGAATGGTATTGGGCATTTCCATAAAACTGGTAACGCCACCCGCAATAGCAGCTTTTGCTTCGGTGTATATGGTTGCTTTATGCGTAAGGCCCGGTTCTCTGAAATGAACCTGGTCGTCAATTGCACCTGGTAAAAGATACTTGCCTGCCCCGTTAATTTCGACCAGGTTGCCGGCAGACTGCGTACCAGGTAAGGCATTATCGATTGTTGGCGCAAGTTTTTCAATCCTGCCATTTTTGATCAGCACATCCATCGCCTGTATCCTGCCTTCGTTGACAACGCGGATATCTTTTATCAGATATATTTGCATAATTTGTTAAATGTTATCCTAAACTACCCGGAATGCAATTTATAAAAAACCAACAGCCCCTGGCAGCGAGATTGAAGTTTTTATTTTTAGTGGCTTTCTATACTATTCCTGTTTTCTGCATTTCACAATCCACATATTTACCACAAGGAGATAAGCAAAACATTTTGCTGGAGCGTTTAGAAATAAAATCAGGCACCGATTCGGTACTCAACTTTTCCAAAACAAAATATTTTAACCGCCACAAATATGCCATCAACGGGGTGCGAAATTATTTGCAGCACGACAATGAAGCCGGTCTGTCGAAAGTAGATGCCTGGAACCTGCAAAGACTTTATCTCAACAATACGGAATGGCTGACGGAAGAAGAAAGAGAACTGTATCGAAGCAAAAAGCCGATCCTGAAAAATTTTTATACCTCGCCTGCCAATCTTTACGAAGTGCATGTGAAGGATTTTGACCTGGTTGTAAACCCGGTTATCCAGTACACGATATCCAAAGAAAGCGATAATGATCAGCATTTGTTTTTAAATACCAGGGGACTCACAGTTCGCGGCAAGATTGCCAACAAGATTGGGTTTTCGGCATACCTCACCGATAACCAGGAACGGGATCCGGCCTATGTACAACAGTGGATCAATGATCGTGACGCGGTACCCGGTGCGGGCTACTACAAAAGTTTCAAAGCAGCTGGAGGTGTGGACTATTTTGATGCAAGAGGATATTTCAGCTTTAATGTGACAAAATATATCGACGTCGCATTTGGCTACGATAAAAACTTTATTGGGAATGGTCATCGCAGTCTTTTCCTGAGTGATTTCGGGAACAGCAACCTGTTTTTAAAGCTCAATACCCGTGTATGGAAACTCAATTACCAGAATATTTTTATGGAGTTGCAAAATGCCAGCGTGCGCGGGGGTGATAAACTTATCGGAAAGAAATACGCGGTGATGCACCATCTCGATGTCAACATTACAAAATGGCTGAATATAGGATTGTTTGAGGGTGTTGTATTTGGCAGGGAGAATCGTTTCGATCTTTCATATCTCAATCCCATTATTTTCTATCGTTCGATCGAACAGCAGAATGGAAGTGCCGACAACGCGGTTGCCGGCCTCGATTTCAAAGCCAATTTTGCAAAGCGCTTCCAGGTTTATGGCCAGTTGTTGCTTGATGAGTTCAAGTTATCAGAAATTAAGAACAACCGCGGCTGGTGGGCCAATAAATGGGGGGTCCAGCTGGGAGGGAAATATATTGACGCATTCAATATTAAAAACCTCGATCTTCAACTTGAACACAATAGCGTGAGACCCTTCACTTATTCTCACCGCGATAGTGTGGCTAACTATACTCATTATAACCAGCCCCTGGCTCACCCCCTGATGGCAAATTTTAAAGAGTGGATCGGCATCGCACGTTATCAGCCGGCACCCAAATGGATGATCCAGGCAAAAGCAATCGTGTACCAGCAGGGTAGGGATAGCAGCAGCATCAGCTATGGCAGTAATATCTTCCTGCCGCACGTTCCGCCGTACCGCGTTAATGAGTATGGATATAGTATTGGATCAGGCTGGAAAACGAATGTGATGTACGCATCGCTGCTTGTATCGTACGAACTGAAGGAGAATTTTTTCCTGGAAGTGTTTGGCTCAACCAGGAAGCAGGAAACAAAAACGGCGCCTATCATGTCTGATAAGAGCACCGTTGTTAGTTTTGGTTTCCGGTGGAATATGCACCGGAGGGAATTTGATTTTTAATTTTCGCCGTCGATAGTAAAGCCATTTTTTGCGGCGCAGTCTTTCTGCGCTTCCTTTATCCGGACCATCGCAGCTTCTTCTTTTTTTTCTGCTGCCTTCAGGCCGTTGATCAACTTTTCAATGTCGGCTTCAGTGGAAGTTTTCGTAAGTTTTTCAGCAGGAATAAAAGCTTCCTGTGTTAACATCTTTTCAAGCCCGAGTATATCCATCGTTGTGAGCCTGAGGTCTTCACAGCCAAACTGGTCTTTTATTTTAGCCAACTCTGACAGCTTTTTGTCAATAAATGATTCCATTTTCTTGCGGATGGGTATGACGGCATTAAAGTTCATTGTCTCCATAGATTTGCCCACCTGGGTTCCCCATTCGGCGCCTGCTGCATACAGGCTATCCATTACCGAAGCATAAAAATCGCTGAGATCCCTGGCGGATTCAAATTTTTGCGCCGATGACATTTTAGTTGTAAAGACGAGACCCAGGGCAAGGCTGGTACGGATCAGAAAAGATTTCATGGTGGAATGTTATTTAGATAGTGAAAATTTAACCTTCGAGGTGGATGCTAAAAACGATCATCCGGGATTGTATTTTGTCAAAAACGTTAGAGTATTTCAGGTATTCGTCGCGACTATGGATATTACCCAGGCCATTGCTGATCTTTATTTCCGGAGAAAAAATAAAGCTGGGGAAGAAAAAATTAAAGCCCATACCAAGTTCTACACCATAGTCGTATTTTTTGATCTTAACCAGATCTTCCGCTTTTTTGGCGCGGGCATTACTGGCCAGGTCGATATCGCCCTTCACTCCGGTCAGCATGTATACGCGAAAATTTCCGATACGATCCGACTGCAGTTTAACCTGTATGGGAAAAGTAACGATAACTGACTCCACGGTTTTGTTGACATCGGTGAGGCCGCCTTCAGCATGTTTGAGTTTATAGAAAATACTACGCTCGGTAAACATCAGCTGCGGGTTGAAGCGAAGCTGGAAGCGATCAGATAACCGTGCAGTAGCCAACAAGCCCAGGGCAAAGCCTTTTGAATTTTGCGGCTCGGCGATCATGATACTGTCGTTCTGAAGAAACCGGGAATGAAGGGAAGTTTGAAACCTCGACATATTAGCACCCAGGGTGATACCAAAATAGTAAGGTTTGCTGTCGTGATCATATTGGTTGAGGTCGTATTGGGCGTTTCCCGCCTGGGCAAGCAATACCAATCCAAAAACAAAAAGAATTTTAGAGGCTAATTTTCGGGACGTACGGGCTTTCTTCCAACGTAGATACAACATATTCCTAAGCTTAGCGATTTATAACGGGTATCGGAAAAACCAATTTTATTTAATATATCGACCAGGTTCTGCCTGTCCGGAAAAGCGTTGGCCGAATCACACAAATATTCATATGCCTCTTTGTTTTGCCGGAACCAACGGGCCATCTGCGGTGCAATCACACCCATATATAAGTTGTAAAAACTTTTTATGGGTTGTTTGGGTTTTGAAAACTCCAGGATCACCAGTTGCGCACCCGGTTTCATCACCCTCAGTATTTCTGATAGCCCCTTTTCGAGATTCTCAAAATTCCTGATGCCAAAAGCCACCATTCCCGCATCAAACGTATTTTCCCCAAAATTTATTGTTTCGGAATCTCCCATCTGTAACTGGATCTTTCCTGCAAGTCCTTCTTTTTCAAGTTTGTTTTTACCTATCTCCAGCATTTGGGAGGATATGTCTATTCCAAAAACTTTATCCGGGTTAAGCAATTTGCAAGCCAGTATGGCCATGTCGCCCGTGCCGCTGGCAATATCAAGAATGAGTTTGGGGTCATCTTTTTTGAGAAGCCTGATCGCTTTTTTGCGCCAGCCGATATCGGTCCAGCCCGACAAAAAATGGTTCATGAAATCGTAGCGGCCGGCGATACGGTCAAACATTTCGGCAACCTGCTGTTTTTTTGTTGAGGCCGATTCTTTGTACGGTTTGATATGATCGTGGGGCAATGTCTCTGGCATAAGCGGCAAAGGTATCGGGATTCGGTCAAGTTAGCCACGGATTACACGGATTTCACGGATTGATCTGCCTGCGGCTGGGAGGAGCCATGAATGGCATGAATCACACGAATATTTTGCCACGGATTACACGGATTTCACGGATTGATCTGCCTGCGGCAGGGAGGGAGCCATGAATGGCATGAATCACACGAATATCTTGCCACGGATTACACGGATTTCACGGATTGATCTGCCTGCGGCAGGGAGGGAGCCATGAATGGCACGAATCACACGAATATTTTGCCACGGATTACACGGATTTCACTGATTGATCTGCCTGCGGCAGGAAGGGAGCCACGAATGGCACGAATCACACGAATATTTGCCACGGATTACGCGTATTTCACGGATTGATCTGCCTGCGGCAGGAAGGGAGCCACGAATGGCACGAATCACACGAATGAGCCACAGATTACACGGATTTCACGGATTAATACCAGGATCGAGGTCCCTGTTTTTACTCAAAAGGACCCTTCACTATAGATCGGTCTCTTCTGTGCAATCTGTGTAATCCGTGGTTGCAGAAATCTATTCATAAACAAGTTTTTTCAGGTAATAAACCTTGGGGTCCACCTGTATCATCGTTTTACTGGTAATGGTTTCGGGCTTTGACCTAAGGGTGATCCTTTTGATGCCGGCGTCCGTGACAATATCAATGGGGATGTGCATATCAAGATTCACAAGACGTATAGCATATTTGTCCGTATCGACCTGCCGGATATTTATTTCAAGCTTATCGGTAGTGTATAGAAATAGGTGGAAAAGCGGCTGCAGGCTTTTGCCATAAGCATCGCTGAAAAGTTTTTCGACATCAGCAGTCACCACGGTATTGTCGTACGTGTATTGCGGTTCGGTAGCCAGTTTTTTGAGCGTGGGAAAAAAGATCTGATCACCCATCACGTAGCGCAGGGTATGCATAAAAAATGCGCCTTTGCCATAAATGTCGCCATGATAGGTCTGGTCGGAGTCAATTTCGTCCCCCTGTACAATTGGTAATTTGTTTTGACAATTACGGGCAGTTTGTTGCATGCGTTTTATATAAGCGTCCTCACCGTCCATATCCCTTACAATCAGCGCGTCGCCATAGGAACAAATACCCTCCTGGATCCACATATGCGCCCAGTCGCGGTTGGTGACTTTATTTGCCCACCACTCATGACCAAATTCATGGTGTAAAAGCCAGTCGAAATCCTGGCCACCCAGTTTGGTGTACTGGTACTTATTGCCATAGGCGTTCATCGTTTGATGTTCCATTCCGAGGTGCGGCGTTTCGGCGATGCCGATCTTTTCCTTTACCCAGGGATACTCGCCAAAATATTTCTCGAGCACACGGCATGATCTTTCCAGTACATCGAGATGATTTTCGGCTTTGGCGGCATTTTCCTCCAGCACATAAAATTGCATAGGCACTTTGTTGCCTTCGATCGTTGTATAGTCGCGACTAACGACTTTATATTTTCCAACATTGAAGACCAGGCAATAATTGCTGATGGTATAATTGGTTTTCCAGTGAAAAGTCGACCAGCCTTTTTTATGACTCACTTTCTTCAACAATCCCGGACCTGCAACGCTGAGGCCTTTGGGAACCGTAATGATCATGTCAGCACCTTCATTGGGTTCATCACTGGGATGATCTTTACAGGGAAAAAAAACTTTAGCGCCTTCACTCTGACAACTGATCGCGATCCAGGGATTCCCTTTCGAATCTTTTTCCCATTGGAAGCCACCAATCCATGGTGCCCTTTCGGCAATGGCGGGTGAGCCACCGTAGGCAATCTTTACTTTTTGTTTGCCCGCCGCAAATGAACCAGCAGCCGGTATGAAAATTTTATGGTCGCGGTGCTCATATTTATGTTCTTTGCCATTCACCCAAATCTTTTTTACCTGGAGTACCTGAGTTAGGTCGAATACCAGGCGTGCCGCAGTTTCTAACAGCATAAGGTCGGCTTCCATGTAACCATCGATGGATTGATGGGTGGGATCGACCGTGAGCGCAATGGTATAATGACGAATATCCATGTTTGCCTGTTCGGGATCCAGTTTGCCTCCGGATCTCAGGTTTTGCGTAAATGAAAAAAATGGAAAAAGAATTAGTGTGATGAACAAAAAAGGTCTCATGTGAGTTTTTTTTGAAGATAGGTTATTTTGATAAGCGGCAGACAAGCGCTGCCGAATGTCGTTCATGCCCTAACTTGCAGTATCATGGAGATCATCGATGCACGGTACCTGATCAGCAATGCGGATTATAAGCAATGTCCGCCGCCCGACCGGCCCGAGTATGCATTTATCGGGAGGAGTAATGTGGGCAAGTCTTCGCTGATCAATATGCTTTGTAATAAGAAGTCGCTGGCCAAAACCTCCGCGGCACCGGGAAAAACGCAGCTGATCAATCATTTTGATGTGGTATCTGACGATAAGACCCATTGGTACCTGGTGGATCTGCCTGGTTATGGCTATGCGAAAGTGTCACAGAGCAGCCGGAGACGCTGGCAACAAATGATCGAAAACTATGTTCGCAAAAGGGAAAACCTGGGATGTTTATTTGTATTGATCGATAGCCGGCATGAGCCCCAGCGTATCGACCTGGAATTTTTAAATGACCTGGGCAAATGGCAGGTGCCTTTCGTGATCGTTTTTACGAAAACCGATAAGAACAAACCAGGAGCCACAGAGCGTCATGTAAAGGCATTCATGGATGAAATGAAGCAATACTGGGAGGAGCTGCCCGTCTGGTTTACCAGCTCTGCCATCAGCAGGGAGGGACGAGAGCCATTACTGCAATATATTCGCAACCTCAACCGGGAATATTCAGTAGTAAGGCGTTAAATTTTAGTTTTTTTTAGGATTAATTCTTTTCTTTGCACACAATTGACGAAACTTATGAGGAAGATCTTTTCCGAACGAAATATGGTTGTTTTTTTATTCCTGGCGGCATTAGTCGTCTTTTCTTTCGCCCAGGAAGACGCGAAAAGAGTTGAAAAAATGTATTTCAAGAATGAATCTGCCAGTTCCGAGATCATCCCTACTCCCCAAAAGACTGCTGACATACCACAAATGGTAGCGCCTGAATAATACAGCCCCGAAGGCGTATCTATTATTTTCCCAAACTCAAATGGTTAGTTGACCACCTTATTGGCACAACTGCTGCTGGCAAATGCTTCCGGTTTGGCTTTGAAAGCAAAGCCCATACCCAGGATATAACCCATGGCCTCCTTGAGGGCATCATTGCTTTTGAAACCCGGGTTGGTGTTGATGTCGGCATGCACTTCCATATCCACATTGTAGCTGGTAAACAAATTGCACAGCTCGTAGGCAATTTCGATGCTTTTAGCGACCTCCATCAGCATCCTTTCTTTGATGGTAAACTGCTGCCGGGTTTTGTCGTTGTGAATAAACATGAACCCGCCATGACCTTCCCGCAGGAATACAATGACTGTAGCAAATTCAGTTTCTTTTCCTTTTACCTGTGAGTCGGTGCCTATGCAGACCTTGAGTTTATAGCCGGCCGCTGTTTCCCGTTTGATGGCATTTTCCACCGCATTGATGATGGGGAGATCGATCGTATCGCCGTTAAATTTTCTCCATAGCATATGAAAAGAGGTTTTTCTAAGTTATAGAAAAACCTCCGTTCTGCAAAAAGGGTAGGGATTATTGTACTGTTAAGGGTCTATTGACGAAGTAATTTTTGGGTCCATTGTTGCCGTTGATCTCCGAACCTGACGATGTACAAACCCCCGGTCATATTGGTAACGGTTATGTGGTTCATGCCCTGCACCAGCTTACCGTGTTGTATGGTTTTACCATGAAGGTCTGTGACCGAGTAATAAAAATTCCCCGGGCTATTTACGGCAATCGTATTGGACTGGATGATATTACTCACCAGTTTCGGCGCAGCAGTAAGGGCGTCATTGTTGATGGTAACGGTGTTGGAATAATAATGATGTCCGTCTGCAAAATCCACTCTCAGTCGATAGCGGAGATTTTCGGAAGAGGGCGGTCGGTATAGGTATGTTCTTTGTTCCGCATCGGTTGTTGCGAGGTGTACAAAATCATGTCCACCGGCTGAGACCTCCAGTGTCTGAAACAATACCTCTTCATCTGCGGTGATGTTCCAGGTAAACTGGTGTTGATCGCCCGCCAGGGAAGCGTGCAGGTCGAGGTTGTGAACAGGCAAGGCGTCGCCGGGTTCGATGATAGCATTTAAAGAATAGGAACCCAGGCTGGCATAGGCGGGTGCATATTGGTTACCCTTTCCTTCTACTTTGAGATAGTACATGCCGGGATTGAGTATGGTGTCTGCCACCGAATTGAGCAGGGTACCGGGATTATAGATACTCAGGAGTTGTTGCGAGCTGTTGTACAGGGATACCTGCAAATCGAGATTGGAGCCGGCATTGCCCGTGCCCACATTGTAAGGCACCGCATCCAGTTGGAAACGGCCGCGGCCGGGCATATTAAAATGAAACAGGTCTTCGTCGTCATTGCGCTCCACTACACCTTCCATTTTAAAGCGGCTGTTGGCGAAAATGGCCTGGCTGGATGAGTTGAAGGACTGGCTATGATCATCATCCCGATATCCAAAGCCGTTCGCAGGTGAGGTAATCACGTCCAGATCGCTTTGGTAGTTGGTGCAGCCGAGTGAATTGGGCCCGTTACCCCACAATGTGAAGTTGCGGTTGTAGCCTACACCCATGATCGGTGCCCAACCAATTTCTCCAGTGCCTACTCCACCGTAATAGTCTGTTATCTTATTGCAGTTTTCATCGTATTGCGCCTGGTGGTATAAACCCATCGTATGTCCGGACTCATGCGAAACAGCTTCGGAGATCTTTTTAATGTTGTAACCGAAAAGGGCGGAGAATACAAAGCAGGGTGTATCATCTCCCCAGGTGAATGAACCGATAAAAGCAACACCGCCAGCACCATTTCCATACCAGGCGGAAGTGGTTGTAATTACAACACGTAAACGCCTGTCGAGTGGAGCAGCAAGGAATTTTGTTGAATCGGTTGTGATATTAATCTTAAATGGACGATAGTCTTCAGCCACACGGTTGAACACCTGGAGTATCTTGTCGTTACTAAGGCCTGACCCGGCGCACACAATCGGCTGGCCGGTCCAGTTCCAAGTAGTGCCTTCCACGGTGTGACCGTCGAAGTCAAGGAATATAGTTGCTTTGGCTTCAGGATAGCTGCTTAACACGGGTACCTGTGCCGCGGCTAACATTGATAGGTGGCATATTACGAGAAAGGAAAGTATTCGTAAAAATGGCATCATAACAGGACGGATTTTAGTTTTCAAAGGGAATGGAAGTGCTGCCTACTGGTGCTATTCACTGACCAGTTCGTGAAATTTCTTCTTCACCAGGAAATATTGATCGTCGTGCTGTTGGAGCACATAACAATCTCCATTCTCAAAACTGACGATACGACCAGTATACCTGGTCGTACCATCAGAAGCGGTGAATGAGGAAAGGGTCAACGTTGCGCCGTTGAATCGGGTGGACTGAACAACTACACTGCGAAGTGAGTTGTTGTATTTACTGGTGGCGGAAATTATTTTGCCTTCGAAACCGGGTATTTTTTTGTCGAGGAAACTGCAGCTCGACTGGTTGCCTTTGGATGCAACCGGGCTGAAGAGATTTTTCATCTCGCTGACATCAAACTGGATTCTTTGGGGGAGATCTTTAAATAAAACAGGCTTGTTGTGATCGGGTTCGCGCAGCTGAACCCTGTCTTCCTGGGCGGAGCATAGCATGGTGCAGCACATCAGCAGCAGGCCAAAGCTGTAGAGTTTTGGGTAATTCATCGGATATTAATTTAAACGAAATTGCCTGGTACAGGTGGCTTGGACCTGTACAGTCTTCGGGTAGGGGACGGATATCAAAGATTGTTAAATCATTTATCAAAAACCAAAATCGACAGCGGGCAAAATCGGAAATCGGGTGTTAGTACGCTGGGAGAAATCGTAAAACTTCGGGGGATAATTTTTTATCAGTATTGACCGGTGCTTAGCATCACCAGTGTGCATGCTTCGAGGGTCTGGATGTTGTTTTCTGAAGCAATTTTTTTCAGCTCTTCATTTTCGGTACCCGGGTTAAAAATGATACGCCGGGGTTTAAGCGAAATAATATAGTCGTAATATTCCTGCTGGTGGGTTGGGTTTAAATATAGTGTGACGGTGTCAACACCTTCGACGGGTAGCTTTTCCTTTTCAATCAGCACATCGCCCACTTTTGTATTTTTCCTGCCGATGCCGGCGACAGGGTGACCATGATTTCTCAGGCGCTGTATGGCCAGGTAACTATACCTTGCAGGGTTATCGGAGGCGCCCAGAACCAGGGTCTTTTTTGACATGATACAAATTTATGGGTGTACGATAGAATAACATCAAAGCCAGCTGTATTGTTTATAGGCATTAACACAGCGGTTCTTCTATTACATCAGTAAACATGCCAATAAGAAATTTTTTACTTTAATAATTTCATCAACCCTCCCACAAACCAGTTCTCCTCGGCCCTGATCATAGCGTCCAGGGTTTTGTCGGCCTGTTTGCCCAGCTTTTTAATGCCGCTTACCGTATCGACGAATGATTTGACATTCTTATCACGTTTATCGCCTTCCACTTCTTCCAGCTGGTCAAGCAGTTTGAGCATGGGATCCAGTTCTCGTTTTTTGCGTTCCTTGACGATCAGTTTGACCACTTTCCAGATGTCTTTTTCCGCAGAAAAATATTCCTTCCTTTCACCGGGGAGTATCACGCGTTCTACCAGGCCCCAGCTGATCAGTTCCCGGATATTCATATTTACATTACCGCGACTGATATTCAGCTCTTCCATCATCTCGTCCTGGGTCATGGGGTCGGGGCTTACCAGCAACAGGGCATGTATCTGCGCCATCGTACGGTTGATGCCCCAATTGGTTCCAAATGCGCCCCAGCTGCTTATAAATTGTTGTCTTGCTTCTGTCAGCTTCATGATGCAAATATATGGAACGGTTCTGAACTTTCAATAAATACTGAAAATATTGCTTAAATTGGCAGGTTCTGGTTTTGTTTAAAGTGGTTGAATGTTGTTGAATGTAGTTGAATGTTGTTTTACGACGTTAAACCATGTTCAACAATTTTCAACAAACTTCAACAGAGAGTAATCGACATTAAACCATGTTCAACAACTTTCAACAATCTTCAACTATTTAAATCAAAAGCAATCCAGCCGCCTATCCGGTTTATCCCCCGTGATCTGGCGCGGACGCAGGGTAAAAGCGAGATAACCGCCCCCGCGGTGCATTTTCTTTTTTGAAAAAAGATTGCTCCAGTTGTGAAGGCCTAAGAGAACCGGTCCCAGTCGAACGGCGCCTCCCACCCATAGCTGGTTATGACTGTTGAATGAAAACGGCAGGTAAAATCCTTTCTTGCGGGTTTCCCATCGGGGTGTGATCGTGAGGAATGCCAGGTCTTTTACATATTTACCGCTACCACCGAGAAAAGAGTTGAGATTGACTGATAGATCCGCATTTACAAAAAAGGCACCCGAAATAAACTTGTCGACATTCAATACCGCTCTTGTTGGATGAGCAATCCTGAACTTACCGCCAAATGTGCTGACGGAACCAAAGATGGCTGAAAGGCTGTCCTTAAACTCTCCCAGGTCGGTGATGGTGGAGTCAAGCGACTGGTCCATGATCAGGTCGGTTACCCCGGGCCTGATATTCCTTGCGCGGGTACTATATTGTCCAAAATGATATTGCGCATACCCGATGTCCAACACCGCGAGGCCGATCTTCCAGTCATAGTCAAAATAACCATCATCTTCATCATCATAGCGACTCACACTTTGCAGCTTCACCAGGTATTCCAAACCAATATCCATCGATCCGCCACCTTCGGTAAACGAAAAGAAATCGCGGTAGTTGGCGTTGAATTTCCGGTCATCATTCCAGCGATCAAAATTGGAAGAGTAACCCATGTCGAAGCTTGCCGATAAAACTTCGTATTCAGCACCAAATGGATCAACATTACGAATGAAGTTTCCATCCGCAAGTTTTGCAAAGGCGCCAGACAATCCCCTGTTTAGTTTGAGCGTGATGCCAGCGTTTAACCGTCCAAATTCATTATCCAGTATGGTTCGTCCATAACTCGCATACAATTCCGCAAAGCTACTGGTCGACATTTCCGCCGACAGCGTGCCACCTCCTTCGTTTTGGCGGAAGAAATCAGCATAACGCTGGAGAGTATCCACAAAATGGTAGGGAGCTGATTTTGAAGTTGCCGCACCACGGAGATTGGCGCCGAAAGCGATCGTATTTTTTTTGTTGAGTGCGATCCTGGCATTGAGCAGGTTGAGGTTGAAATTGATATTGCCGAATCTCTTAAAACGTCCGGGTTTGATCAGGTATTCGGAGTTAGCAGGGTTTGAGAAGAGTGAATAGTTGAGTACCTGTATCGCGTTGGTGGTATGTTGATCCTGTATTCCAAGTAATGTCAAATCCCAGCGAAATGGCGTGTTCACCATCGCCGCGGGATTGTTGTGAACGTTCAGTGAACCGATATAGGAAGAACCATAAGTGGCCGTATAATGTTGTGCATCGGAAAAACCAGGGAGCAGGCACAAAATCAATATGATCCTCGACAGTTTCATGAATAAAAAAAAGACCCTGGTATCAAGGTCCTGTTATGCTGTAATTTAATGAATTCTACTTTATCTCAACGATATCTGTATTGCTTTCATCCCCATTTTTATGCTTGCCCAAATAGCCCGGAAGATCCATGCCTGCCATATCAAAAATATCTTTTAATGGTGGCACGGCTTTATAAAGTCCGCTTACAAAGCTGGCGGTAGAGCCTTTTCCATCAGGATTCTGACCTCCATCCCAGACGGTTACTTTATCGATCTTGATATTCTGGATCGCTTCGGACTGAAGTTTGACCAGTTCAGGTAATTTGTCTGCGATCATCAGCAATACAGCATCCTTTGGATTATCACCCGCTGCTTTCACGATGCGATCCAAACCTTCCGCCTGTTTGGTGAGGATCTCATAAAGACCTCTTGCTTCGGCTTCCAGTTTTGCAAAGATGGCATCGGCCTCACCTTTTGCTTTTTCACGCACCTGTTCGGCCTGTGCCTGTGCTTCAATGATGAGTTTTTGTTTTTGAATATCGGCGGCAACTACGATGGTGGCATTTTGCGAAGCGCGATCTCTTTCTGCACGTGCATCCTCTGATCTTTTCTCTGCGAGATAGGCTTCTTCCAGGGCTTTTGCTGCCTGAACTTTTTCAGCCGCTATCGCCTTTTTGAGTGCTTCGGCTTCCCTTTCCCTCCTTGTTGCTTCAGAATTGGCGATCTCTATTTTTGAAATGTTTTCACCCTGTACAGCTATGGCATTGGCTTCGGCGATCT
This sequence comes from Bacteroidota bacterium, assembly GCA_023411775.1. Lineage (GTDB taxonomy): Bacteria > Bacteroidota > Bacteroidia > Chitinophagales > Chitinophagaceae > Terrimonas_B. The sequence continues at coordinate 24,982 of JAEYOL010000026.1, read as the reverse complement.
TCACGCGGGTATCTCTTTCCGCCTCTGCTTTACCGATGTTTTCATCACGATTGGCGCCTGCGATCTGAATTTCCTTTTCTTTCACTGCCATCGCCACATTGATATCGCGGTCACGTTGTGTTTCGGCAACTTTGATATCCCTTTCTTTTTCAGCCGTCGTCTTACCAATGTCTCCCGTACGTTCCTGTTCGGCTACGCGGATCTTTGCCTCGTTGATGGCTTTCGCCGCAGCTTCTTTACCCAGGGCATCGATGTAACCGCTTTCATCCTTGATATCGGTTACGTTTACGTTGATCATTTTCAAACCGATCTTGTTCAGTTCAGCCTCCACGTTGTTACCGATATTGGCGAGGAATTTATCACGGTTGTTGTTGATCTCTTCGATATCCATCATCGCTACCACCAGGCGCATCTGGCCCAGGATAATATCTTTGGCAAGGTCATGGATCGCGGGGCGCTGCATACCCAGCAGGCGTTCCGCGGCGTTTTGCATCACGGCCGGTTCTGTTGAAATACCAACTGTAAAACGAGAGGGCACGTCAACACGGATATTTTGCTTACTCAGCGCACTGGTAAGATTTACTTCTAAAGAAATAGGAGTGAGGTCGAGGAACGAATAGTCCTGTATGATCGGCCAGATGAAGGCGGCACCACCATGAATACATCTCGCGGTAAGTGAACCTTCAGCATTTTTGCCCACTTTACCATACACCACCAGGATGCGGTCCGATGGACAGCGTTTGTAACGCCGGAACATCGAAAAAATAAGAATGAAGAAGAATACAACCGCAGCCGCGACGATCAGTAAAAGATTTTCTGCCATGTGTCTGTTTTAAAATATTAGGTAAGATTGGAGGAAACGATCAGGATATTGTTGTTGAGGATCTCTACCACTTTAACAAGCTTGCCTGTCGGAATCGGGTTCTCATCATCAGTGATTGCCTGCAATTCCTGTAAGGATCCCTGTACTTTGATATGCACCTTGCCATAACCGTTTCTTTGGGCCGGTATGACAAGGTAAGTCTCTCCAATTTTATTTAACGCATTTGAAATTTCAAGTGTGCCGCTATGTTTTAACCGGCTCATGCTGCGAAACAGGAACATCATCATCACCACCATCAGGGTGCCGGCAATAAAAGCAGCGCCTATTGTGATGGCCTGGTTCATACCACCCTTGATGAAGGCGATGCCTGTCCAACCAAAAATGGTGAAGAATGCGATCAGGTTTTTGATGGTGAAAAACCCGGGACCTGCGCCGTCATCACCAGCGATGGAAGCATCGGCATCACCCATGGCTGCATCGCCATCCCCGGCTGTAAAAGAAAGTATAGCCTGGATAAGAAACATTGTTGAAAATATGATGGCAATGACCCAGAAAATTTTCTCAAAAAAGGCCATCCCCTGCCACCAGGTGGAAATATCGAGCAGTGTCATTTTTGGTTGATTCGGTGAATACCGAATATAAGAAATCCCGCCGTTTGGCGGGATGTTTTTTTGTAGTTTGTTGAAGGAAGGAAACCGGCTTTTCCAGCTCTTATTTTACTTTCTGTTTTATTTTATTTCAAATTTTGCATATATCTCGGAACGTATCTTAATTTTTGTAAATCCAAGCTGTCCTTCAAGGCCTTTTGCAGCCTGGTTGGTACCGTAACCCGTTACAACAACCTCCTGTAAGGCAAGATTTGACGCTCCATAAATATTCGAAGGATAGGTTTGTTGCTGTTCCCGTACCACCAGGGGTTTACCGGCTTGCTCTCCGATCGACTCCAAAAGATAAGTTGCTTTGTCTTTTGCGGCTTTCATTGCATTGACCTTCACTTCTTTCCTGAATTGTTCCAGTTTAGAATGAGCGGTACGTGCAATACCGGCGTCTTCGATCTCCAGGTCATCCAGTATCTGGAAAAATTTGTTTACCTCACCGGCATTTTTCAATTTCATCAACAGCTTTTTTTCGGTTATCACTTTGTTTTTTCTCAAGATGCGGTGTTGTAGTTCGCCATCGACACCTGACAGGCTGAGGTTAGTAAGATCAAAGCCGTTCTGCTTTAGTTTTTGAAGTAACTGGTCTTCCTGAACTTCAATCTTTCCGCGGTCGCCGCCTTTATTCTTTTCCTTTAATACAATATTGACAAAGATCTCATCGGGTTCTACTTCCATTTCAGCGCTGCCTGTAACTTCGATATTGGGTTTTTCTTCCGGCATTTGGGGATACTGGGCACTCGTCATTATAGAAATTGTAACAAATGCAAAAAATAGGAGATACTTTTTCATATTCATGGTCTTACTGTTTGTTGTAATAAGAAGATGAAAATGCCCGGCAGATTACACAACGCAAAAAAAAAATCCTGCCCGGAGCCGGACAGGATCTTATGAATAAGATATAATCAATTAAATAAGCATTCTCAAAGGTTCTTCCAGCAGGCTCTTGAGCGTTTGCAGGAATGCGGAACCCGTTGCGCCATCCACCACGCGGTGGTCGCAGCTCAGGGTTACTTTCATAACATTGCCCGGCACCACAGCACCATTTTTCACTACAGGTACCTGGCTGATACCACCGATAGCGAGGATACAGGCATCCGGGGGATTGATAATGGCGGTGAATTCATCAATGCCAAACATACCGAGGTTGGAGATCGTAAAAGTATTTCCTTCCCAGTCAGCAGGCTGCAGTTTTTTATCTTTTGCTTTTTGCGCAAATTCTTTTACTTCCACTGCGATCTGTGAAAGTGATTTAGTATCGGCAAAACGAACAACGGGAACCAGCAGACCTTCTTCAACCGCCACAGCCACACCTATATTTACATGGTGATTGATGCGGATCTTATCGCCCAGCCAGCTACTGTTTACTTTAGGGTGTTGTTTGAGTGCCACCGCGCATGCTTTCAATACCATGTCGTTGAAAGAGATCTTGACACTGCTGACCTCATTGAGCTTGGCGCGGCTGGCCACTGCCGCGTCCATATCGATCGCCATGGTGAGATAGAAATGCGGTGCGGAGAATTTACTTTCGCCAAGACGTTTGGCGATCACTTTACGCATTTGCGAAACGGGCACTTCTTCAAAGCTCACCTGGCCGGCAGGCGCTGCCGGTGCCTGGGTGGCTGTACTCGCCGCCGCTGCAGGTTGGGCTGAAGGTTTGTAATTGTCGATATCGGATTTTACAATTCTTCCACCATCGCCGGTGCCACTCACTTTGCTAAGATCTATACCTTTTTCAGAAGCCAGTTTTTTAGCGAGTGGTGAGGCTTTTATCCGCCCATTCGCGCCGGTGGAGGCAGCTTCGGCCGTTGCCTGCGCTTCTGCAGCTGGTGCTGAAGTATCTGCTTCTTTCTTTGCTTCCTGTTTTGGCGCTTCAGCTGTTGCGCCACCGCCTTTGGCTGCGGCTACTACTGCATCCACGTCTACTTTGCCTTCCTCTCCGATGATGCAGAGCAGATCATTGACGGCGATCTTTTCGCCCTGCTTTGCTCCCTGGTACAATAATTTTCCGTTCTTATAGCTTTCCAGTTCCATGGTGGCTTTGTCTGTTTCGATTTCAGCCAGCACATCACCTTTTTTTACCGTATCACCCACATTTTTTAGCCAGCTGGCTATTACGCCTTCCGTCATGGTATCACTGAGGCGCGGCATGAGCACGACTTCCTCCATTTTTGAAATATCTATTTTGGGAGCGCCAGATTTTCCGTTCGACGCAGACTTCGATGCTTCCGGAGCTGTTTGTTTGGATTCCTGTTTCTTTGGCTCTTCTTTTTTCTCTGCTTTCGCAGCATCAGCGCCGCCGCCAGAGATAAGTGCTGAAATATCCTCTCCTTTTGTACCGATGATTGCCAGCAGGTCGTTCACCTGCAATTTGCTACCCTTGTCGCCACCAACATGAAGGAGGGTGCCATCTTTATAGCTTTCCAGTTCCATGGTGGCCTTGTCGGTTTCCACTTCGGCCAGCAGGTCGCCTTTTTTAACCGTATCACCCACTTTTTTATGCCAGGCAGCGATCACACCTTCGGTCATTGTGTCACTCAGGCGGGGCATCAATATCACTTCAGCCATGTAGCTTTAAATTTTGGCCGAAATTAAGGTAAAATGATGAATGAATGACCCTGCTAGTAGTCGAGGTCGAGTTTGAGACGCTCTTTTAATTCCACGAGTAGTGGGTATTGCTCCGCCATTTTTAAAAACTGTTCTCTTGATGAAAGCGGAGCCTCTGTTCTGTTCTCATCCACAGGATTGTCGGTAACGAGAACTGTAAATTGTAAAGCACGATTGTTTAACTCACGCTGCAAAAATGAAAATAACCCGTTGCGCTCCTGTTCGATAAACTTTTGTTCGATATTATTGGTAGCGATCGTGACAAAAGAGTTTTCATCGTTGATCTGTAGTTCGGCCCTGTCAAAAGACTGTGCAGCCGGATTTTTCTCTTCCTTTAATTTCAGGATATAAGCCGACCAGGCATTTTGCAATTTCGACAGCTCAAGTGGCTCGTTGACTACCATAGCAGTATTCGCGCCGTTGTCCTGGTATTTCTGCCGGATCTTATTCAGCGCTGAAAGCTTTTTTCCTGTGGAAATGGCAGTGGTTGGAGGTGTCCTGGTGTCGATCGGAGCGCCAGAAACTGTTGGCGTTTCAACCTGTTTAGTTTTTGAAAGCGGGGCAGTCTCGATGATCAGCTTTCCCTCCTGGACAGGCCGCGTGGGTTTCGGTTTTGCGGTTTTTCCCGTGGTAATTCCCTCAGCGGGTTTTATATTATTTAATTCGAGCGGAGTGATCTGCCTGAAAGAAACAGGTTTTATTGCTTCAACCAGTTTTTTTTTACTCAACCCCGTTGCATCGGAGCTTAGCTGCAGTGCCTGTCCAAGATAACAAAGCCTGATCAGCACCAATTCTACATGAAGACGTTTGTTGCGGGCCGATTTATAATTGATCTCAGCTTCATTCAGGATGTTCAGCGTGCTGATCAGCATAGCTGTTGGGATATTTCGTGCGGTCTCGGCATACCTGTCCTTAAAACTTTCAACCGCTTCCAGCAGTACTGCTGCTTTCGCGTCTTTACAAACAAGCAGGTTACGGATGAATTCAGCAAACCCATTCAATACCTGGTCTCCTTCGAATCCCTTGCGGTTGATATCATCGTATAGCAGCATGGCGCCGGAAAGATCCTGGGCCAGCATGCATTCCAGCAGCCTGAAATAATAATCGGCGTCGAGTATGTTGAGGTGTTCGAGCGTATTGGTATAAGTCAGTTCCCCATTTGTAAAGCTGACGATCTTGTCCATGATGCTGAGCGCGTCGCGCATACATCCCTCGCTTTTCTGTGCAATAACCTGGAGCGCTGCTTTTTCAGCCCTGATCTCTTCTTTATCGCAGATCTCCTGCAGGTGTTCTACGGTATCATTGGTGGTGATCCGTTTGAAGTCGAAGATCTGGCATCGGGAAAGGATGGTAGGGAGGATCTTGTGCTTTTCCGTTGTAGCCAGGATAAAGATGGCATACGAAGGTGGTTCTTCGAGGGTTTTCAGGAATGCGTTGAAGGCCGAAGAACTGAGCATGTGTACCTCATCTATGATATACACTTTGTATTTCCCGGCCTGGGGAGCAAATCTTACCTGCTCCACCAGGGTCCTGATATCATCCACCGAGTTATTGCTGGCGGCATCCAGTTCATGGATGTTCATCGAAGTGCCTTCGTTGAACGAAACACAGGAATGGCAGGTATTACAGGCTTCGCCATCTTTGGTCTGGTTTTCACAATTGATCGTTTTGGCGAGGATACGGGCGCAGGTTGTCTTTCCCACACCTCTTGGGCCACAAAACAAAAACGCGTGAGCCAGTTGGTTATGCCTGATTGCGTTTTTTAATGTGGTAGTGATATGTGATTGCCCGACAACGGTGTCAAACAGCTGCGGCCTGTATTTTCTTGCTGATACAATAAAACGATCCATAGGTTTTACCTCTTGTGCAAATGTAAGTGATCGGGTTTTTTGAAAAATAAGAGTTTTCCACGGTTCTATCGTTCAAAACAACCGCGACCGATATTAGTTCAGGATCGGGTGAGGTTGGAAGGGTTTGGTCTGGTCGAAGAGATACCTGTAGGTGGTAAGTATTCTGCTCCGGTAAGTGCCCAGGCTTTCCGCTACATTGATCATTTTGGGATTGAACTCGCCAATCCATTGCATTTCATAATCTTCGTATATCGGTCTGCCAATGGAATAGATGCCATTCTGAATAGTCACGCCCTGTACAACCCGGGCGCCTTCCACGATCATGTAGCTATCGATTCCCTTGCCCTGCCATTCGGGTACCACACCAAATACCAGCCCTACAAATTTGTTGCAGTGTTTGGTTTTTTTGACCCAGAGAAATTTCAATTTACTAAGCAGGCCGAATTTGCCATGCAGGTGGCGAAACCACTGGTTCAGATCGGGCAGGTTGAGCCAAAGTGCGATCGGTTCTCCTTTATAGTATACAAACCAGATGATCCGTTCATCCATTACCGGCTTCATGGAGCGGAACAGTTTCAATACTACTTTTTCATCCATTTGTTTTAACCCCCCGTGTCCAGCCCATGCTTTGTTGTAAACGATGGTAAAATCCTTCGCATATTTTTCCAGCTTGTTCAGTTGAATATGTTCGGCGTGCAGATCCGGGTCTTTGGCACATTCAGCGTGACGGGAATAAAATTTTTCCTGCAGCCTGTTGCCAACTTTTAATGCAAAGCAAACCTGGTTGAAATAATTTTTAAATCCATAATTCTCGAAAAGCTCCTGGTAATAGGGAGGGTTAAAGTTGAGGCAGTACACCGGCGGCTCAAAACCCTGGACAAGTAAACCCCACCATCGGTCTCGTTCCCCAAAATTGATAGGGCCGTCCATGGCCGTCATGCCTTTTTGAAGGAGCCAGTGTTTGGCTACATCAAACAACATGTCCGCCGCGGCCTGGTCATTGATACAGTCAAAAAAACCAATACCTCCAACCGGTCCTTCATCACCTTTGTTTCGGTATTTCCTGTTGACAAATGCCGCAATACGCCCGATCAGGCGGCCCTCACCATCTTTTAAGATCCAGCGGATGGCTTCACCATGGCGAAATGCTTTATTTTTTTTCTTATCAAATACTTCTTTTATATCCTTGTCGAGAGGCTGGATATAATTGGGATTGCTGCTGTTAATGATTTTATTGATGTCCAAAAAATCCTTCTCCGTACGGTTGGTGCTTACCTCGGTTAATTGCATAGTCGGGTATTGAAAAGACAAATTTAACTAGTTGAACAAACGAAAACGCAGAAAAAGATTTGAATGAAAACTGTTTACTTGATAAGTGGCAGATATAAATTTTTAATTTGCCAACATTGTAATCCTCCTATATTAAACATCAGGCCAGGAAGTGATTTTTAGAAGGAAGCCTGGCGAACTATTTAAAACCTGTTCAAATTATCCCATTTTTTGAGCGGGGTGACTCTTGTCAATATTCAGTAAATTTAGGTTACTTAAACTTGCGATATGATGACAACCCAGATCGGTTCATTGCTGGAGCGGTATCGTTCCGGCTGGAGCCTTGAGCAGGCTTTTTATACTGACCAGCAGGTATTTGAAATGGAGTGGGATAGTATCTGGAAAAAATATTGGTTGTTTGCCGGTACCACGGCCGAGATACCGAAAGCGGGTGACTATTTTACTTACCAGGCACATAAGGATTCTATCATTATTATCCGTGGAAATAAGGGTGAAGTGCATGCCCATTATAATACATGTCGCCACCGCGGATCCCTCATTTGTCTCGAAGAAAAAGGAAATACGCCGAAACTTATTTGCCCTTATCACCAGTGGGTATATGATAAAGACGGGTCGCTGTTGAAGTCGAGGTTAATGCCCGATGATTTTGACCGCTCACAATTTGGCTTGCACCCGGTGCATGTTCGCGTGGCAGAAGGCCTGATATTTATTTCGCTTGCCAGAAACCCGCCGGATTTCAGGCAAACACTAAAAGATTATTCTCCTTACCTGAAGCCATATAAAGTGGATGAGGCGAAAGTAGCTTTTACAAAAAGATATACGCTCCGCACCAACTGGAAGCTGGTAGCTGAGAATTTCAGGGAGTGCTATCATTGCGGACCGGCGCATCCTGAATATTGCAGTGCCGTGATCGGCGCCAACCTGCGTGAATCTGCGGATGAAGAACTGGCGGTACGCCGGGTGGGATGGCAGCAAAAAGGTCTTGCCATCAACAATGTGAATTTTGAAAAAGACAGTTTTCACTTTGCGGTCCGCTATCCACTGCGGCCGGGTGTACAAAGCTATAGTCTCGATGGAAAGGCCGTAGCTATTCCGATGGGTGATCATGTCGACTATGATGCCGGTGTGGTGGGACTTGTGGTGCTACCCAATTTCTGGATGGACGCTGTAAGTGACTATATGTGGACGATGCGACTAACTGCAGTTTCTCCTTCTCAGACTCAAATAGACCTGGCCTGGCTGGTAGATAAAAATGCAAAAGAAGGTACCGATTACCAGGTGGATCGATTAACCGATTTCTGGCGGATCACTGGCGAACAGGACTGGGAGTTGTGTGAAAATAATTTTAAAGGGGTAGAATCGAGCCAGTACCAACCTGGTCCATATGCACCGATAGAATTGGATGTCGCAAAATTTGTCGACTGGTATATTGATCGGATGAAGGAGGGTGTGCACGAACTTCTGTCTGTCTAGCCATTGGGAACCCGCTCCCAATACCTAATTACCAATCCCAAATTCAAGCCCCTCATTCCCAATCCTCAATTACTAACCCCCAATTCCTCTTCTACTCCCCAGGAAAATCCACACCAATACCGCCACACCTGCTACAATCGCGGCATTCAGGAAAAATATAGATGAGATCTTCATCTGGGCGTCGGATAAATAACCCGTCCAGAAATTACCGGCAATCGCGCCCGCGCCGAAATACGCAGCATATAAAAGCGATTGTCCCGTTGCTCTCCAGTCCTCCCTGATCAACAGGTTCACATACTCTACGCATACCACCCAGAATAGTGACCAGGAGATTCCATGGAGTAATTCAATCGCAATGGCAGCCTGTGGATTTTTAACAAGGCTGTACAAAAGCAAACGGAGGGCGGTAGCGAAAATGGTTACGACGAGGGTGGTTTTTAAACCCATTTTCCGGATAATAACGGCAGAAAAATAAAATAAAGGCAACTCGCACAAGCCCTGGAACGAAAGCCCATATCCCACAAGTGATGCCGAAGCACCATTTTCCTTCATGTAGATGGAATAAAAGTTCCAGATGGTAGTGGCGCCTGCAGAAACCAGGAACACACAAAAGAGCAAGAAAAGCAAAACCTTATTACTAAAAACATCTTTGACGTTTTCAAAGGTCTGTGTTGATGCGACTATTTCTTTTTCTTTATCATCTGCCAGGGAAAAGCCGAAAATAAAGGTGAGTAACATACTTACCGCTGCTACTGTAAAGATCACAGAGGTATCGATCGCATCGATCAGGTATCCATTGATGATACCTGTGAAAGCCCAGCCTGCGGCGCCGGCGATACGCAACGTACCGTAGGAAAAGGCTGGGTTTGATTTTACCAGCTTTAATGAGAGACTATCCAGTACGGGTTGAAGTGTATTGTAGAAAAGCGCCATTAGCACAGTAACCAGGAACAGGAAAGCAAACCCTCCATTGAATAAGTAAAGCGCAAAGGATACCGCTGCAAAAAATGAAGAAAACAACAACGTCTTCTTATAACCAAAACGATCCGCCGCCATACCATAAAATGGCTGAACCAAAAACATCATCATGGGTGGTATACTGAGGATGATACCGGTTTTTACGCCACTTAATCCCTGCGCTTTGCAATAGTCCGCGAATATGGGCAGCCAGGCTGCTGTACAACAAAATACAAGGAAATAAAGTAGTCGCAGTTTATTGGCTTCACTGATTTTCATCCATGGGATTTTACTTTCTTTGAGTGAGGTCGGAAGCAGCTTCTTCATCGATCATGACAAATCCATTGGGGTGAGACTGCATGATACTTGCAGGGAAACTATTACTGATATTTTCCTCAACCGTTTTTTTGATCACAGCAGCTTTCTTACTGCCATTGGCCATCAGGATGGCTTTGCGGGCTTCTAGCAGGTGTTGCAGCCCGAGGGTGATCCCTTTTTCGAGGGTTTGTTGCGTTTTAAAATATTTCTGTCCCACCGTACGGGTCGTGTCATCGAGAACGATAACATGAGAATAGTTGCTGAACGAGACACCCGGTTCGTTAAACCCGATATGGCCGTTCATTCCTATACCTACAATGATGAGATCAATCCCATTTTTTTCAGCGATCAGTTTATCCATTTTGGAACATTCCTCCTGGAGCTGATCCGACATGGCATCGAATAAATGAAATTGTTGCGATGGGATATCCAGCGGTTCAATCAGTTCATGTTTGAAAAAATAATGGCAGCTGCCCTCGTTTTCAGGGGGAATGCCAACCCATTCGTCGAGGCCGATAAAACAGCAGCGGCTTATATCTGTTTTCTCATTTTTTATTTTCTCCACCAGCTGGCGGCAGGCAAGCCGGGGTGTTTCTCCCGAGGCGAAGCATATCACAGCTTCAGGTTTGGAATTTATCAGTGCCACAACTTCCGAGGCGACGCTCTCGGACAAACTTTGATGATTTGTAAAAATCTTTACCTGCATGATTATTGTTTTTCGAGGAATGTTTTAATATCACTGATTCGCGGCGGAATTCCTGATCGGATATAAAATCCCGCTGCAGCATTGGCAAAAACTACGGCCGTTGTAAGGTCAAGTTCTAATAATTGTGCCGCACAGAAGCCCGCGTTGAAATTATCACCTGCGCCGGTTGAAATAAGAGGTTTGGGTGTATAAAACGTGGGAATGCGAACCTGTTCTTCCCCCCGCAAGGCGATCGTTTCCCTGGCGGAATGGATAAGCAGGGCGTGTAAGTTCACTGAAGCGAAAATTTTCCCGCCCTGGTTAAGCAAATCATTGAATCTTTTCTTTGGCGAAACCTGGCTGCTGATGATACCTGCCTCGTTTTTGTTTAGGCTAAGTATGACCCTGCCGTATTTTCCAAACTCGTTTATCAGTTGCAAAGCTTCGCCGAGTGCGTCCTTACTTCGTTTGGAACAATCGGAGAGGTCAATAAATAAGTATGGATTTTTATTTGCGGGAAAGGAAGGAAAAATATCTTTCAGTAATCCCTTCCAGATATTGGTCGATGCGTCAATCTCACTCCAGTTGAGCAGGCATACCAGATCGCTTTCCAGGATAATAGTTTTTAATTTGTCTGCACCTATCTTATTTGTGATTTCATCCCAGCCCGTGGAATTCAGATCACCCATCTGTGCCAGGAACATTTTACCGTCCCGGAATTCAAACGAAGTGGAGCTGCCGGGTTCTGCAAAACTATTCAACTCACAATTGGGTGACATGGTATTAAATATCTCATGCGGCCTGGGATAACCAAAAGCGCCAATGCAGTCTACTTTAATGCCCATTGTTCCCAGTGTATGGGACATGATTGGCATATTACCACCTGGTTTTTTATTTGTTTCTTCTATTTCCAGGCTAAAGCTCGCAGAATGTTTACCAGTAATATACTCTCCAAATTCTTTGATACTGGTAAAAAACGCCGGTGGTTTGCCGCTTCTTTTTTTGCGTATGATCCTTGCGATAGTATCGGTAAAACCATCAAAGCCTGCAGTTGCATGCTTACCTGAAAGAATGGATTCTGCATTTTCCAGGGCGTTCAATAGCGTTGCTTTTGATCCAGGGGGCAAATGCGAAACAGATGAATTTTTCTTCATGGAAACAAAATCAGGCTATGGGTAAAGTTAGGTAAACCGGTTTGTGTTTGACAACACAATTCATGTTGCGTTTATACCAATTCAGTCACAGTGGTTGTTGAAAATAGCCTTGTCCGAAATAATTTTCCGCTATTAAACCAAACCTGATGCGGCGTTTTAAAAAAATCCTGAAATGGACAGGCCTGGTCCTGTTGTTTTTGATCCTCGGCGTTACTATCACAGTCATGGGCAGGCAAAATGTGAAGTATGACCGTCCCTATCCGAATATCAAGGCCTTGGCCGATCCCAATGTCATCCTTCGCGGAAAGGAGTTGATCTTTGGTGCAGCGCACTGCGCTGATTGCCATAGCCAGGGTAATACAGATTCCCTGATAAAACTTGGTTTACCGGTCGACCTTTCGGGTGGATATGTATTTGATATCCCTCTTGGAAAGATCTATGCTAAAAACATAACGCCTGATGATGAAACAGGAATTGGCAGGTTAACCGATGCGGAAATTGCCCGTGCCTTAAGATACGGCGTGCATGCCGATGGCACTGTGGTTTTCAATTTTATGCCTTTCCAGGATATGAGTGATGAAGATCTGACGGCGATTATATCATATTTGCGTGCGCAGCGGCCGGTAAAGAATAAAGTACCGGACAACGATCTGAACATTCTTGGTAAAGCAGTAAAGGCCTTTATGGTTAAACCTGTTGGGCCGCGTGGAGATATTAAATCGCAGGTGGTGAGAGACAGTTCGGTATCTTATGGGGAATATCTTGCCAACAATGTGGCCAACTGTGGTGGCTGTCACACCCAGCGAACTTTAAGCGGTGATTTTACCGGCGAGCCATATGCAGGAGGAAATGTTATGGATGGAATTATGACGCCTAACATTACACCCGATAGCAGCAGCCGGATCTTTGGCTGGTCGGAAATGAATTTCATCGACAGGTTTCGTATGGGCAGAATTGTAGAGGGTAGTCATATGCCATGGCCCAGTTACGGGCGCATGAGCGACGCAGATCTGAAAGCGATATATGCATATTTAAAGACGCTGAAACCGGTAAGGACGGAAACAGAAAATAAAAAATAAGCGGGCGGCAATTTAGAAGGGAGACTCTGTAGGTTTCCCTTCAACATTTTATTTCGTTTTCATTACTACAAAGCTGACACCGAGCGGGTATACCTGGTCCATCGATACAAAACTGATATAGTCAATATTATCTGCGCCCCGCCACGTGAGCAGTTTCTGGTATTCATTGGGCAATCGGTGAACGGTATCGATTTTTATCAATTGCGCCTGGATCATTTCTACCTGGATCTCTCTTACCGAAGTGCAGGAAGCTGCCGCCACGAGACCAATGGCCACCAATAGAGTTTTCATACCCGAGAATTAAATATTTAAGAACGTAGACAAATATTTTTCTCCAATATATGTGCCATTGATTTTATGAGTAGACGTCAAAGGCCCGGGCGATCCTGCAAATTTCCTGCACTGAAATACGGATCATGGTCATAAGTGTTTGATTGATCAGGCTTCCCATACAATTTCCCATTGGTGTCCGTCGGGATCGGCAAATTTCACTGCATACCACCATGGTTCTTCTTTTGCCTGGCCGATCTGCCTGGCGCCTGCACCTAATGCTTTTTGTAAAATAGTATCAACTTCTTCTTTACTGTCAGCACGATGACTAATGATAAAGTTTGAAGGTTCTTTTGTACTTGTATGGAGACTCCTCGGGCTGGATGGATTGTTTTTATCATATAATACCAGGTCCAGGCCATTGCCTAGTTTAAAACAGGCATGTTGTTCGGGAATTGTTTTGATACCTTTCGTAGAAAGTCCCAGCCCGTCGCGGTAAAATATAAAGGAGGTGAGCAGGTCGTTTGTTGCAATGCTTATATAGTTGATCCTTGGTTTCATTTTGTTCTATTCTATTTTCATTAGTAATACGGCTATTGACTGTAATCGTAGTCAATCATCCATTGGATACCGAACTTGTCGGTGAAGATGCCAAAGTATGCTCCCCAGAATGTTTTTTTTAAGGGGATACTTATTTTTCCCCCGGCAGAAAGTTTTTCAAAATAATTTTCTGCTTCCACTTCGCTTTCCGCACTGATGGAAAGAAAAAAATTATTCCCCACTGATAACGGGTGACCCATCGATTCGAGTGCATCCGTCCCCATGAGTACCGTTCCTTTTCCAACCATCAGGGCCACATGCATGATCTTATCGCGATCAGCTTCCTGTACCCGATCGGCTTCAGCAGTATCTTTAAAACGCTGCAACGTAATAAAATCACCTCCAAATACTGAGCGGTAGAATTTAAACGCTGCTTCTGTTGTTCCGTTAAAATTCAAATAGGGGTTAACTGTAACCATTTGAAACTGTTTGATGGTTCCGGATTAAGTTGAAATTAGCCCACGTGGCAGCTCAAAGCTACTTGTGACGGTGCATTTATATGGGGTGTGATTACGGCAAAATGGCTGGTTGATCCCGACACAGGATTTGACTACTTTTGGTATTGTGGATGTAAAAAATTTCAACACGGGAAAACGTTTGAAGTAAATTTTTTGTCATGAGCCAAAAGCTATATCAAATGAAACACATCACAATCTTGGTACCCGAAGGCGCGATACTGGGGAGTCTCGAGGGGTCACGGCAATTGCTTACGCAGGTGAATACTTTTTTAAAGTCAAAAGATGAACCTCCGATTTTTAATGTACAGCTTGCAGGTTTATGCAGGGAAACCCGCGTATCTGGCGGGATGTTTACAGTTCATTCTAATCTAATTACAGATATAAAAAAAACCGACCTGGTAATTATCCCGGCAATTGATGGGGATATTCAACAGGCATTGGAGATTAATAAAGATTTTATCCCCTGGATCATCGAGCAACACGCTGCTGGTGCTGAAGTCGCGAGTTTATGCCTTGGCGCATTCCTGCTGGCTTCAACAGGCCTGGTGAATGGAAAAAAATGTGCTACACACTGGATGGCAGAAAATGCGTTTCGTAAAATGTTTCCCGATGTGAACTTAGTAACTGAAAAGATCATCACCGACGAGAATGGTATCTATACCAGCGGTGGCGCATTTTCTTACTTAAACCTGATCCTCCATTTGATTGACAAATATGCCGGGCATCCCATGGCAGTACTATCCGCTAAGGTCTTTGCGATTGAAATGGAACGGGTCAACCAACTTTCCTTTACGATTTTCCAGGGACAGAAAGACCATGAAGACGAGGCGATAAAGAAGGCCCAGGAGTTTATTGAAAAGAATTACCAGGACAAGATCACGGTTGACCAGCTGGCATCGATGTTTGCACTGGGCCGTCGCAACCTTGAACGAAGATTTAAAAAAGCAACTTCTAATACCGTTGTAGAATATATCCAGCGTGTGAAAGTAGAAGCTGTAAAAAAAGGACTGGAAGCCAGTCGTAAAAATGTAAACGAACTGATGTACGATGTTGGTTACTCCGATGTAAAAGCCTTCCGAACGGTATTCAAGCGGATCACGGGAAAATCGCCGATCGATTATCGGAATAAGTATAACCGGGATATGGCTGTTGCGTAGTGGTTTAGGAAATTTGTAATTTGGTGTTTGGAATTAGGGAGAGTCCCTGTTTTCATGGATATTTCCGAAATTTCTGGTAAACAATAATTCCCAATTACAAATCCCTTTCAAAAAGCACCGGGTTCAATGGCGTGTCAATCACCTCTCCAACCCGCGCACCGGGGCACCAGGTCTCCCAGTCTAACTGTTGGTTCTCGTTGGATGGTTGTTTTAACCTCATGTCTTTTTCCATGTAAATAATGGTCATCACTTTCCGCATCCGGTTGGTTGTATTGGCGCCGGCGCGATGAAATACCCAGCCATTATGAAAACTCACTTCTCCCATGTCGAAGGGTTCTACAATTTTGGTGTAGTCATTTAACGTGAGTTTTTTCTGGATGATGGTTTCGCTATCGTCGCTGATCTTTAAAGTTCTCCCTTCCTGCAGTTGCTGACTTTTGGCACTGAATTCCAGCGGGCCCAGGTCAAGTCCTGTTTGTTGAAGTGGAATCCAGGCTGTGACGGTATTTTCAGTTGATAAAGGCCAGTAATATTGATCGGCATGCCAGGGCGTATGTCCACCGCCAGCTTCTTTGAAAAGCGCCTGGTCGTGGTAAAGTCTTACTCCGTTCACTTCCATCAGGTCGGCAGCGATCCTGGCGAGGCGCTTGCCAAATACAATTTGTTTGACCGGCTTCGACTTGGTCCAGATATTCATGATCTGCAAAAATGCTTTGCCATAAGTATCTCGTTGTTCAATTGGAAGGTGTTGTGTATTTAATCTTACCACTTCAGCTGAGATGGTATCATTCAAAAACATGATCACTTCATCCGGTAACACGTTTTTGAGTTTGATATATCCATTTTCCTGGTAAAATGAAACCTGTTCGGGTGATAGGTCGTAAGGCTCATCAAGGTATTGTTGAATAGCGGCAGGTATTTGAGGCATATTGAATGTTTTGAATTGATCGTAGCCTAAAATTAAATCATCCGCTGTAGTTGCTGGAAATTTTTATTATCCACTAATTATTGTATTAGTAGCTGATACCGCATTTTGTGGAATTGAAAGGACAGGAAATCATCGTGTGAAAATGAGTGTAAACGACCTAAACCCCTGGGGATGATGATCATGTAGGGAATATGCCGGAGGGGCATTCTATTTGTCTTATTGTATATGAGAAAAGCAATGTACCATGAAACATAATATTTTGCTAAATCCGGGGAGTATTTATTTAAGGATGACATCACTCTTCCTTTTGATATTTTTTTCAATGAAGGTATCTGCGCAGCAACATATCATCACACAGAAAGATAATACCAGGCCCGAAACCGCGAAACAATTTAACAGCTTCAACCTGTCTTCATTCCAGGTATTGCAAAATGATGGCTACAATGAAGTGCAATGGCAGGCGGGAGAAACAGCAACCAGCAATAAGTTTGTGGTTGAATATAGTTTTGACGGCATCAACTTTATTCGTGGTGAGCAGGTAACGGGTCATAACGGACTTTATAATTACCGGCATTATATCCGTGATACCCGGCCTTTGCTGTATCGCGTTAGTACAGAGAATAGCGAGGGCAGTTGGGTTCATTCAGGCGCAATCATGCCAAAGGGCATCATAGTATTGCCTGTTCAATTGCAGGGCAATATGGTCAGAGGTAATATGATCAATGTCCAGGCGAGTTTCCCTGTCGAACGTCTTACCATCGTTTCTACTTCCGGAGTTGAAGTGTTCGCAAAAGACCTGAATGGAGCACGTGATTTAATACCGGTAGCAATCCCTTCGTTGAAGGAGGGAATATATTTCGTTAACTTTTTTGGGAATGGATGGAAAAGCACCAGTCGTTTTGTGATAGGATGAAAAAATCCCGATCGTTAAGTAAATGGCAATTTGAGGCCCGGGGTGTCCGGCACAGGATTTATTTAGTAAATTCCATACAAATCAATTAACATGGAAGCCAGGCCTGCCTTTGGGAGACTCTCATTGTTCCCCCTTCTGTCCATTCTACTTTTTATCGCAAACCTTGAAACCGCATTCACACAAGTTGTAAAGCAAGATCCCCAGGGAGGATATGGTAAAGCAAGTTATGAACTCATCCCGGCCGGCAAGTTCATGCAGCACTGGCTGGTGGCTGGCCCGTTTACTATAACTAAAGATTCGAGTGCACCGGACGACTCCGTACAGGAAGAGGCATTCAAAGCCGACTTTACTTCCAATTTGAAAGTGGTATCGGGTCAGTCTGTACCAGCGTTTGCATCCGCGGACAATAATGTCAGTTGGAAGCAGGTATCCCAGAACAATGATATCATCGATCTCGACGGCATTTTTGGTGGAAAGGATTTTGTGTACGCTTATGCGTTGGCAGAGATAAAAGCAAGCCAGCCGACGAAAGTTATGCTTGCTGTGGGAAGCGATGATGGTGTGAAAGTGTGGCATAACGGCAAACTGGTGCACGAGAATTGGACACCACGTGGCATTGAAAAAGATAATGATCTTGTACCTCTTGAACTTAAAAAGGGGAGTAACCAGATCTTATTGAAAGTCCAGGACATGAGGGGAGGGTGGGGGTTCACAGCCAGGCTATTGGATAAAAAGACGCTGGCGCGGCATCTTACCAAAGCTTCTTCAGCGGGTGCTTTGGACAAAGTGAAAATGCTGGCTGATCATGGCGCTAATTTGAACATGGCTGATGAGAATGGTTTATTGCCGATCGTGGTGGCAAAGGTTAGTGGCAGAAAAGAGGTAGTACAACTCTTATTGGAAAAAGGCGCTACTGATAAACCTGTACCACCTGGGGAAACGCTTATCGATCAATATTACACTTCGTTAAATGATAAACTCTCACCGGGTATGGCGATACTGGTGGCAAAGGACGGTAAGGTGGTAAACAGGAAAGGCTTTGGATACGCTGACCTGGCTGCAAAGGCCCGCGTTACGCCCGAAACAAAATTTCGGATAGGGTCGGTTACCAAACAGTTTACGGCTTGTGCTATCATGAAGTTGCAGGAAAAAGGCCTGCTAGGTGTGAAGGATAAATTGTCGAAGTATCTCCCTGATTTTCCCAGAGGTGATGAAGTTACCATCCATCATCTCCTCACACATACTTCCGGTATTCACAGTTACACCGGTAAGCCTGAGTTTATCAGCCGGGTTACAAAAACAATTACACCGGATTCACTGATCTCTTTTTTTATAAATGATCCGTACGACTTTAATCCCGGGGAGCGATATCAATACAATAACTCCGGATATTTTCTATTGGGTTACATTATTAGCAAAGTTTCAGGTAAATCCTATGATGATTTTCTCAAAGAGACGTTTTTTGATCCCTTACAGATGAAAAAAACCGGTATACACTACGCGGGTATTAAACTGGATAAGGAGGCAAAAGGGTATTCACGCAACAATGAGAACAAATTTGAGCCAAGCCTTAACTGGGATATGTCATGGGCCGGCGCTGCAGGCGCCATGTATTCAACCGTGGATGACCTTTTGAAATGGAACCAGGCACTGCATAATGGTAAGGTGCTGAGTGAAGAAAGTTACAAGGCTATAATTACACCCGTGGTGCTAAATAACGGTGAACAGGCATCCCCGAAGTATGGATATGGACTTGGCATGTATAAATACCGGAATGTCGATGCTATCGGGCATAGCGGCGGATTAAATGGATTTTTGACGCAACTTGCCTATTATCCTGAAGATAAGCTCACCGTGGTGATGTTTACCAATACCTCCGACCCGCAGGTAAATTTTAGCCCGGAAAAAATAGCAGAGGCTTTTTTATGGAATAAAATGGAAGCGCAAACTTCGTATGCTGTTGCCAGCATTAAACCCGCTAACCTGGAACAATACACCGGTCGATACCAGCTCGGGAATATTGGGGTGATGACATTTTCTACCGAGGGAGATAAGTTGTTTGCACAGTTTGCCAGTGAACCCAAATTCGAAATTTTTCCTGCATCCGAGAACGAATTTTTCTGGAAAGTTGTAGAAGCAAGAGTAAAATTCATTAAAGAAGAGTCAGGCGAGATAAAACATGCGATATTTTACCAGGGTGGCCAGGAATTGAAAGCTGAAAAGCTGGCTGAGGAGAAGATCGTTGAAATGAACCCGTCAGTGTTTAATCAATACGTTGGTAAATATAGACTCGGTGCCAATACTGTTGTGACCATTTTGGAGGAGAATGGGAAATTCTATGCTCATCCAAATGAACAGTCGAGATTGCAATTACATCCAGTTTCGGAAAACGAGTTTGTTATTAAAGAGATCAATGCACGGTTGCGTTTTGAAAAAGGTGCCGACAATAAGGTAACAAAGGTCCTGCTTAATATAAATGGCGGGAATTCAGAATTGCCAAGAATTGAATAACATTCCGTGATGTAGTGAGTGCTCTTTCTTTTGGCCATCGGAAAAATTAGAAAAGTGGATGGATTTTTGTGTGAGATCGTAGTAAGTGACAATTCATAAATAAAAACAACATGCGGATTGCAACCTATAATGTAAATGGCGTCAACGGCAGGTTGCCGGTATTGCTGCGTTGGCTTGACGAAACATCACCGGATATCGTGTGTCTCCAGGAATTGAAAGCACCTGGTGAAAAATTTCCTGAGCACAGTATTAAGGAAGCGGGCTATGAGGCTATCTGGCATGGTCAGAAGAGTTGGAACGGTGTTGCGATTTTATCAAAAAAGGGAAAGCCTGAAGAAGTGAGACGGGCATTACCGGGAGACCCGGAAGATATGCACAGTCGGTATATCGAAGCTAATGTCAACGGCATACTCATAGGTTGTATATATCTTCCAAATGGTAATCCTTATCCAGGTCCCAAATTCGAGTACAAGCTAAAATGGTTTAAGCGACTGGGGGCGCATGCAAAAAAAATGCTGGCAGCTAAACAGCCAGCAATGCTGGTGGGAGATTTTAATGTGATGCCTACTGAGCTTGATGTCTATAAACCCGAACGCTGGATCAATGACGCCCTATTTCGTATTGAAGTGCGGGAAGCGTTCAGTAAACTGATTGGCCAGGGATGGACCGACGCCTTACGAAAATTGTATCCGGGTGAGAAGATCTATACTTTCTGGGATTATTTTCGAAATGCCTACGCCCGCGACGCGGGACTAAGGATCGATCATTTCCTGCTTAGCCCTGAGCTTGTGCCGCGTCTTCGCAAAGCAGGTGTAGACAGGCATGTTCGCGGATGGGAAAAAACGAGCGATCATGCGCCGGTTTGGATAGAATTAAAAAATAAGTAGCCTGATCTATTGGATGAACTTGCAAAGTAGTTTGTCAACCGCTTTGTGTTCCTTGATATACTCCTTCACGGCTGCTACTACCTGGCAGAAGGGTTCCCTTATCATGTCGAAGGTTGCCGTAAGTCTCTCTTCTTTGTAGATAAAAACGCGGGCTGCATTCCTGATAGAGTCGACAGTGATCACAATGTAGTGCTGTCGTAGTAATCCCTCATCATTGGCATAAGTGATGCCATCCATCGGGATAAAAATTTCGAAGCCGCCGCTAAAATTGGTACCGCTAAGTTCAATGCCTGGAATCTTGTATTGAAGTGCCTCAACAAGATCTTCCAGTTCGATCGTCATGGTTTTTGGAAAACGGGCGATCCAGTAAATGAGGTGGTTGCTAAGGTTCATGGTGGTTAACAGTTAGTTTATACTCACAATCACCTATAAATATTTTAAAAAATCCCCGTAGTTCCAATAAATGTTGGTAAGAAATTTCATTCCTGTTTTAGATCGGAGGAATGCGGCAAAGCCAGAACTACTGGCATTTTCACATATAGAAAATACCAGTAATTCCCGAAATGCTGAGAAGCAATACTTTTAAACTGCGCGGAGGACAGACAGGGTGACCTGGTTGTTTCCTGTGCCACCTTCAAGACCTTTCAGGTAAAAGGTGTACGCATTACCCTGGATCAATTCGATGTTGGTGGTAGCCACCACGGTACCTGTACCTGCCAGGCGAACCTCGAGGGTATGACTGCCTGAGGCGATCTCAGAGAATTTATTATAAAGTTCAAAACCGGTATTATCTGCATGTGAACGGTCAGACTCAATTAATACATTATCTATATACAGGTCAACTTCTGCAATATTTGGACTGGCGTGAAAAAACCGGTAATAGGGTTTGGTAGAAGCCAGCCCGGCAAAATCATCCCTGATACGTAATACTTTGGCAGGGCCATCCACCTGCTCGTTATATATCATCAAAGTATAAAAACTCATGGAGTCGTAGAGTGCCTGCGGGATCTCTGTTACCAGGCTATCAGCCCCCGCCTTCTTAAATTTGACAGTGAAAAAACCGTGGTCTACACCGTTATACCCTGAGGTCACTGCACCAGGTGTAAATGCATTATTGGAAACACGGTTGTCATTGAAATAAACATCCAGCGCCGGGGCTGTTGGCGCGAGGTGCATCAGGGAGATAAAAGTTTTCGGGGTATTGGGTCCGGGCGGATCTGATTTCAAACATCCACTCATCAGCACAACGATCATTAAAAATATTCCACAAGAGCGCCACTTCAAATTGGTCATCATTTAAATAAGATTTTTCACGGATACAGCTCCGCATTCATTGTTATATATATTATTAATGTACCGGCCTGCCCTGGCTGGGCACACCGGTATTCAGGCAGGATGACACCGCTTTACCAGGATTCGTTGCATGAAGACAAGCGTGCAGGGCTTAAAATTTGACCGTTAAAACTTGAAGTTTCGACCGTCCGCAACATAAAATTACACTATTTAAGCCCTTCAGATCGTAAAGTTACGCATGTACAATAGCGAAAAAAATAGTGTTTTTATTTATACTTAATCGGTTGAAATTAAATAAGATGAATATTTACTATGTATAAAATACGGCAATTTATGGGAAAATATACGCGTAAAACTTGCAAAGTAAAATAACCAAGTATATTTTTGATCCCCGAATGACAGAGATACGTTAGCGCTTTCGTTCATTCACGATGCCCAAGCGCTTCGCACTGTCAAACCCGTAAACCCTATAGTATGAAAACAAATTTACCCTGTGGGCCTATTAGGTCAAAGAAACTGCTTATCCTTAGTATCGCTCTTATTTTTTTCTCCGCGCTCAGGGCGCAGGATTTTAAAGGAAAGGATGGCGCTGGCAGCTTTAATGTTCCTGGTACTTATATCCTGAACCGCTACACAACTCTTGCAAGTTCGGTTAACGCGGGATCACTTTCGTTAACGGTATCTAATGTATCCCAGCTAAGCGGATCTTACTCGTTTACCAATTCAGTCAATGTTTTCGCTTCTGATGTTTTGAGTCCCGGCGACCTGATCATGATCGTCCAGGTGCAGGGCGCAGATATCGCTACTACCGATAATTCCAGCTACGGCCAGATCACTAATTATCACAACACTGGTAATTATGAATTAAGGACGGTTTACCAGGTTTCGGCGAATACCATTTTCCTCTGTGAGGGTCTGAACAATTCGTACACACAAGCGGGAAGAGGCAGAACCCAGGTGATCAGGATACCACGCTTCAGTACACTGAGTGTAAGTGCCGGCGTAACAATCACTGGCCGTGCCTGGTCTGGTGAAACAGGCGGCGTGGCAGCCTTGGAGGCACAGGGCAATATGAATATTAATGGAACTATTTCTGCAAACCATATCGGGTTTCGTGGAGGGGTAGATATTAAGAATGTAAGTTCGACAAGTGGCGAGTCAGTTATTACCTTATACAGGATCAGTTCACCTAATACGGCTGCTTCAAAAGGTGAGAGTATCGCAGGTAATTCAGACGATTATAACACATTTCTTAATGGAGCTTATGGTCGTGGTGCACCGGCCAACGGTGGCGGTGGTGGTAATGGACACAACGCCGGTGGCGGTGGCGGGTCCAATGCAGGTGTAAATGGCGTATTGACTTCCTGGAACGGAACCGGTATTAAAGATAAATCCGTAGCAGGCTGGTCCAGCGCCTGGAACCTTGAAAGTTCAGGTTTTGCCAATAATGTATCCCCTGGCGGCGGACGCGGAGGTTATACTTATTCAAGTTCAAATCAAAATGCTTTATCAGTAGGGCCCGGTAACACCGCATGGGGTGGTGACCGCAGGCAGAATGTCGGTGGTTTTGGCGGCAGGCCGCTGGATTATCATGGCAACACCCGTATGTTCATGGGTGGTGGTGGTGGTGCCGGTGATGGCAACAACAACTCTTCCGGCGATGGCGGAAATGGTGGTGGTATCGTATATGTGCTCGCCAATGGAAATATTTCCGGTAGCGGTAAGATCACGGCAAATGGCCAGGATGGCTTTAGCACGCAAAACTCTTTTATCGATGCCGGTGGTGGTGCCGGTGGTGGCGGTGCGATCATCCTCAATGCTTCAGGCAGCATCACCTCTGTATCACTGGAAGCAAATGGTGGCAAAGGCGGCGATCAGCTTCCCCTAAGCAATGAGGCTGAAGGTCCCGGCGGCGGTGGTGGTGGCGGTATGATACTGACTACAACCACAACAGTGAGCAGGCTTGTAAACGGCGGTGCGAATGGGATTTCAAATTCAGCGCATGTTACTGAGTTTATACCTAATGGTGCCACCCAGGGAGCCGGGGGTACAGTTGCTAGTATCACATTTTCCGATGTGTGGGCTTGTAATGAAGATGGATTTATCCTCCCGGTGCGACTGACAAGCTTTAGCGCATTGCTACAGGATGCTGATGTAAAACTGTCATGGAGCACCGAAGAGGAGAGTGCCGGTACAAAGTACGAGTTGGAAAGAAGCTTTGACGGTAAAAACTTTGCGACTATCGCCCTGTTCTTCGGTTTGGAAAACGCAAACGGGAAAGGAAATTATACCTATACCGACGCAGTTGCCAAGTCAGGGAAATCTGTGTTCTATTACAGGCTCAAGATCATAGAAGCAGATAAATATTCTTACTCAGACCTTCGTACGGTTAGGATCAATAACGCGGGGCCTATTACCTCGATAAATGTATATCCTAACCCTGCCAGCAATTATTTCCAACTGGAACTTCCGGCAGGATGGGAAGGGAAAAATATTAAGCTCGAGTTGTATGATATGTCAGGTAAGCTCACGAAGTCGATCGTTAAAAACAAGATCAGTCGGACAGAGACAATTGATGTGAATGGTCTCCAGGCGGGGGTGTATGTGATTCGTGCCAGTAATGGGGGACAGTCGGCACAGCAGATGATCGTAAAAAGATAGAGGGAAAATTTTTGGTGCCGGGGTATTTGAGGGCCCGATTTGAAGTCGCTTGTCAGACACTTAAAGCTTCCGACATCTAGTAGCTCAAAAGCCTGGGAAAACCATGTGTAAAAAACGGATATGAAACGTTTTTTTAAGGAAGTTCTCTTTGAGCTCGATCAGGCACTTAAAGCTTCTGACATCTGGTAGATCAAAAAATGTGAGAATGCCAAGGGAAAAAAACGGTCAGAAATGTTTTTTTAAAGAGCATCCTGTTTCAAGCCTTTGTCAGACACTTAAAGCTTCTGACATCTAGTAGCACAAAAACCTGATAAAACCAAGTGAAAAAAACGCACGGACGGTGTTTTTTATATAAGCGATTAAATCATTTTTGATGTAGTTAACCACGAACACTAATCTTCTTCTTAAGGTA
>JAEYOL010000331.1 GCA_023411775.1 Bacteroidota bacterium | reverse complement strand
CCTTTGAAGTTCATTCGTAATGTAAACGAAGGCGGGTATAAAAAATACCAGAATGTTACTTTCAATAAAACGGCCAATACCGCCATTACCAATGAGGGTGTATTTAAAGTGCCCACCTGCGTGCAGGATGTGGTGAGCTCGGTTTTCTATGCAAGGAATGTCGATTTCTCAAAACTCCAGCCCAACGATAAGATCGCGTTCGATATGTTTCTCGACAATGAAGTCTTCAACATGTACATCCGTTTCCTTGGTCGTGAGACGATCAAAACCCGGTATGGAAAGTTCAGGGCTATCAAGTTCAAACCTCTTCTGATCAAGGGTACCATCTTTGAAGGTGGGGAAAACATGACCGTATGGGTTACCGACGATGAAAATAAGATCCCGGTCAGGATCGAGAGCCCCATTTCCGTTGGGAAAGTAAAAATCGACATGATGGCGTATGAGAACCTGCGCTATCCCATGACGGCGCTCGTGAAAAGACGCTAGATTTCTTCAAGCTTGAAAAATTCTTCCGGCCGGATCCCGCGTTCTGTCTGTTTCAGGTTGCAGCATTCATACACCGGGTCATGCTCAAAAAAGAGAATATAATCTCCATCGATAGCTTCACGGAGAAAAGATTTTTTTTCGTCTAGAGTGGTTAGTGGAAACATATCATAGGCCATCACATAGGGCAGTGGGATATGTCCCTGCGAAGGAAGCAGGTCGGCCATAAAGACTATTGTTTTTCCCTTGTAGCTTAGTTGCGGCAGCATCATATCCCGGGTATGACCGCTCACAAACCGGATATCAAAACCTTCAGAAAAATTTATGGAGGAAAGCTTTCCTGTTTTTTCAACACCTTGTCCGCCTGCAGAATCTATAAACTTCAATTGACCGCTTTCATTGATTGGTAGTATGTTTTCTTTTAGAAAAGAAGCTTTTTCTCTTTCATTCGGTTCTACGGCCCATTGCCAGTGTGACTCATTGCTCCAGTACACCGCATTGGGGAAGGCAGGTATTAATTTATCGGCTGCTCTTATGATACTTCCGCCGCAATGATCAAAGTGAAGGTGGGTGAGGAATACATCCGTGATATCATCGCGTCGAAAACCGTATTTAGCGAGTGATTTATCAAGTGTGTCATCGCCATGCAGGTAGTAATAGCCAAAGAATTTTGCGTCCTGTTTATCGCCCATCCCATTGTCAACCAGTATCAGGCGGTCGCCGTCTTCGATCAGCAGGCAGCGGAGCGCCCAGGAACACATATTATTTTCATCGGCCGGATTGATCTTATTCCAAATACTCTTGGGTACCACGCCAAACATGGCACCTCCATCGAGTTTAAAATGGCCGGTATTGATCGTATATAAATTCATCAGCTCGATTTTTAGATAACCTGATCTTGCTTTTTTTGTTTTATCAAAGCACTATAAAGCCATGCCAGCCCTATGCCAAAGAATATGATCAGGGATAATACGGAATTTTTCATGCTGCCTGTAAATTCTTCAATATAACCGAAACTTAAAATGCCAATCACCAGGGCAATTTTTTCAGTAAGATCGTAGTAGCTGAAATATGAAGCCGTATCCTTTGTTTCAGGCATTAGCTTGGAATAGGTGGAACGGCTCAGGGATTGAATGCCTCCCATCACCAGGCCTACTGCCAATGCGAGACCATAGAAACTAAACTCAATGGGTTGTTGATGTGGACGGAGTTCTTCATTCAACACAGCCAGTTCGCTATCGAGGCTTTTCAGTAAAGCTGTATTCCCCGAACTCGTTGCGTCTTTATGTGCAACTTCAAGGGTCTGTAATTTGTCGTGATAAACCTGCAGGCCCTCGGCTGCAGTCGCTGTGCGATACGCGGCAATACAAATGAATACCCAAAGCACGATTACCCCCATCAATACTTTCAGGTTGCCAAATCGGGTAGACAGCCTGCTCATCACGATGGCGCCGGCGATGGCGACCAATTGGATCAGCACAACGGTAATGATGAGTTTGCTATCCTCGAGGTTCAAAAGTTTGCTGCCAAACAAAGTAGCGGCAAGCATTACAGTTTGTACCCCCATGCTGTAAAAGAAAAAGCCACGGAGAAATCTTTTCAGCACCGGCAGATGCCTGACCTCATTGAACACTTTTTTTAATTCTGAAAAGCCGTCTTTCAAAACATTTCCTTTTTTCACCACTTTCTTTTCAGGTGTGGGCAATCGCGCAAAGCTTATCTGTGCAAAGCTTACCCACCAGATACCCACCAGCAAAAAGGTGATCTGGGTGGCCTTTGCTTCCTGGCCTTTCATAAAGATGACGAGGGCAAAGCCTATCATCTGCATCAGCACGCTGCCGGCATAACCAAATGCAAAACCTCTGGCACTGATTCGGTCGCGGTCTTCAGGTTTTGCAATTTCCGGCAGGTATGCATTGTAAAAAACCAGGCTGCCCACATAGCCCATCGCTGCCAGCATAAAGCAGACTATCCCGAATCCCAGGTTTGTTTCATCGAAAAAGAATAGCAGGCTGCAACCCAGGGCCCCCATGTAACAGAAAAATCGCATAAAATTCTTCTTGTTACCTCGTGTATCCGCAATGGAGGTAAGAATGGGATAAGAAATTGCGATGATCAGGTAGGCAGTCGCCAGGATATAGTCATATAGTGAAGAATTCACAAAGTCTCTTCCAAGGAATCTGACCTTATCAGATCCTTCTGCGCCTCTCGTAACCGAAATAAAATAGATCGGGAAAAAGGTTGTTGTAATTACGAGGTTGTACACCGAGTTGGCCCAGTCATACATGGCCCAACCGTTCACGACTTTTTTGGGAGCCGTTTGAAGCATACGCAAATGATTTCGGTAAAAATAGGGATTTCACTTATGCGATACTAAATCAGGCCGGCATATAGCAGTACCAGCAGGATGATGCCGGCAATGATCCGATACCAGCCAAAAACCTTGAAACCGTACATTTTTAGGTAGGAAATAAAAAATCGGATAGCGAGTATAGCAACGATAAATGCGACAATGTTTCCCACGATAAAAGCGATCGTGTTATCACTGCTTTCCAATATGATCTCATAACCCCTTCGTGGCTCACCTGATTGTTCCCATACTTTCACAAACAGGGAATGCGCGGAAGCGGCAACCATTGTAGGCACTGCCAGGAAAAAAGAGAATTCCGCCGCGAGGTTTCTTGTAAAACCCTGCTGCATGCCACCGATAATGGACGCTGCACTCCGGCTCACGCCGGGGATCATGGCTAGCGTCTGCCAGAGACCTGTCATAAAAGCTTTGCCATAAGTCACCTGTTCATCATTTTCGATGCGTGGGTGATTGAAAGCTTTGTCAATAAAAATAAGAACGATACCACCCACCAGCATTGACACCGCTACAATGGTGGGATTTTCGAGCCAGCCGTCTATTTTCTCGGAAAATATAAATCCAAGTACCAGGGCAGGTATCACACCTACAACAAGTTTTAGATAGAATTGCCAGCGACGGAAATCAAAGAATTTTTTCCAGTATAATACAACAACCGCCAGGATGGCGCCAAGTTGTATGGCCACTTCAAACAGCTTTGTAAACTCCGCTTTATGAATGCCCAGGAGCGAACTGGCAATTACCATATGCCCGGTGGAAGAAATGGGAAGGAATTCAGTCAGACCCTCTACGATTGCAATGATGATGGCTTCTAAAATGGACATATCGGCGGGCAGTGATTTTGTGGGGTCGTCGAAATAAAAAAGCCGATCTAAAAACTTGACCTGTTCAAATTTTCAAACCGGTAAAATAATTTCGCTATAGTTATTATGCTTTTGGTCTTTTGAAAATCGCGTAAACTTCCAGGCCCAGGCCTATCAATATTAAAATAGGAGCGATGGTGATACGTGTTGTGCTGTAAACTTCGTCTTTATTAAAAACGGAGGGGTCGCTGGATTTGCCCCCGGCCATCAGAAACATTCCGATCGTGATCACGATAGCCCCAATCGCCATCCAAGTATAATTTTCTTTTGAAAATATAGAGGGGGTAGATTTGTTTTCTGCCATTTTATGCAATTTGGTGTCGCAATATAGGGATTTTATATGAGTGCCACCAGCAGGCCAGCGCTGGCAGCGACTTACGCCATCATATCATTAATAAAGGTCATCCAGTTTCATCTTCAGGTACTTCAACACGCTACGATGCGTGCTAAAAACGGTGATGCAGATGCCCAGTATGATAAGACCGGCAAAAAGTAAGATCAGGGTTGTATTGTCGTGGATGGCCTTCATTTCGGGGAGAAGCCGTTCGGCACCCCAGATGACCAGTATCACCGCCGCGATGGCGATTATTCCACTGATAGCGCCATTGATCACGGCACGTATGTTCATCGGTTTGGCGATAAACCACCGGGTGGCACCCACCATTTGCATAGTTTTAATGAGAAAGCGGTTACTAAACATAGCCAGCCTGATAGTATTGTCGATCAGGATGATGACCACCAGGGCCAGTAGTATTACGATGGCCAGCAGGATCAGGCTGATCCTTTGAATATTCCTGTTCAGGCCCTCAACCAGCGCTTTTGGGTATTCCACGTCACTGACATAGGTTTGCTGTTTGAGATCGGCCTGGATAGCAGCCAGCGAGTCGCTGTTCATATATTGCTGCTTCACCTTAAAATTGATGCTATTGGGCAGTGGATTCGCATCCAGCACTTTGTCCCAGTTTTCATTCCCATCGCCGAGGTACTTTTTCTTGGCGGCTTCTTTGGTGATAAATTCAATAGTCCTGACATAGGGCTTGGAGGAAATATACTCCATCAGGTCGGCACTGTCTTTTGGGTTCAGATCGCCGCGCAGGTAGGCGCCAACTTCCACATTTTCCTTAAAATAATTCCCGAGTTTATTGGCATTGATAACAAGCCACCCGATAATTCCAAGCAGGAATAATACCAGCGTTACGCCAAGTATCGACATGAAATAGGATGGTTTGCCACGTTTGCCGTAGCTCTTTGCGGTTTGAGCCATAAATTCGATGTTTTCTGAAATTAACGGATCGCCTCGCTTTTCACTATGTATGGGAAAACAGCGGGCAGGCAAATTTAACGGATTAAGGGTACAATCAGTATTTTTGCTGCCCATTTAAACGATTGCAACTGCCTGATATTGCCATGTGTAGAATCTAATTTGTTAAAGTTGTGAATGGTGGCGCCAGATGCCGCCGTTACACGAATGCAGGCATACTGAATAGTAAAACGTTTCATCAATTAAAACAGGAATTAAACAGTAATGGGTATCACTGATAAAAAAGGAATGGGCAGTGCAGATGCTTCCGTTGCCGGCGCGGAGTATAATTTTAGGGAGATAGAAAAGAAATGGCAACAGCACTGGAAGGATGTGAAAGCGTACCGGGTAAGCAATGAGAGCACTAAGCCCAAATATTATGTCCTGGATATGTTCCCTTATCCCAGTGGCGCGGGCCTGCATGTCGGTCACCCGCTGGGTTATATTGCCAGTGATATTTATGCGCGGTATAAAAGACTGAAAGGATTTAATGTACTCCACCCGATGGGGTATGACGCATTTGGACTGCCCGCTGAACAGTTTGCTATTGACCACGGTATTCACCCCGCGGTTTCGACGGATGCCAATATTAAGACATTCCGCAAGCAGCTGGATAATATCGGGTTTTGCTTCGACTGGGAACGTGAAGTTCGTACCAGCGATCCAAAATATTACAAATGGACACAGTGGATATTTTTACAACTGTTCAATAGCTTTTTCAACAGGCTTACGCGTAAAGCGGAACCTATTGCAACGCTCATCGCGGCTTTTGAAAAAGAGGGAAACAAGCTACACTCAATCCCTAATTCCCAATACTCAATTACCTCTTTTACTGCCGCAGAATGGACAGCATTTGATGAATTCACCCGCGAGGATATCCTGATGCAATATCGCCTGGCTTATTGCGGTGTGGGTGAAGTGAATTGGTGTGAAGCCCTGGGAACAGTGCTGGCAAATGATGAAGTGATCAATGGTGTGAGTGAACGCGGCGGCTACCCGGTTGTAAAGAAAAAATTGCGTCAGTGGTACCTGCGTATCACCGAATATGCCGACCGCCTGCTCGAAGGTCTCGATACCGTCGACTTCAGTGATGCGATGAAGGAGATGCAAACCAATTGGATTGGTAAGAGTAGTGGAGCGGAAATTGATTTTGAGGTTCGACTCACCCCTAACCCCTCTCCTCGCGGAGAAGGGAATAAAGACCATGCAAGGGAGTCTGGTCATTATGAGATTTTGAGGGAAAGCGGATCATCTCCCCTTCTCTCGGCAGAGAAGGGGTCGGGGGTTGAGGCGTTAAGGGTCTATACCACCCGCCCCGACACAATATTCGGTGTTGACTTCATGGTGATAGCTCCCGAGCATGAGCTGGTAGAACAGATCACATCGAAGGAGCAACGTGCATCGGTCGAGGAATATATTGGTTATGTAAAAAGCCGTAGCGACCGGGAGCGCCAGGCTGAGAAAAAGATCACTGGTGTTTTTACCGGCGCCTATGCCATAAATCCCTTTGATGGGAGAGAAATACCAATCTGGATAAGCGAATACGTGTTGGCAGGATATGGAACCGGCGCTATCATGGCCGTGCCATGCGGCGATGAAAGGGATTTCAAGTTCGCACGCCATTTTAATATTCCCGTTACCAATATAATCGGCAATCATTTTAATGGCGAGGAAGCCAATCCCACCAAAGATGCTATCCTTGAAAATTCGGGTTTTATCAATGGCATGTTCATGAGAGACGCGATCGATGTGGTGATCGATAAGCTGGAGGAAATGGGGATCGGTATCCGGAAGATCAATTATAAAATGCGCGATGCTGCTTTCAGCCGCCAGCGTTACTGGGGTGAACCATTCCCGATCCAATGGAAAAATGGTATCGCCTATCCGCTCGATGAAAAGGAGCTACCCCTCGAATTACCGCATGTTGATAGTTATAAGCCCGGACCCGATGGACAAGGTCCCTTAGCCAATATACCCGGATGGGTATCGAGAGAGCTGGAGACGAACACCATGCCCGGATATGCAGGTAGCAGCTGGTATTTCCTGCGCTACATGGATCCGCATAATGACAATGCATTTTGTGATCGCAAAGCTTCGGATTACTGGGGACAGGTGGACCTTTATATTGGGGGTACCGAACATGCCGTCGGACATTTATTATACAGCCGCATGTGGACCAAAGCCCTTTACGACCTCGGGTTCATTGGGCATGATGAACCCTTTAAAAAACTGGTCAACCAGGGTATGATCCAGGGAAGCAGCAGGTTTGTTTACCGTGTGCGCAACAGCAACACATTTGTCTCTGAAGGTTTAAAAGACAATTATGATACCGACCAGCTTCATGTGGATGTTAATATCGTTGACGGCCTTGAACTGGATATTGACGCGTTTAAGAAATGGCGGGATGAATATGCCAATGCCGAATTTGTGCTGGAAAATGGGAAATACATCTGTGGCACGCTTACCGAAAAGATGAGTAAGCGGCTGTACAACACCGTCAATCCCGACGACCTGGTAAGCCGGTATGGAGCCGACACCTTCCGTATGTATGAGATGTTTCTCGGCCCGGTAGAAATGAGTAAACCCTGGGATACAAAAGGTATTGAAGGTGTGCATCGTTTTTTGAAAAAACTTTGGCGTTTGTATTATGATGATGCAAAAGGAAAGATCTGGAACGAAGAACCAGCTACTGCAGCAGAACTGAAGGTTTTGCATAAAACGATCAAACAAATTGAAGAGGTTACAGAAAGATTTAGTTTCAACACCGGTGTCAGCGGGTTTATGATAGCGGTCAATGAGCTGACCGACCTGAAATGCCACAAGAAGGAGATATTGCAACCTTTGCTTATCTTACTCACTCCATATGCGCCTCATGTTGCGGAGGAACTCTGGTCGCGACTCGGCAATGAAGGCAGCGTGCTCGATGCGGCATTTCCAAAGTTCGATCCAAAGCATACTCTCGAGAGCAGCAAAGAATACCCGGTATCTGTGAATGGGAAATTGCGGACAACGATGAATATTTCGCTCGACGCATCGCAACCTGAAGTGGAGTCACTTGTACTGGCAAATGAAGTGGTACAGAAATGGCTGGAAGGAAGACCTCACAAGAAGATCATTTATGTAAAAGGTAAAATGGTGAATGTGGTAGTATAATTTGAAAATTGCTTAAGGCTATGAAAAGAATATTTTTTTTGTTTATTACAATCTCTGTTTCAACAGTGATGATCGCACAGGAACTAAACGTGATGAGTTTCAATATTCGTTACAACACTTCCCGTGATAGCCTGGACGCCTGGCCGAACAGAAAGGATTTTGTGGCGTCCCAGATTTTATTTCACGAAGCACATATCGTGGGATTGCAGGAAGCGTTGTATGAGCAAAACCAGGACCTGTTGCAAAGATTACCCCAATACAAGATAGAAGGTGCAGGCCGTGACGATGGCAAAGAAAAAGGAGAATTTTCGGCAATATTATACGATACCACCCGGCTGCAGGTACTGCAATCAAAAACATTCTGGCTTTCCGAAACACCAGATGTGCCGGGTAGCAAAGGTTGGGATGCGCAGATCACAAGGATCGTGACCTGGATTAAGTTCAGGGATCGTCTTACTAAAAAGACTTTCTATGCTTTCAACACGCATTTCGATCATATTGGGCAACAAGCCAGGAAAGAAAGCGCGAAATTTTTACTGCAACAAATAAAAGTGATTGCAGGTGATACACCAGCCGTCATTACCGGTGATTTCAATGCCAAGCCCTCAGATGAGCCCATACAGGTGATAATGGATAAAAATAATCCGCATCGTTTGACTGACAGTAAAGAAATCTCGCAAACGCCACATTATGGTCCAACGGGCACTTTTAATGGATTTGGCAGAAGTGAACGCGATGATGAACCCATCGATTTTATTTTCCTGAAAGGCAAATGGAAAGTTCTCAAGCACGCCACGATCTCACAGACCTGGAAAGGGCATTTCGCGTCTGATCATTTCGCGGTGTTTGCGGTGTTGAAATTGTAACCGGTTATTCCCTCTTCCGAAGTCGTATCATAGCACTGCTGCCTTCGGTACTTTCCAGTCGCGCCTCGTATCTTTTATCACCCACGATCGCTACCATATAGGATGTATTGGGTGGTATCGAACCGAGGTTTTCCGCCACCATGATCAGTTCATTTATATCATCCAGTTCAGCCACCGGCAGCCTGACGGTATAGGCTTTTTCCGTGAGACGTATATTTTGGAAAATAAGCCGGTCGTTCAGGAACAGTGAAATGGAATCTCCATCTATCTGTGCGTTATCATAAAAACGTAATTCGATTGAATCTCCGCTTACCGGTATTTCTGTGGCAAATACTTTTTTACGCTGCCTGAATTTTTCCTCGATGGTCAAGGGTTTAGGTGTTGGTGCCGGCAGCGGTTCGATCCTCGGCGCTTGTTTGGGTGTTTCGGTTTTAGGGATTTCGTCTTCTATAGGATCACGTTCCGAGGGATTGATAACTGTTGCAGTTTCCCAGCCAACCGGTCTCTTCACTCCTGAGATCATCCCAATGCTATCAATGATATCCGGATCGTTTGCACCAACTGTGTAATTGTCGATAACAAAATCCCATTCATCACTAAAATTCGAAACCGTTGTCTTGTCGAGGTCCACATCACCGCGTTTGCTGAGTGGATCATCCACCCTGGATGCGCTGCCATCCAGCATCATGCGACCATCGCCGGGGCAATTGAAATCAGCACGTGATAATAGCGGTATTTTATTGGGCGAAGATATACGGCCGGATTTTTCCTCCAGCAATTCATCATCCCACCATACGGCTTCGTTGGTCTGGGGATCAAAATATCCTTTAATGCTATATCGCCTGTAATTGTCGGCAGAGTTATAATAATAGGAAGTGCCGGTGAGTACATCGCCTTTCTGAATGATCTTTACTTCTACTTTTTGCTTGTCGATCTTGCCTTTCCATACGCCGGTTATCATTTGTGCCTGCATCACAGACACTGTCCAAATAAGGTACAGGATAAAGAAGAGGAGGTATTTAAGTTTTCTCAAACCCTATGATTTGGTGACTATATTATTAACTGATTTCCGGCAAAATTATTTTATGTCTTGTCAGATTTTGGCTTAAAAATCAATGCGGTAGCTAAATTTAACAAGGAGTTATGGGGTTGGTTATGTGAGCATCGCTTTCACAATAACCAGCCATTCTTCTTCCAGCGAGATGGCCGGCCTGGTTTTCTTTGCTCTTCGGTACCAGTAGTCGGCATTCCATGTATCGCCCTCCTTCCGGTGCAGGTAAGCATGTATCCAGGCGGCATTAGCATCTTCAATATCCTGGATGATCTCGTGTGATTTTTCCCAGTCGCCTTTCGCATCATACCATAATGAACGAAGATGCTCAGAAATTCCTGGCGGGGGTGAAGACTGGCTTAGACTTTCTTGAAATTTTACAGGATCCATAAAATCTGTTGAACGATTAAAGTTAAGACCAGGTCACTATGATGCGAGCAAACCCACTGTGTTCTCCGTGCTTGCTTTGTGCCTTTCGCGTCCCATATTTCGCATCCGGGCAGTTTATGTCTGCAAATGCAAGTTTAGCCATAAAGCCGACACGAAAGACTTCAAACTATCAATTAAAGTATAAGGCTTTCATTAATTTTACCGCATGTCAAACCCCAACCTGAGTAAGGATAAGCAAAGCCTGAGTGCCGCGGACAAAGAATTTGAAAACAATATCAGGCCCGCGCATATCAGTGAATTTTCCGGACAGCCACAGTTGATCGAGAACCTCCAGATATTTATCAAGGCGGCCAAGATCAGGGGTGAAGCGCTGGATCATGTATTATTTCATGGTCCTCCGGGTTTGGGTAAGACGACTTTATCAAGGATCGTTGCCAATGAGCTTGGCGTAAATATCAGGGAAACATCAGGGCCGGTAATCGAAAAACCCGGCGACCTTGCCGGTCTATTAACCAACCTGGAGCCAAACGATGTATTGTTTATTGATGAGATCCACCGGTTAAGTACTGTTGTGGAAGAATACCTGTATGCAGCCATGGAAGATTTCCGCATCGATATCATGATCGATAGCGGTCCCAATGCACGGAGCATACAGATCAACCTAAATCCTTTTACACTAATTGGCGCAACTACCCGAAGCGGTTTGCTCACGGCGCCGTTGCTTTCCAGGTTTGCGATCAAATCTCGCCTGGAATATTATAGCTCCGATACCCTTAACAGGATCATCGAACGTTCAGCCAATATACTTGGTACCAAAATTTCCCGGGATGCGGTTGCCGAGATCGGTCGACGGAGCAGGGGTACTCCACGTATCGCGAATGGTTTATTAAGAAGGGTCAGGGATTTTGCACAGGTATTGAATGATGGCGAGATCGACCTGGGCATTACACAACATGCATTGAAAGCCCTGAACGTTGACGAGTACGGTTTGGATGATATGGACAACAGGATACTCCTGGCGATCATTCAAAAATTCAAAGGCGGCCCGGTTGGCCTTACCACGATTGCCACAGCCGTGGGAGAAGAAGCCGGTACCATTGAAGAAGTGTATGAGCCTTTCCTGATTCAGGAAGGATTTCTGCAGCGCACACCGCGAGGGAGAGAAGTGACTGCGAAAGCTTATGAGCATTTGGGAAAAATTCATCCCGGAGCCGGTGCGGGAACTTTATTCTCATAAATAAAAAAATGGTTCGTTTGAAAAAACGAACCATTATATCGGTGAATTATAATTAGTTTATTCCTGCACCACCAGCCTGAACCCATTACCGTGGATGTTCACGATCTCGATCTTGGGGTCATCCTTGAGGTATTTCCTCAGCTTGGCAATATAGACATCCATACTGCGACCGTTGAAATAGGTATCGCTGCCCCAGATTTTTTTCAGTGCCTGATCACGAGGCAGAAGATCGTTGAGGTGCTCAGCCAGCATTTTGAGCAGTTCATTTTCTTTGGGCGATAATGTTTGCGTAATGCCATTATGCGTAAGCTGACGCAATTTTGGATTGAAATGATAAGTAGAGAGATCGAATTCCTTGTTCTCCGTTTCCTTGTTGATCTCTTCGTTGCGTTTCAAGATCGCTTTTATTTTCAACATCAGCACTTCGCTGTCGAAGGGCTTGGTGATATAATCGTCGGCACCCAGCTTATAACCCTGGATGATATCGTCCTTCATGGTTTTGGCACTCAGGAAAAACAGGGGTATATCAGGATCAACATCCCTGATCTCTTCTGCCAGCGTAAATCCGTCCATATTGGGCATCATGACATCCAGCAGGCAGAGGTCAAATTTTTCCCGCTGGAAGGCTGCCAGGCCAAGCCGGCCATCCCGTTCGAGCGTGACATCGTAATCGTTTAGTTCAAGGTAGTTCTTCAGTACACTTCCTAAGTTCGGATCGTCTTCACACAATAAGATTTTGGGTTTCTTTCCTTCCATGGTTTTTATTTTATTATTAGACGTACAAATAAAATTAAATCATTTACCAAACATGGCCGCATCTCACTAATATTTTGTTAAGAGTGCCCTTTCCGGCTCTGGTCTCCATTGTCTAAATTTGCGGTTCAATTTTATTAATTATGGCAATGCATATCACCTCCGACAACCGTTTTAAAAAGTTAATTGTGATTGGTGACAGGCTGTTGATCAAACCTACGAAACCAAATGAACAAACTGCCAGCGGTCTTTATCTTCCGCCCGGCGTGCAGGAGAAAGAAAAAGTACAGCAGGGTTATGTAATAAAAACGGGTCCCGGGTATGCCATCCCGATGCCCGTGGAGACAGAGGAATGGAAGGGTGAAGAAGAGCAGGTAAAATATGTTCCCCTTCAGGCGAGGGAAGGCGACCTCGCAATTTTCCTGCTAAGCGGTGCGACAGAAGTGATGTACGAAAGCGAAAAATATTTTATCGTACCACAAAGTGCCGTTCTGATGCTGGAAAGAGAAGAGGACCTTTAGTGTAAAGGAGTATAAAATCTATGATGGTATTTTTAAAGTATCTTTCAATCAAATTTTGAATTCATGGCAGACAGCGCTGAATTTTTGGAGATCGTAAAGAATGGTTACTCGTTTAAAGGCGAGAAGTTTAAAATTGGCCGTGCCATGCTGGATGGCGAAGTCGTTGCCGACGCTGACGTTTTTATCCCTTTTAAAACTTTAAACCGGCATGGTTTGATCGCCGGCGCCACAGGTACAGGGAAAACAAAAACCCTGCAGGTACTGGCTGAAGGCCTGAGCGACGCAAGCATTCCAGTTTTGCTAATGGATATCAAAGGTGACCTGAGTGGTATTGCAGCACCCGGAGCAGCGAACGATAAGATAAATGAGCGTTATCAAAAACTGGGGATAGATTATATCCCTTCAGCTTTCCCGGTGGACCTGCTCACGCTCAGCGATCAGCCCGGTGTGCGCCTTCGCGCTACAGTCAGCGAGTTTGGGCCGGTATTACTTTCAAAGATTCTTGGACTCAACGATACGCAGGGCGGACTGGTAGCCATGATCTTTAAATATTGCGACGACAAACAACTTCCCCTGCTCGACCTGAAAGATTTTATAAAAGTGCTGCAATTTGTGAGTGACGAAGGAAAGGCTGAGCTGGAAAAATCGTACGGGAAAATCTCTACGACATCAACAGGAACCATCCTTCGCAAAGTGATCGAATTGCAGCAACAGGGAGCCGATGTATTTTTTGGAGAGAAAAGTTTCGAAGTCGACGACCTTATGCGAATCAGCGATGATGGCAGAGGTATGATCTCCATTGTCAGGGTGACGGATCTGCAGGACCGTCCCAAGCTTTTCTCCACTTTTATGCTACAACTGCTGGCAGAACTTTATGCCGTTTGCCCCGAGGAAGGTGACCTGGATAAGCCCAAGCTTGTTATGTTCATTGATGAGGCCCACCTTATCTTCCAGGAGGCCAGCGATGCGCTGTTACAACAGATCGAGACGATCATCAAACTGATCCGTTCCAAAGGTATCGGGATCTATTTCTGTACGCAAAACCCGATGGATGTACCTGCACCGGTATTGTCCCAACTCGGATTAAAAATGCAGCATGCTTTAAGGGCGTTTACCGCGGCAGACAGGAAAGTGATCAAACGTACAGCCGAGAACTACCCCGAATCGAAATTTTATAAAACGGAAGACCTGATCACACGGCTGGGTATCGGGGAAGCGCTGGTGACAGCCCTGAATGAAAAAGGTATCCCCACACCACTGGTACATTGTATGCTTGGTTCGCCAAGAAGCCGAATGGACATACTTTCAACAGGCGAGATTGATGAGATTGTAAAAAAATCCCGGATCGCCGCGAAATACAACCAGGTGATCGACAGTCATAGTGCGCATGAGATATTAACGGAGAAGCTCGCGGAAGCGGCTGAGAAAACGGAAGCACTGAAAAAACAGGAACGGGAGAAGAAAGAATCCCGTACAAGCACTAAAAAGGAAAAAGGGTTCTTCGATGACCCTGTCGTGAGAAGCATGACACGAACCGCGGGTAATACCATTGTACGCTCATTGCTGGGCGCCTTGGGTCTCGGGGGAAGAAGTCGGAAAAAAACTTTGTTTTGAGCATTACAGGTCATGAATCAGGGCTAGAATTTCCTGAGTCATTTTTTCTCTGTTTTTTTAAACTGGTCAGCCCTTTCTCATCTACTACGATCTTATTTTCCGATTGCAGGAATTCGATCACTTTCCAGGCCTTTTCCCTTTTCAAACCGGTCCATTGCTTAGTAAGTTCTTTGGCAGACAGAGGATGTGTATTTAGCTGGTCAAGTATGGACTTAGCAATGATTTGAAATTCCTCATTGGAAAGACTATTATTTTTCCTGGAAAGGCAATTGTCGCAAATACCGCAGTCCCTGATCTCCTTATCACCAAAGTACACTCCGATCAACCGGCTTCGGCATTCAGCATTTTCTTTTACAAAAGAGATCATCTGGTTGGCCCGCGTTTTAAATTTCTCCTTTCTTGCCTTGTACAGCTCCATATTAATTTGCAGGTCGCCTACTTTCACACGTGGACGAAGCAATTGCAATTGTGGTTTGTCTTTCCTGGGAATGTATTCGATAACGCCGCCGCGGTTAGCATCCTGTAGCATCTGCCTGATTTTATCAGCATCTGTTTTCATTAATTGTGCGACCTGTATTTCAGAAATAAAAACAGGCTGATCGAAAATGCCTTCATAAGCCCTTAGCAAGGTTTTGAGCAGTGGGTCAAGAGAAGGATTTTCTTTTTCAAAATTGTAAAGCCGTTCTTTGGTCGTGTTGAACTGTACAGTTCCAGGTTTAAAAACCTGCTCATTGAAAGAAAGCCACCCGTCCTGCTCCAGCGCTTTCAATGCGTACAGGGTAGTGTAAGCATCCAATTTAAACCGGTTAGTGAAAACGGAGAGCTCGAAGTCATACATATCGCTCACGCCTCCGCCCACAGGCAATTGCAGATAATTAGCAATCGCCTGGTAAACCTCGCGGATGGTTGTAAGCGAGGGATAACGAAGTTCCGCCAGTTCCTTTAATTCGTCGAGTTCCTGGTAATCGTATAACAGGACAGCATAAGAGCGTTTGCCATCGCGACCAGCCCTGCCGGCTTCCTGGTAATAGTTTTCAAGGCAATCGGGCACATCCGCATGTATGACAGTTCTTACATCCGGTTTGTCGATCCCCATTCCAAAAGCATTGGTGCACACGATGACCCGGATTTTGTTGTTGATCCAGTCTTCCTGTTTACGGTTCCTGTCCTCCTGGCTTAATCCTGCATGGTAATAATCACTCGAAATATTTTGTAATCGTAGCAGATCACTGATCTCCCTTGTGCGTTTTCTGCTCTTACAATAAACGATGGCAGTACCCGGAACTTTGTTTAGCACACTTATGATCTTATTGATCCTTGAATCAACCCTAAATACACTATAGGAGAGATTGACGCGTTCAAAAGACTGGCGGAATATTTTCCATTCTGCTTTTTGGGACAGAGACAGTCGCGCGCAGATATCATCCTGTACATCCTGGGTGGCAGATGCCGTCAGGGCAAGCACAGGGACGCCGGGCAGCTCTTCCCTTAGTGCGGCAATGCGCAGGTAGGGTGGACGAAAATCATAACCCCATTGTGAAATGCAATGTGCTTCATCAACGGCAATCAACTGCACGCCGATGCCAGGGAGATACTCTTTGAATAATGCCGTTTCTAAACGTTCAGGCGATACATAAAGAAATTTGCAGTTGCTTTCGGAAACCACCTTTAGGGTGTTCACCACTTCCTTGAAGCTCATCCCTGAGTAAATGGCATAGGCAGTAATATTTTTCCTGCGGAGGTTTTCAACCTGGTCTTTCATCAAAGCGATCAGCGGTGAGATCACCAGGCAAAGTCCTTCGCTGGCCATCGCGGGAACCTGGTAACAAAGCGATTTGCCACCGCCGGTTGGCATCAGGGCAAGAGTATCGTTTCCATTCAAAATAGATTGGATAATATCTTCCTGTAATGGCCGGAAACAATCGAAGCCCCAGTATTGCCTGAGGATTTCGTGGGGCGTGAGGTGTGAAGCGTGAGCCGTGAGTCGTGAGTTGTGAGCCGTGAGACGTGAGGCGTGAGGAGGGAGTTTGGAGTCGTGAGAGGGCATTGGAAATAGTAATTTCTTTCAATAAATTGTTTTGTTAGCTAACATACTTCAATTTATACACCAATTGCATCAGGCATTACAAATTTTGTAAACAATAGAACCCATTTTTATAAACCGGCATTCTCCCGCCCTACGACTCACGCCTCACGATCACAAGAGATCATCTTGGATATTAATTGGAAACTGCGGACCATTAACCTGCCTGCCGTTTCAAGACCCTGCTTTGTGGCATAACCCAAATCGACTGCAATATCCAATGCTGCATCAACTTCTATCAACGATCCGCGAAAGATTTCATAGAATCTTTTCAGATAGCGCTGCCCTCCTGATTTGAGACGTCATTCCAAATTTTTCAGCTGGCGGAAACGAATTCGTTTGCCTGTAGCAATCAAGTACCAATGCTTTTGAAACTTTAAAAACATCAAGTTTTGTGTGAGATAATTCCAGGAACATAATATATGTTTTCACCAAGCTATTAAAATCTATCACTATTTGTAATGTAAAATCACGTTAATAATCGTGAATTTCCTCTCCAGATTTCCGTTTCCGGTGAACTACTCACGCCTCACGACACCTTCTTTACAAACAATCTTCCCGAATTGATCGCCAGCACCACATCACTTAAACCCATGACTAATGCGGCGAAACCTGGTTTCAAAAATCCAAGTGCAGCTACCGGGATGGCAATAATATTATAAGCAAAAGCCCAGAACAGGTTTTGTTTGATGGTAAGGAAGGTATGCCTGCCAAGTCCCAACGCGGTGGGTAATTTTTTTAAACCATGGTTCATCAATACAACCTGCGCGGTTTGCATGGCAATTTGAGAAGCGTCGCTCATCGATACACCGATGGTTGCCTTGGCGAGGGCAGGCGCATCGTTAATACCATCCCCTACCATCACCGTAGAGGCTGCAGCTGAAAGTTGAGCGATTTTTTCCAGTTTTTGTTCGGGAGTTTGTTCGGCAATTACTTCATCGATCCCAAGACTACTGCCCAACTCCTTAGTTTTATCATAACGGTCTCCACTCAGCAGGATAGTCTTTATGTTTTTCGAATGCAGATAGTCAACCACC
Organism: Bacteroidota bacterium; assembly: GCA_023411775.1. Lineage (GTDB taxonomy): Bacteria > Bacteroidota > Bacteroidia > Chitinophagales > Chitinophagaceae > Terrimonas_B. Next base: position 14,348 of record JAEYOL010000331.1, on the reverse strand, counting down.
TGCCTGGCTTCTGGTCTTATCTCGTCCTTTACATCGATCCATCCCAGGTACTGGTCGTTTTTTACCAGGTAAACATTATGACTGTTGTCGCTGGTATACTTTTCGGCGATCTTGTAAGAGCCGGCTTTATAGATATCACCTTCTTTATCCCGTGCCTGCATGCCCAGGCCTTTAATTTCTTCAATGAATTTCCAACGGATCTCATCTTTTGTTTTCCATTCTTTGCTGATACTTTTCGCGATGGGATGGTTTGAATATTTTTCAAGAGAGAAGATAATCATCCTAAACTCGTCAGCGCTTATACTATTATTTTCCAAATGCCAGTCACTTATTTTAAAATCACCCGTTGTCAGTGTGCCGGTTTTATCAAACACAACCTGCTGGATATTTTTAAAAAGTTCCAGGCTCCGCGCATTGCGAAACAGGATGCCATTCCTTGCACCGCGACCGAGGCCAACAGCGATGGCAGCCGGTGTAGCAAGACCCATCGCGCATGGGCAGGCAATGACAAGTACTGCAATACTGCGCATTAGTGAATTTGTGAAATCCTGAAGTACGATCCAGTTTATAATAAGCGTGATTGCGGCGATCACCAGCACAACGGGCACAAAAATGGCGCTGATCCGGTCTGCCAGTTGCTGAACAGGTGCTTTTTCACCCTGCGCCTGTTTAACCAATTTGATGATACCTGATAGAACTGTATCCTCGCCTGCTGCAGTTACATATGCCTTAATGGTTCCATTTACCAGTATACTTCCGCCAATCAGTTTATCCTTGCCTGCTTTATGTACAGGAATACTTTCGCCTGTAATGATAGCTTCGTTTACCTCCGCTTCACCCCAAAGTATTTTACAGTCGGCCGGTACCTGTTCGCCCGATTTAATCAGGACAAGGTCACCGCTTCGGAGCTGTTCACTTTCAACTTCGAAGATCTGTTCCTGGTGTTGGTCGTCATAGGCGATCATGTTGGCCATTACCTTTTGCGAGCTGGCCAGTTTATTCAGCGCTTTTTGGGTGGAACGAACAGAAGCTTCTTCCATATAGTTTCCGAGGAATACCAGGGTAATGATGGTGGCTGTCGTCTCATAGAACATATAATCAGCAGCCTGCCCGGTGAGGGTGCCATACAAACTATAGATAAAAGAGGCCAGCGCACCCATCGCGATCAGCACGTTCATATTGGGTATGCCATTACGAATACTCTTCCAGGCACTTTTGCCAAAAAATTCCATGCCCACAATGAATACCGGAAGACAAAGTGTGAGTTGCAGCCAGGGATTCATTAGCCAGTGAAAATCGAGGCCAGGTATCATATGCAGCATCAGTACCGCAGTAAAAGGCAGGCAAAAGAGAAAACGATGCAGGTGAGTGGCGAGTAACGGACGCCTGGAACTGTTTACCGGCGCCTGTGCATTGATGATCTCGTAGCCGAGGTCCTTAATGCCCGCTGCCAATTGCTTATCGCCCACGATGCCACTTTTGTCAAAGCTCACATCCCCTGTCGCGAAGTTGACACGAACATCGCGCATACCCTGTTTTTCTAAATATTTCCGGATCGTAAGTGCGCAGTTTGAACAATCCATCCCATCTACTTTCCATTGAATCTTTTCCATAGTTGCTTAATATTATAACAATAGGCCTTTGATCTTGTTGCAAAATTACCAGCGTAATCAAACAGCCTGAAGTTTCAAAGCAGGAATATTGGCAACAGGGTTGCTATTCTTATAAATTTGTGAAATGGAATTGGTTTTTTCTCTGGAAAACATATCGGAAACTGCAACCATGTTTTGGAAATCGGTTGGGAACGCCAAAGTGTTTGCATTTCACGGCAACATGGGCGCGGGGAAAACAACATTTATCCATGCGCTATGTGATGTGAAAGGTGTGAAGGATGTAGTGGGAAGTCCAACTTTTTCTATTATCAACGAGTACATCTACAGCAATGGCGAAGCTGGCAAAATATTTCACATAGATATGTACCGGCTAAAGGACGAGGAGGAGGCGATTCAAGCCGGTGTAGAAGACTGTTTGTACAGTGATCATATCTGTTTCGTAGAATGGCCCGACCGCGCACCGGGAATTTTCCCGGAAGATACGATCCACATATATATCGATACCCTGGAATCGTCACAACGAAAGCTCAGAATAATCGGGAATTAACTAATTTTGGCCGCAGTCAGTTAGACTACTGTTAACCAACTTCATGAGCCAGCAAAAACCAAGGATCAGTTCATCCTTTAGTTACGAGTACGAGACTTTAGAAGAAACGCTTGACGTCAAGCCAGATGCTGAAGGGATGATGATCGGCATACCCAAGGAGTTTGCTTTCCAGGAAAATCGTGTAGCACTTACGCCAGATGCGGTAAGTGTGTTGGTCAGCAACGGTCACCAGGTAGTGATTGAACACAATGCCGGCGATGCCTCGCACTTCCGGGACAAAGACTATAGCGAAGCCGGCGCGAAGATCGTTTATGAGAGAGCCGAAGTATACCGTGCGCCTATCCTGGTGAAAAGCGCACCCGTGATCGAAGAGGACCTCCCTCTTTTGCAAATGAACCAGGTGATCATTTCCCCGATCCATCTTTCTGTGTTGAAAGCCGGAATTCTGGAGTCGATGATGGAGAAAAAGATCACCGCCATCTCTTTCGAAAATTTAAAAGACGATAGCGACTCTTATCCCATCGTACGCAGCATGAGCGAGATCGCCGGAAGTGCTGTGATGCTGATTGCTGCCCAATACCTGGGTTCGGCCAATCACGGTAAAGGGGTGTTGCTCGGTGGCATATCCGGTATCGCGCCTACCAAAGTCATTATCATTGGCGCGGGTATCGTGGGTGAGTACGCGGCAAGGGCAGCGCTTGCCCTGGGAGCCTCTGTAAAAGTATTTGACAACAGCGTCTACCGACTCAAACGACTTCAAAACAATATCGGTCACCGGCTCTGGACCTCAGTTATCGAGCCCAGGATGCTGGCCAAGCAATTAAAAACCTGTGAGGTAGCAGTAGGTGCGTTGGGATCGCAAACCGGGCGGACGCCAATGGTGGTAACAGAGGAAATGGTAAGCAATATGCGACCCGGCGCAGTGGTGATCGATGTGAGCATCGATCGGGGTGGCTGTTTTGAAACTTCCGAAATTACATCACACGAGCATCCCATTTTTATGAAATACGGGGTGATACATTATTGTGTTCCAAATATCCCATCTGGTTTTGCCCGCACAGCATCACAAGCCATCAGTAATGTGCTGATGCCGCTCCTATTGGAAGCCGGGGAGGAAGGTGGTTTTGAAAAGCTTGTGTGGCACCAGATTCACCTGCGTAGTGGTATCTATATGTTTAAAGGTTCACTCACTAATTTTTACCTGAGCGAGCGCTTTGATCTAAAGTACACCGATCTCAATTTACTCATTGCAAGCCAGCGATAAACCCATCGTTTGCAACAGCTTTTTTTAAAGTGGCAGATCCGTCTTCCGCCCTCTCAAACCTGCATTTTTTCCTTATCTTCGTCAGTATGAAAAAATGGCTGATCATATATGCATTTGCTCTGGGTTTTCTGAGCCTCGCATATCCCGGTCATGCCAGTTCCACTGAAAAAAATCCAACGGTCTCCACCCCGGGATTGAAACTAAAAAAAGGTTTTGTATTTGGTCTGGAGAATAAGAAGCAGCGTGACGACTCCATTGTGTTTAGCCTTCGTATAAGGACGCTGCTTTCAATCTCGGCTTTTCCGGCCACAAGAGAAAATGCAATCACGGTTGCCTGCTATCGTAACCACGGGATAAGTCTGGTTGCAGCTGAAATGGAGATGTTGATGTATGACTACCTGCTGCACCTGTTTCCGTCCCATTATTTCTGGTAGAAGACAGATATTCGACGAACACCCGGCATCATCAGTACACTTTACTACTATTCCGTAACAACAGGCTTTAATTTTTACGATCAACTAAAGATTCATGAATCATTTACCCAACCTGATAACTGATTTGGCTTTGATATTGGGCTCAGCAGCGATTATGACGCTGGTGTTTAAAATGCTGCGTCAACCTCTGGTGCTGGGATACATTATTGCGGGTATACTGGTAAGCCCCAATTTTACATGGCTACCATCTATTGTGGAGACCGACAATGTTACCGTTTGGGCTGAGATCGGCGTTATTTTCCTTTTGTTTAGCCTGGGTCTTGAGTTCAGCTTTAGGAAGCTTGCACAGGTGGGTGGATCGGCGTCGGTATCGGCCTTCGTGGAAGCTATCGGAATGTCGGCCCTGGGTTACGCCTGCGGCAAACTTTTGGGCTGGTCTACCATGGATAGTATCTACCTGGGTGCCGCGCTGGCGGTGTCATCCACAACCATTATCATCAAAGCGGTTGAGGAACTTGGACTGAAAAAGAAAAAATTTGCCACACTTGTCTTTGGTATCCTGATCGTGGAGGATCTGATCACGATCGCGATACTGGTTTTGCTCACCACTCTTTCCGTTAGCCAGCAGTTTGTCGGTTCGGAGATGCTGCTTTCAGTATTAAAACTTATTTTCTTCCTCATCCTTTGGTTTGTAGCCGGGATATTTTTCATACCGACGATATTGAAGAAGGCACGTAACCTGATGTCGGATGAGACATTGCTTATCGTATCCATCTCGATGTGCCTGTTGATGGTTTACCTGGCTGCCAAAGTTGGTTTTTCACCTGCCCTGGGAGCCTTCGTGATGGGGTCACTGCTCGCTGAAACTACCAAAGCTGAGCGGATCGAACACCTGGTAAAGCCCGTAAAAGACCTTTTTGGTGCCATCTTCTTTGTATCCGTGGGAATGTTGATCGATCTGAGGTCACTGGGAGATTATATTCTACCCATTCTCCTGATCACCGTTATTTGCATCATTGGCAAAATTCTCACTACGGGTCTAGGCGCTTATATCTCGGGTAATTCCCTAAAAGTGTCATTACAAACGGGGATGAGCCTGGCACAGATAGGTGAGTTCTCCTTTATCATAGCAGCACTCGGTGTTACCCTGGGTGCCACCAGCAATTTCCTTTACCCGATCATCGTTGCCGTATCGGGTATTACCACATTCACAACGCCATACCTGATAAAAGCTGGCGCGCCATTTTATGAATGGCTGGACAAACGCCTGCCTGAGAAATGGAGAAAATCGCTTAACCGCTATAGTTCAGAAGCCACTACCATTACAGCTGCCAGCGATTTCCAGCAGGTATTGAAATCTTACCTGATCAATGTTGTGTTGTTCTCGGTACTGGTAGGTGCCATCGTTTTCCTGTCATCAAATTATGTAAAACCCTGGGTGGCAGCTAATACAGATTACGCTTTTGGCGGTATCACCGCTGCGGTGCTTACCTTATTATTTATGGCGCCATTCCTTTGGGGCCTGGTGGTGAGAAATGAACGTAATGAATCGTTTGTAAAGATCTATGCGCAGCAACAGTACCGCGGCCCGATACTGCTGATGCGAGGAGTAAAGCTCTCCCTGGCTTTGTTTTCCATTATATTTCTACTAAGTAGGTTTTTCTCCCTCACCATAGCATTCTATGCAGCCATCGTGATGATCACGCTTTTCTTTGCCTTCAGGAAAAAGATCCAGGCATTATATGATCAGCTTGAAAGCCGCTTTATCGCCAATCTCAATGACAGGGAACTACAGGAAGAGATCAGGTTGCTGGAACAACAGGCCAGCAAACGCAATGTGGCCCTCGCGCCATGGGATGCACATATGACAACATTTGAAGTGGATCCAGAGGTTAGTATTATTGGGAAGACCCTGGAAGAACTTCGCTGGAGGGAACTGATCGGCGTAAACGTGGCCATGATCAAACGGGGACTATTGACCATTACTACCCCTCAAAAATATGATCGCATCTATCCCGGCGATAAATTGTTTATCATCTGCACCGACCAGCAGGAAAAAAAGATGAATGCCATACTCAGGCCCGACAAAAAGCTGGTGGAAAGCCAGAAAGATGCGCAGGTGGAGCTGGATAAGTTTACCATTGAGCACGATTCAACTTTTATAAATAAGTCAATAAGGGAATCAGGCATTCGTACAAGCACAAACGGCCTGGTAGTAGGTATTGAAAGGGGTGGACAGCGGATACTGAATCCAGAGTCTACCATGGTATTTGAGGAGGGTGATGTGGTGTGGATCGTAGGTGAAAAGAAGCTTATCGACGCGATCAATTAGGTTTAGTTTTTCCAAAAAACTACTGAAGATGAATAGGCCGTTTATTTATAATCGGTGATATTGATTATTTCGTTGCAGAAACTGTATTCCACCTTGTCATTACTGCTCACTACTACAAGGCGACCTGAACAATATTCCCCGATCAGGGTTTGGTAGAGTTCAATGCCCGCGGCGTCGAGGTTGGTACAGGGCTCATCCAGGAGTACAATGGCAGTGTTTGAAAAAACGCATTGCGCCAGTTTTACCCTTTGTTTCATCCCCGAAGAATAATAGCGGATCTGCTTATCAACAGCTTTTTGCAAACCAACTGTACTCATGATCAGGTCGATGGTTACCCCTGCTAAAAAAGGCTTAAAACTTTGGTGAAATTCCAGGAATTCACGCAGCGTCATTTCCTCCACCAGTTCCAGGTAAGGTGCACAGATCGAAACGTCGCGGTAAATTGTTTCAACTGAACGCGGTTTGCCGAGGATGGAATATTCAATATTACCTTCGTTCATGTGCATGCCGCCACTTAGTACCTGTAGCAGCGTGCTCTTGCCCGATCCGTTGGGGCCCGTGATAGCATAGGATTTACCTGATTCAAAACTGTAAGTAAAATGGCGGAATATCCAGTCGCGGTTAAAACGTTTACCGGCATCAGAGAGAGTTATCTTCATCGCCGTTACCTTTTGCAAAACGTTTGATGATGCCCCGGCTGCTTTCATTGATGAAAGTGACGATCTCGTCGCGCTCATCTGTTGCGGGGAATTCTTCCTCCAGGTATTCGAGGGCCTGGGAAGTATTTAGTCCTTTGTTGTAAAGAATACGGTAAATATCCAGGATATGGTTGATCTTTTCGATTGTAAACCCGCGACGTTTTAATCCCACTGAGTTTACCCCGGCATAACTCAAAGGCTGGCGGGCCGCTTTGATATAGGGAGGTACATCTTTACCTACAAGCGATCCGCCCGAAATAAAGGCATGCGCCCCGATATGAACAAACTGGTGTACGGCACAAACACCGCCAATTCCTACCCAGTCGCCCAGGACCACGTGACCCGCGAGTTGAGAATTATTGCTCAGTGTACAATTACTGCCGATAATACAATCGTGCCCGATATGGCTATAAGCCAGGATCCAGCAATTGTCGCCCACCACGGTCTTGAGACGGTCGGAAGTACCCCGGTGGATGGTGACAAACTCGCGGATGGTGCAGTTATCCCCGATCTCAACAGTTGTTCGTTCGCCATCGAATTTCCGGTCTTGCGGGATGGCTCCGATCACCGCACCCGGGAAGATCCGGCAGTTTTTCCCAATCCTGGATCCTTCCATAATTGTAACGTTTGAACCTATCCAGGTTCCGTCCCCGATCTCCACGTCCTGGTGTATAACAGTAAAAGGATCAACCTTTACGTTAGTCGCCAGTTTAGCATTAGGGTGAATGTATGTATGCGGGTGAATCATGCAGTTTTGTCCCAAAAGTTACTCCGTTGCCGGCAGAAACCGTGCAAAGGTAATCCCGATAGCCTTCGGGATGGCAAAAATGGATTATTTTTTGGAACTTCCCGCCTTTCCTCCTTCCGGGCCTCATTTCGAACCACACAACGGTTTCTGCTAATATGATGGTTGAATCCCTGTCAATCAGTAAATTTGCAGTCCGAATGTTTAACCCACCTGATATACTGACGCTTGCGTACAAGCAGGCTCCAATGCAGGAGCAATTGAACCTGTTACACGAAAGGGAACAGCAAATGCCCGGTTCGGTACAGTATTCCATTAAAAGGTACAGCCGCAACACCCAATGGAATATTGAGGACACGGGGATTATGGTATATCATTACGAAAAAGACGACAACAGGGAAAATTACCTGGAACTAAAATTCTGTGTGTCGGGCAATATGTATTGCCGGCAGAAACAGAGGGAATGTAATATGTGCCGTTCGGGCTTATCGATCAATTGTGCTGAAAAGGAAGAAAGCCTCGATGTACTGGCTTTCCGGTTTACACCCGCGCTATTATCCCAGTTTATTAAGCCCAGGAATACCACTGATACACTTAGTGAGAACATCCTGAATTTCAAAAGGGCATCTTCTTTTACAAAGATCCTTCCCCTGTGCAGTAAAACGCGTATGGTGATTGAGTCGCTTTTGAATCACAACTATACCGATACCCTTGAGAATATTTATATTAACGCGCAGGTGCAGATGCTTTTGCTGTACAGCATGGACTGCATGGTGGGTGACAAGGAGATTGATGTGATCAATTGTAAATTCCTTGCCAACGAGGCCGATCGCGACAAGGTCAATAAAGCCAGGGAAATTCTGATCCAGCATATTGGTGAGCCCATCACCATCAAGGAACTAAGCAGGAAAGTGGCCATGAACGAATGTTATCTTAAAAAAGGGTTTAAGGAGATGTTCGGCTCAACAATTTTCGATTTTTACCAAAGCCAGCGTATGGAGCACGCTCGTTTTCTTTTATATGAGAAGGGTTTGAGTGTTACTGAGGTTTCCATGCTACTTGGCTATTCTTCTATTTCGCATTTTTCTACCGCCTTTAAGAAGCACACGGGTTTAAAACCATGTGAACTGTTGTTGCGATAATAAATCCTTCCCGATACTATTATTATTTCCGCTGCGTTTATAGTTTTGCTTCGATGAAACGGCTGAGCTATATATTATTATGCTATTTGTTGTTGCTGTCGGTATTTCCCTGCTGCACCATCGACGAATGCCCCGATGATAAAGCCGTCGCGGAACAGGCTGCCAATCATGAAAGCGGCGACGAGGACTGCGGCACCTGCTCACCTTTTTTTAATTGCGAGGGCTGTGCTTCTGTACCCATCACCGTGGAACAGGTTTCTATGCGCATAGAGGCTTTGCCCGTTCAACAGGTTTATACAGGGTTTGTTTCTCCTTCTATTCCCGAAGTTTCTTACGGTTTCTGGCACCCGCCGAAAATAGGTTGATGAGTTTTTGAAATATTCATTGACCTAAACTTTACACATGAAAATTATATTATGTGTGACGGCATTATTTTTCGCTGTCACAATACAGGCACAATATTCTATCACTTTTTGGGTAAAAAACGCGGAAGGCAAGACAACATTACCCGGTGCATCGGTACAGATCATTGCGACAAAAACTGGTGGGTTTACTGATTCAACCGGCAGGATAAGTTTCGACAACCTTCCCGCTGGTAAATACAAATTCAGGTTCACATTTGTGGGATTTGAACACAAAGAAGAAACGATAACCCTTCCTTTTGAAAGCAGCCAGCCATACGAAGTGCTTCTGGAAAACGAAGAACATGAGGAGGAAGACGAAATAATTATCCAGTCGACACGCAGTTCCCGAACCATACAGAATATTCCTACCCGGGTGGAATTTATCGCCGGCGAAGAATTGGATGAGAAAGCCAATATGAAACCGGGTGATATCCGGATGGTGCTGACAGAAAGCACAGGCATCCAGACGCAACAAACATCTGCTACATCTGCCAATGCTTCCATACGTATACAGGGACTAGACGGCAGGTACACGCAATTATTGAAAGACGGAATGCCATTGTATGCGGGCTTTAGTGGAGGACTGGGTTTATTACAAACGCCACCGCTTGACCTGAAACAGATCGAAGTGATCAAGGGTTCAGCTTCCACATTATATGGTGGAGGCGCTATTGCGGGCCTGGTAAATCTTGTTTCCAAAGTGCCAACGGAAGAACGTGAATTAAAATTTCATCTGGACGCCACTTCGGGGGGCGGTTTGAATACCAGCGGTTTTTATGGTGAAAAGTATGGTAAAACAGGCCTCACACTATTTGCATCCCGTAACAGTAACAAGGCGTACGATCCCGCTGATATAGGTCTGACAGCGATTCCAAAATTTGAACGCTATACTGTCAATCCGCGCTTCTTCGTGTATTTCAACCCGCAAACGCAAATGAGCATTGGCGTCAATTTATCAACCGAGGACAGAGTAGGGGGTGATCTAGACTATATAGAAAAGAAAAAGCCATCCGGGTTTTTTGAGCTAAACAATAGCGACCGTATCAGCACCCAATTCAATTTTGAACACCGCTTTGGCGTATGCAGCCATATTACGGTAAAAAACAGTTTCAATCATTTCAAACGCAGGATGGTACTCCCGGGTTATGTATTTGATGGTACACAAAATGGTTCTTTTACGGAAGCCACTTACGCCTACCATGGCGAGAAACTGGAGTGGATCACCGGGCTGAACCTGTATACGGACCAGTTCAGTGAAGTAAAAACTACTGCCACTACTTTACGTAATTATAACCAGGTTACGGCAGGTGCTTTTGTTCAAAACAACTATCGGGTTAGTGAAAAGTGTGTCCTGGAGTCGGGGATCCGGGCCGATCATGTGAAGGATTATGGTTTTGTCTTTTTGCCAAGAGTATCGGCGTTGTTTAGGTTCAGTAATGAACTCAGTTCACGGGTAGGCGGCGGGCTGGGGTATAAGACACCATCCATTTTTACAGAGGAAAGTGAAAGGCTCCAGTATAGAAACGTGTTGCCCATCGATGATAATGCCAGTAAACTGGAAAGAAGTTATGGTATCAATGCAGACATCAACTATAAAACCTCGTTCGCTGATGGCGATTTGCAATTCAGCATCAATCATCTTTTCTTTTATACCCGTATTGCCGATCCGTTGTTGCTGGTACCCGTTGGAAGTAATTACCAATTTAAATCAGTAGGCGGGCACATCGACAGCAGGGGTATGGAAACAAATGTAAAGCTCGGCTATAGTGATTTCAAGTTGTTCCTGGGATATACATTTACAAAAGCATATTTGCACCAGGGCGTTTTTGAAGTTGAAAACTTCCTGACACCCCGGCACCGCGTCAATGCGGTGTTGTTTTATGAAGTACATGAAAAGTGGAAGCTGGGGCTGGAGGGATACTATTTCAGCAGGCAAAACTTAAGCGATGGAGATCCAGGCAAGCCCTATTGGATCACAGGTTTTATGGCAGAAAAGCTTTGGGAAAAACTTTCTTTATATATCAATTTTGAAAATTTCCTCGATACCCGTCAAACGCGATTTGGCAGCATATATACGGGTACCATTGACAACCCGGTATTTAAAGATATCTATGCCCCTCTCGACGGTTTTGTCATCAACGGAGGAATAAAACTACGTTTATGATCTCGAACGTGTAGTTTTCTCACGCGATTCTTATAATCTGTGAAATCTGTGTAATCCGTGGCGTGGCCAATTCGTGTAATTCGTGGCTAGTGCCCGCCCTTTTCGGAAGCGCCCCGGTACATCATCACATCCCTGTCAAACAGGTAAAGGCCGCCTTTGTCGTCGCCAACCAGTTCCAGTTTTTCATTCAGCATGCGGGCTGTGCGTTCTTCTTCCATTTGTTCATTGACATACCATTGCAGGAAATTATGGGTGGCATAGTCTTTTTCTGTGAGTGAAAGATGAACCAGGTCGTTGATGCTATTGCTCACTTTCAATTCGTGGTTCAGGAATTCGTCAAACATAAATTTGAGAGACTTGAAAGTAACGATCGGTTGTGCCAGTGCAGGCACTACCGCGTAGCCGCCTCGTTCGTTGATAAAGCGGATAAGCTTCAGCATATGCACCCTTTCTTCATCGGATTGCTTGTAAAAAAATTCTGTGACGCCCTGCAGGCCGGGTTGTATTTCTGCCCAGGAAGCCATGGCCAGGTAGGCCTGGGATGATTCTGCTTCCATTTGTACCTGGTTGTTCAGTGCGTCCTGCATGGATTTGGTGAGCATAGCGTGAAGTTTGTTTGACTGCTAATTTAAGTCAATTTCAGAATCCTCATCCCAGGTACTACATTAAGACAGGTTCAAAAAAAGGGAACGGTTTCCCGCTCCCCATGTATAAACCGTCAGTAAGTATTCTTGATTAAGATCCGCAGGCGATACAGCCTTCAGGGTTGTCAAGTGAACAGGCGATCTGTTCTACCGCTTCTTCTTTATCAGCCAGGGTCTTTTTCATCATGTCCGTATCGACTGTAAACTTCACAGCATCGGTAGCCGCCTTGGTGCGCAGGTAGTACATACCCGTTTTCAAACCTTTTTTCCAGGTATAAAAATGCATGGAGCTAAGCTTCGCGAAATTAGGCTGTTCTACAAACAGGTTGAGTGATTGCGACTGGCAGATAAACGCGCCACGATCAGCCGACATATCGATGATTGTACGTTGCTTAATTTCCCAAACGGTTTTATAGATCTCCTTCAGGTTTGCGGGTATTTCATTGATATGCTGAACTGAACCATTGGCGGCAATGATCCTTTGTTTCATTGTTTCGTTCCAAAGGCCAAGGCGCATCAGGTCTTTTAACAGGTGCTTGTTTACCACCACAAATTCACCACTCAATACCCTGCGATTGTAAATATTGGAAGTATAAGGTTCGAAACATTCGTTATTTCCAAGTATCTGCGAAGTGGAGGCAGTTGGCATGGGAGCAAGCAATAAAGAATTTCGAACTCCATGGGTTTTGATCTCCGCTCTTAATTCTTCCCAGTTGTACCGGTCGCTGGGTTGAACATCCCACATATCAAACTGGAATATACCTTCCGATAAAGGTGAACCTTTAAACGTTTCATAAGCGCCCAGCGTCTTTGCCAGGTCTTTTGATGCTACAAGTGCAGCGTAGTAGATCGTTTCAAAGATGTTTTTGTTTAACAGTTTTGCCATTTCGCTATCGAAAGGCAGTCCGAGCAGCATAAATACATCCGCAAGTCCCTGGACGCCGATACCGATGGGGCGATGGCGCAGATTGCTGCGTTTTGTTTCTTCGAGGGGATAATAGTTATTATCGATGATCTTGTTGAGGTTGCGGGTTATGATCTGCGTCACTTCAAGCAGCTTGTCGAAATTGAAATTCTTTCCTTCTACAAACCGGGGCAGGGAAATAGAGGCCAGGTTACAAACTGCTGTTTCATTTTCATCACTGTATTCGATGATCTCGGTGCAGAGATTACTGCAACGGATGGTCCCCAGATTTTTCTGGTTAGATTTCTTATTCGCCGCATCCTTGTACAACATGTACGGGTTGCCAGTTTCTATTTGCGCTTCCAAAATAGCATTCCAGAGATCACGGGCGGGAATGGTTTTCTTCGCGCGGCCTTCTTTTTCATACTTCTCGTAGAGTGCTTCAAACTCTTCACCATGCGTGGTGTGCAGGTTCTTTGCCTCGTTGGGGCAGAAAAGGCTCCATTGACCGTCGGATTCCACACGCTTCATAAACAGGTCGCAAATCCAGAGTGCCAGGAAAAGATCACGGGCACGCATTTCTTCCTTGCCATGGTTTTTTCTCAGGTCGAGGAATTCAAAAATGTCTGCATGCCAGGGTTCCAGGTAAACGGCAAATGCGCCTTTACGTTTGCCACCGCCCTGGTCTACATAGCGGGCTGTGTCATTGAATACACGCAACATCGGGATGATGCCGTTGCTGGTACCGTTGGTGCCTTTGATATAACTGCCAGTAGCGCGAATATTGTGGATGTTTATCCCAAGGCCGCCGGCTGATTGTGAGATCAGCGCTGAGTTTTTCAGGGTTTCATAAATACCCGCGATGCTGTCTTCTTTCATGCTTTGCAGGAAACAGCTGCTCATTTGCGGCTTTGGCGTGCCGGCATTGAACAGGGTAGGCGTGGCGTGCACAAACCATTTTTCACTCATCAGGTTGTATGTCTCGATTGCCGCATCCAGATCGGTTTTGTGAATACCCAGTGCCACCCTCATGAACAGGTGTTGCGGTCGTTCTTCGATCTTACCATTTACTTTTAGCAGGTATGATTTTTCCAGGGTTTTGAACCCGAAGTAGTCAAAATGATAGTCTCTTTCATAAATGATGGAGGCATCGAGGCGGTCTGCGTTTTGCTGTATGATCTCGAATACATCGTCTGCCAATAGAGGTGCTTTATCACCGGTCTTTGTATCGATATAATGATAAAGCAGTTTTGCAGTGGCTGAAAAAGATTTGGTCGTATTCTTATGCAGGTTACTCACTGCGATCCGAGCCGCCAGCACTGCGAAATCAGGATGACGGGTAGTGAACGAAGCGGCAGTTTCCGCAGCCAGCTTATCAAGTTCGGTTGTCGGTACTCCATTGTAAATACCAACAATTACTTTTTTAGCGATCTCAATAATATCATCCGACTTCAGGG
>JAEYOL010000327.1 GCA_023411775.1 Bacteroidota bacterium | reverse complement strand
AGGCAAGGGGACGGATTGGCCAGGATGATGAATTGAACAAAAACCATACTGAATTGATGGAAGATGGGAATTTTGTAAAAAGATTAAGTAAAATGAAAGAAATTTGAAAATCTGAAAATTTGAAAATTTGATAATGGATCTGGCATCCATTATCCATGTCCAGTATCCAGTATCCAGTATCCAGTATCCAGTACAGTCTCCTACCGACTATTGACTCCCGACTGTATTAAGCATCCATCCTGACCAAATGCTTATCATAACCCAAGTCCACCAGCCTCTCAAACGCCTCCCATACTTCATCCGGTATGTCCTGGTGCACCTGGAATCCTTTGGCGGGATAAAATTTTATCCTTTGCAGGTCGCCGGCCATGATATTGATCACCCGCTCCAGCGGGATCTCTTCGTTGGGGTACGACTCGAATGGTATTTGCGGTGATGTAACCAGCAGTTTTTTATCTGGCCAGTGTTTTTTAAAGGTCGCAAAGCTCCTTCTTTCCATATATGGCTTCTGAACGACAATGAATGAATGCGGGTCGAGGCCTTTTTCAGCCAGGAGCTTTTGTGTGAATAGTATATTTTCTCCTGTATTGGTCGACTTGTTTTCCACCAAAATGGCATCAGGTGGTACGCCTTTTTTTATCGCAATCGCGGCAAACTTGTCGGCCTCTGACTCCGTCCACATGCCCAGGGTAAGATTTCCCAATCCACCCGACATCACCAACATCGGTGCCCAGCCTTCGAGGTAAAGTTCAGCCGCGCGGTCGGCTACCCGCAGGTCGTGACTTCCCAGGGTGAGGATGCAATCTGATTTCGCCAGTTCGTGGTTGACCTGGTGATAATCCCATAATTTCCGCGCCAGCGTCATTACTTCTTCTGTGATCATTTCCTTTGTTTTTATAATCCTTGGTTGGTAGCACTATTGTGTCAGACGCTTTCGGCTCCCGAACCGATTGCTATCGGGTCCTGACTACAGACTCCCGACTACCGACTAGTAACTACTCCAACTTCTGCGCTTCCTCCTGGCTTGCGTATTCGCTTTGCGGATCGGGCAATATTTTGACCACCGAATCCTGGAGAGAAAGTACCGATGAGGCAGAATACAAGCCAATCCCCTGCCCGGTATATGTATAATCAATAAGGGTTAATTTGACAATGCCATCGATAGACAACTCAATATAGTGACCATAGCGGATCAGCCTGAAGTGAAATTTGTTTTCTTCGTTGGTGGAAAAAACATTTGCCTGGATATCATTGAAAATAAAATTCTGCCTTGCATTAAGCGGGTTAAAACCCCAGGCACGGAGTTGAACTACGCCGTTTGCTACGTTGAAAAAAATAAAGTAACCGTTGCCATCATCGTCGATGTCCGAAACAAGGCCCAGTTTTCCCATACCCTCCACCGTGAGTATCCCTTCCCATATAAAACTGGCGGATGGTTTGTCAAAGCAAAAAATTTCATAGCCGCTGCGTGAACCGCAAACCCATTTTCCTGGTTCCTCGTAAGAAGAGGCGGTTGGATTTGACAACAAAGCCCGCTTATTGCTGAAATCGTCCTGCCCTACGAGATTTTTTACCATCAGTTCCCAGCGATAGTAGCTTTTCAATATCAGTCGGCCCCTGCTATCGGTATCCAGTTCCTTTGGCGGTGGCAAAACGCGTAGCGCATCAATTTTTCCATAGGCGTAGAAAAAATTATAGACCAGCAGGTGGTCGCCATCCCGAACAGTACGGGCGGCATAATTCCCCTGCGGTAACAAAACATCAGCATGAAAAGAATGGTATTCACCGAAAAAATCGGGAGCGAACCAATAGCGGACTTTTATATCCTCCCTTATGGAACCAACAAGATAAAACCGGCCGTTTAGTTCAAAAACACAGGGGCATTCGATATCATCGTACACCATCGGGTATAATAATGGTGGCATAAGTTCCACTTCATCATTGGTGATCTTGACGATCCCTACACATCCACGTCTCGATACAGGACCGGTAATCGTGCGGGCAGCTACGAGCAGGTATACCTCATTTTGATATTCAAAACGGAAAGGATCCCGAAAACTCAGCCAGGTGCGGGGATTGGTTGTGGAAGTTTCATAAAAGATACCGCGTGGCTCGATGGGAAAAATATTCTTGCGGTTTTTTTCCCAGTCGATCAGGTTATCCGACTCTGCAAGACCAATCCTGGAGACCACGCCGCGGTCCCTTCTTTGCAAACCGGTGTAGTACATTTCAAATTTTCCATTTACCTCGCACACATCCATGGTCCAGAGCATATCATCGTCCCATTCGCCGGGATGACCCACAAATAAAGCATTCTTAACGCGCCGCCAGGATATGCCATCTTTAGAAATGGCATGAGCTATGTAGTCATGATTAGGTATGATCAAATGAAATAAATGATAAACACCCTTGTGTATGATAACCGTAATATCGCCTATTTCCCAATCGCTGAAACCAGAGCCTGAATACATAATAATTACTATTTCTGTTTGCTTAAAATTACAAAATACTTCCGCTAACCTCGATTTGGTTAAATTTGCAGGTTTCACATCAAATGAATAATTATATGGGAAATGGTTTTTACATACAGTTATTCAGTCCCCATGGGCTTATCAGGTACACAGATCCGGAAATAGGACGCGACAAGGATACAGGAGGCCAGGTGAAATATGTACTCGAGTTACTTGAACACCTGTCGCTACATCCGGAAGTAAGAAAAGTAGACTTGTTCACCCGCCGCATTGTTGATAAAAGAGTGTCTACCTCCTATGAAAAAGAGATCGAAGTCATCAATGAAAAAGCACGCATCATACGCGTGAATTGCGGTGGCAATGCCTATCGCCATAAAGAAGTATTGTGGGATCATCTTGATGAATTTATTGATAAGACCATCCGCTTTATCGAAAAGCAGGATGATTTTCCTGATGTGGTGCACGGCCACTATGCCGATGGGAATTACATTGCAAGACAGATCAGCGAAGTATTTGGTATTCCTTTTATCGCAACTGGACATTCCCTGGGGCGTAATAAGAAAAATATCCTGCTCAAAGATGGTATGTCGGCAGAGAAGATCGATGAAAAGTTCAATATGCAGCGTCGAATCGATGAAGAGGAATATACCTTGAAATCTTCTGATGCGGTGATCGTCAGTACCCAACACGAGATCGACACGCAATACGGTCTTTATGAAAATAATGTTGAGGGAAAGTTTTATGTGATACCTCCCGGCGTCAACAATGAACAGTTCTACCCTTTTTACAGATATGATATGCCTTCCTTTAAAATGACTATCGAACAGGAACAGGCATTGTACCGCTTGAATTCGGATATAGAACGCTTTTTATTTAACCCTGCCAAACCGCTTATTCTTTCGATTGGCCGTGCGGATAAAAGAAAAAATTTCGAGACCATTATACAATCTTATGGCCAGGACAAGGAATTGCAGGCCATGGCCAACCTTGCAATATTTGCTGGTGTGCGAAAAGACATTACGCAAATGGCCGCGGACGAACAGGATATTCTAACCAACCTTTTATTGTTGCTGGATAAATATGATCTCTATGGAAAGATGGCCATTCCCAAAAAGAATGATCCCAAGTTGGAAGTGCCCGAGATCTATCGTATTGCAGCCCGCAAAAAAGGAGTATTTGTAAATGCAACACCTGGCGAAAATTTTGGACTTACCCTGGTTGAAGCGGCTGCCTGCGGACTACCAGTGGTGGCATCACCTACAGGTGGTCCCAAGGAAAT
>JAEYOL010000292.1 GCA_023411775.1 Bacteroidota bacterium | reverse complement strand
ATCCACCAGTTCCTGTTGGCGGGCGAACTTCCGTTGTTATAACTGATCCTGGGCTGAAACGCGTTGTCATAACCGGAGTTGTCCATGTCAATATTCGTGATCTTCACCGAAGAAGAAGAGCGGCCTTCGATTTTCATGATCACGTCCACGTCGTTTGTAACCTTTTTGAAACGGTAGGTTGCTCCATTTGCACCCGAAGTGCCGGATTCCAGTATAGGATCTTTAAATATCAGTTCAGGAACAGATGAGCCTGAGCCGGAACCGCCGCCGGGGCCCGACTGTGCGTTCGCAAAAAATGTTGAGGTCAGCAGGAAAGTTGCCAGGAAAATGCTGGCGACTGTTTTCGTTAAGGGTAGAATTGTTTTCATCACGTTAGTTTTAGGGTTCGACAGATTAAAGGGGCTTCTGCAATTCCCGAAACCTTGGTTCGCAATGAATCCGATCTTTTAAGAACGGGCCTGGACAATTTGGCTTGCTTCCGGATCGGATCTTCGTTGTTTACTTAGGGTTTCTTCGAATTCGAGCACAAGATATAATACGTGTTTTCTTCATGCAAGTTTTCCGAGGATTTTTTCGTATAAATTACCGTATTTTCTGTAGTATATTTACGATAACTATTGACATACAATTATTTATACCTTGAGTAAATATGGTATAATTTCGGCCCGCTTACAACAAAATCCACCCATCAGGGTTTACACTTAGCAGTTCAGGACAAAAAAACGGCGGGAGTTTCTCCCGCCGTTAGGCTATTTTGACACTATTATTATCAGGATTTAAACTGGGGGATCAGCTCATTGGCCAGTTCCACCATTTTCTTGATGCCGTTTTCGGGGAGGTTTCCTTTTTTGAATTCCGCCAACACATCCGGGTACTTATTCTCCATTTCATGAAGGAAATGCTCTTCGAATTCTTTTACACGGTTTACGGCCACATCTTTGATCAGGCCATTCGTACCCAGGTAAATGATCGCCACCTGTTTTTCAACCGGAACCGGCGTGTATTGAGGCTGTTTCAATATCTCCACGTTACGGGCACCTTTGTCGATCACCTGCTTGGTAGCAGCATCCAGGTCACCACCAAATTTTGAGAAGGCTTCCATCTCACGATACAGCGCCTGGTCAAGTTTCAGTGTACCTGCCACCTTCTTCATCGATTTGATCTGCGCGTTACCACCCACCCGACTTACAGAGATACCTACGTTGATCGCCGGACGGATACCCGAGAGGAACAGGTTTGTTTCGAGGAATATCTGTCCATCTGTAATTGAGATCACGTTGGTAGGAATATAAGCAGATACGTCACCAGCCTGGGTTTCGATGATCGGAAGAGCAGTCAAAGAACCACCACCTTTCACCAAATGCCTGATGCTATCGGGTACATCGTTCATGTTCTTGGCAACGTTGTCATCGTTGATGACCTTGGCAGCCCTTTCCAGAAGACGGCTGTGGAGATAGAATACGTCACCAGGATAAGCCTCACGACCTGGAGGCCGGCGCAACAACAACGATACCTCACGATAAGCTACGGCCTGTTTAGAAAGATCATCATAAATGATCAGGGCAGGACGTCCGGTATCACGGAAAAATTCTCCGATCGCAGCACCTGCAAATGGAGCATAGAACTGTAACGGTGCAGGGTCAGAAGCTGATGCCGCCACGATGGTGGTGTACTCCATCGCTCCTGCATCCTGCAGGGTTTGCATCACACCTGCGATAGTAGAAGCTTTTTGCCCGATGGCTACATATATACAATATACAGGCTTGCCTGCTTTGTAAAATTCTCTCTGGTTGATGATGGTATCAACAGCAATCGCCGTTTTACCAGTCTGGCGGTCACCGATGATCAGCTCCCGCTGACCACGACCGATGGGGATCATCGCGTCAATGGCTTTGATACCTGTTTGAAGGGGCTCTTTTACAGGCTCACGGAAAATTACACCCGGAGCTTTTCTTTCCAGTGGCATTTCATAACGCTCGCCGGTGATGGGCCCTTTACCGTCGATGGGCTCACCGAGAGTATTAACCACACGTCCGACCATGCCCTCACCTACTTTGATGGAAGCGATCTGGCCGGTACGACGTACTTTGGCGCCTTCTTTTACATCGCCACTGTCGCCCATCAATACCACACCCACATTATCTTCCTCGAGGTTCAACGCGATGGCGCGAACACCATTTTCAAATTCAACCAATTCACCATAACGAACATTGCCCAGGCCATACACGCGGGCAATCCCGTCACCAATCTGTAATACATTACCTACTTCTTCCAGGTCGGCGCTGGCGTTAAAATTGCTCAACTGCTGGCGCAGTATGGCACTTATTTCATCTGGTTTAATATCAGCCATATTTTGATGTTTGTCGTTTGTAGTTTATATTTTTTTTCTTCGAGATTCCTTTATTTGTTTCATGAGTCGTGAAACGTGAGTCGAGAATCGTGAGTGGTTATGTCCTAATTCCTAATTCCCATTTATTAATTCCCGGTCACCTACCTTATTTTATAAATAAAGTCATTATTCTCAAACTGCCTCGCGATATTCCTCAGATCGTATGCGATACTTGCATCAATTAATTTGTCGCCGATCTGTAATACGAATCCGCCAATAATGCCATCATCTACTTTCTCGTCCAGTTCTATATTGTTATGACCGCTGGCTTTCTTCACCTGTTCCTTTATTGACTGTCTTACGCTGTCGCTGATAGGAACAGCTGTTGTAACCTTTACGGTATGAATATCTTTAAATTCCTTGTACTGCCTGATGAATGCTGTGGTGATCTCGGGCAAATTGCTTTCCCTGCCTTTGCTGATCAGTAAGGCATTAAAGGATTTTGTGAGCTCAGAAATCTTTCCCGCCGTTACCGCTTCCACGATCTTCTTCTTGGTATCCGGGTTCACGATCGGGCTCTTCAACAAATTGGTAAATTCCCGGTGACCCTTACATACCGCCTGCAGGTACTCCATATCGGCAAATACCTTTTCCAGTTCACCCCTCTCAACCGCAAGGTCGAGCAGTGATTTCGCGTAACGGGTTGCTAAACGAGGATTAAGCATTTATACAAATTTGATAATGTGGCAATTTGAAAATTTGAAAATTAGTGCGCTGATCATTTGCACATTTTCAAATCTTCAAATTTTCAAATTAATTAAGTTTAACTTCATCAACCATTTCCCTGATAAAAGCTTCCTGGCTGGATTGGTTGCCCAATTCTTTTCTCAATACCTTCTCACTGATCTCGATCACCAGTTTACCTACCTGGTTTTTCAGGTCGGTCAATGCTGCCATCTTTTGCACGTTGATAGCCGCCTGTGCATCGGAAAGGATCTTTCCTGCTTCCACTTTTGATTGCTCTTTGGCATCGCTGATGATCTTATCCCTGATCTCGCGGGCTTCCTTCAGCATCGCCGTTCTTTCTTCACGTGCTTTGGCGAGCAAAGCTTCGTTCTCGCTTTTCATCTGCGACATTTCAGCCCTTACTTTTTCAGCTGCTGCGATCGAGTTAGCAATATTGCTTTCTCTTTCATTCAGCGATTTCAGGATAGGCTTCCAGGCAAATTTGCGTAGCAGCAGCAACACAACGATAAATGCTACCAGGGTCCAGACAAAAAAACCAAGATGGGGAGTTAGCAAACTCATACAAAAAATATTATAGGTCTTAATTCATTTTAAAAGCAACTGTACCCTCCGCCCTGTGCTTTGGGTACAGCACTGTGTTTGTGGAAATGCATGATTAGCTCAGTACCGCCAGCAGACCGGCGATTACCGCAAACAGCGCAACACCCTCTACGAAGGCGGCTGTAAGAATCATTGCACCACGGATGTCGTTGGCAGCTTCCGGCTGACGGGCAATAGCCTCAGTTGCGCCCTTACCGATCTGTCCGATACCAATACCGGCACCGATCGCAGCAAGTCCTGCACCGATCGCACCACCAAAGTGTGACCAGCTTCCGGAAACCTCTAACAGGATGTTCATTAAATCCATGATTCTGATTTTATAATTAATAAAAAATTGATGCTTAATGATGTACTACGTCTTCTTCAAAATGGTGATCACCGATCGCCTGGCTGATAAACACCGCAGTAAGATTCGTGAATATATAAGCCTGGATAAATGCCACCAGTAATTCAATCAGGTATATAAATACGGCGAAAGCGATCGACACCGGTGTAAAAGCCACCCCGGCAGTTTTTGTCATCTCGGTGAAAATAAAGATCAGGCTCACAAAACTCAGGATGATGATGTGGCCGGCCGTCATGTTGGCAAACAACCTGATGATCAACGCAAAAGGTTTGGTGAACACACCCATCAGTTCTACCGGCAACATCAACAGTTTTACCGGCACCGGCACACCCGGGAACCAAAAAATATGTCCCCAGAAATGCTTATTAGAGCTAAACAAGATAACGATGAGGGAAATGATACCCAACACAGCTGTAAAAGCAATATTACCGGTAACATTAGCCGCGCCAGGCAACAGCCCAAACAGGTTATTGATCAAAATAAAAAAGAAAAGTGTCAGCAGGTAGGGCAGGTATTTTTGATAGCTGGCGCTGAGGTTTGGCTTCGCGATATCATCCCGCACAAACATGATCACAGGCTCAATTGCATTTTGTAATCCTTTAGGGGCCGAAGTAACACCCTGTCCTGTCCTGTACTTCTTCGCCATATTGGTGAGAAGGAAAAATAATACCGCCAGGGCCAGGAACATTTGCACCACGTTTTTGGTCAGCGAGAAATCGAAGACTTTTACTGATTCATCCACCGCGCCGGCTTCATTGACCGGAACGATATCATGGCCTACCAGTTTGTAACCCTTGTGGGCCTGCTCACCATGATGGAATTTGGACGACATAAAGATATCCAGCCCCCGTTGGGGTGAATACAGGATCACCGGGAGAGGAAGCGTGGCGTGGAAATCATGACCGTCCTTTTTTTGTATGGAAAAAAAATGGAATTCGTGGGCGTCCGCGATATGGTCCAGCATGGCTTTGCCGGGCTCGAATTTAGCCTCCGGATCTCCGCCACCACCCGCCAGGGCAGGCACAGAAAAAAGTACACAAAACAGACTGAAAGCCGCTACCGATAAGGATTTGAAAGGTCTGAAAGACATACCGCTCCTGAAATTTGGCGCAAAGATAAGGGTGGGTCAGTGAAAAACCTTGTTTAATAAGAATAACTATTAGCCTTTTTCGGAATGGCGATACGAAAGGGTCTGGGGCAATTCGAAATATTAAATTTAATAGTACTGGTAGGTGTTATAATGTGCGCTGAAATGGGGGCTTTCCACACCCCATTTTTGGGCGTAAGAGAAAGTTCCCGGGTCTGATTTTCCTCGCCACTAAGACTCCTTTGGCGCACCGCCCGGGATGACAGCGTGGTGGCGATAGGGGTTTCGGAAAGTTGCTTGTTGCCGGAACTGGAAATTTATTATGTTGTCAAAGCACGGGTTTACCAGGTTGTCGTGCCGGCCCTGAGCCGGTATCTTCCCGAGCCGTGCAAAATGGGGGCGTCAGAGAAAGTTCCCGGGTCTGGTTGACCTCACCGCAAAGACTCCTTAAGTGTACCGCCCGGGATGACAGCGTGGTGGCGATAGGGGTTTCGGAAAGTTGCTTGTTGCCGGATCTGGAAATTTGTTATGTTGACAAAGCACGGGTTTACCAGGTTGTCGTGCCGGCCCTGAGGCGGCATCTTCCCGAGCCG
>JAEYOL010000304.1 GCA_023411775.1 Bacteroidota bacterium | reverse complement strand
CTTACAGACTTACCGTCTTCCCGGCCATAATCAAACCCCGAACGAAACCGAACATATTGGAAAATTTGCCGTGGAATAGGAGAAAATGAGAAGATTATTATAGCGGAATGATGGGAGGTAAATACTTTTTCAATCTATGAGCCTTACCGCCTCCCCACCTTCCAGGCAATAACCCCTCAAAACCCAACCAATGAACCCACACAAACAGACGCGTCGTGATTTTTTAAGCACCACTTCGAAAACGGCACTGGCGACATCCCTGGCCATCAATTTTCCCTCTATTGTGCCGGCCAGCGTTTTTGGAAAAAATGCACCCAGCAACCGGATCAATGTTGGCGCTATAGGTTGCGGTCGCATTTCGATCATACACGATATGACCTGCGTGGCCCGCTATCCCGGCGCACGAATCACCGCCGTTTGTGATCTGGATAAAAAAAGAGCTGATATCGCGCCTGAGTTTGTTCGATCCAACTACGAAAAAGTAACGGACCTGAATGGTGGGCTGAAAGGTGACTGGGATATAAAAGTTTATTATCACTATAAAGAAATGCTCGCCGATAAAGACATCGACGCTGTGCTGATCAGCCTGCCTGATCACCACCACGCGATCGTTGGCGTTCATGCAGTGAATGCTGGAAAAGACGTGTACCTGCAAAAGCCCGCCTCGCTTACCATCGAAGAAGGCAGGATACTTGCCGATGCTGTCAAAAAAACCGGGAGGATATTGCAAATGGGCAGCCAGCAAAGATCTGTTGACCCCTGGCCGCAGTTTAAAAGGGCTTGCGAACTGGTGCGCAATGGTCGCATCGGTGAGTTAAAAACAGTTGAGGTAGGATTACCCGGCGATCCGGGTGGAGGGAATAAACAAGAAATGCCGATTCCCACTCACCTTGACTATGACGCATGGCTTGGGGCGACACCCGAAATATATTATACGGAAGACCGGGTACATTCCCTGGAAGTTTCGCAGCAGGGTATACTTAGCCGGCCCGGATGGCTTCGCTGTGAACAATTTGGCGCAGGTATGATTACCGGGTGGGGTGCGCATCATATCGACACCGCGCACTGGGGAATGGGTATGGACATGTCGGGTCCGGTTGAAATTTGGGGTAAAGCACAATTCCCCAATGAAACACCCGGCTACGATGGCCTTTGGGATGTACATGGTATTTTTCGAACAGAAGCACTTTATGCGAATGGGGTTCACATGATCGTTTCAAATGAATTGCCAACCGGTGTAAAATTTATTGGCACAGAAGGCTGGGTCTGGGTTACCCGTGGCAATTACAAAGTGACCGATAGCGATCCTGTACCTGATAAGGATGGCATAAAACCGATCGATGCCAGCAATCCGAAGATCCTGCAATCAGTGATCGGGCCTAATGAGATCCATCTATACAATAGTTCTGAACAGCATGCCAACTGGCTCGACTGTATTAAAACAAGGCAGGAACCCTCCTCTCCTGCTGAGCTTGGACATCGATCCTGCAGCGCCTGCCTGCTTCACCAGATCGCCATGAAGCTCGAAAGAAAAATATACTGGGATCCCGTCAACGAGGTAATTAAAAATAATGATAGGGAAGCCACTGCTATGTTATCCAGGCCAAGGAGAAAGAAATACGATTTTTAAAGATGATCAGACAAAAACCAACGATAACCCGTTCTTTATTGCAAGCAATGGTGGTAATAAGCCTGGCCTGCAATCAAAAACCCGTCACGACTGAAAAGGATGGTATGATTAAATTGGTTACGCTCGATCCTGGGCATTTTCATGCGGCACTTGTTCAAAAGAAAATGTACAATAATGTAGATAGTGTCGTACATATTTATGCACCCGGTGGCCAGGACCTGCAATGGCATTTAGACAGAATCGACACTTATAATAAAAGAGAGCTTTCTCCTACCAGCTGGACACAGGAAGTTTATACCGGTCCTGATTTTTTTGAGAAGATGATCAATGATGGAAAATCAACTCTTAAGAGCGAAGGGAAAAATGTAGTGGTGCTTTCGGGCAATAATCAAAAAAAAGCCGACTACATTTTGAGTTCGATTCAAAACGGCTTTCAGGTCTTTGCAGACAAACCCATGGTGATCGACCAGGATGGGTTTGAAAAGTTAAAACTGGCATTTGAAACAGCGGCAAAAAATGATTTGATGCTGTATGATATCATGACCGAACGTTTCGAGATCACCACCATCCTTCAAAAGGAATTATCAGGGCTGCCCGGAATATTCGGGGAACTGGAAAAAGGCACACCTGGGAAACCGGCAATAACAAAAGAAAGCGTCCATCATTTTTATAAGTATGTATCAGGGAATGTCTTAACCAGGCCCGCCTGGTTTATGGACGTGTCTCAACAGGGTGAGGGTATCGTGGATGTGATGACGCACCTGGTAGACCTGGTGCAATGGGAATGCTTTCCCGAACAGGTTATTGACTACACAAAAGATGTCGCGCTTTTGACTGCTAAACGATGGTCCACGGAGATGTCACCCGATGAATTCAAAAACATTACCCTGCTGGACAGCATACCGGTTTATCTTCAAAAAAACATAGCTGGAGATAATAAACTCCGGGTATTTTGTAATGGGGAGATCAACTTTCGTATCAAAGGTGTACATGCAAAGACATCTGTGACCTGGAACTACAAGGCACCCGAAGGCACGGGTGATACCCATTATTCGATCATGCGGGGAACAAAAGCCAATCTCGTCATTCGGCAGGGAAAGGAAGAAAATTATAAACCGGTTCTATATATCGAACCTGTGATGAAGAGCAAGGCCTGGGAAGATTCCCTGCAACACAATTTCACATCTCTCCTCGCAAAATATCCCGGTCTCCAGCTTTCACCATCTGCAAATGGTTGGAGCGTGATAGTCCCCGAACATCTTTCTGAGGGTCACGAAGCTCATTTTGCCCGCGTGATGGAAAATTTCCTGGGATACCTGCAAAATAAAAACATGCCGCATTGGGAAGTGCCGAATATGCTGACAAAATATTTTATCACAACCCAGGCGCTTGAACTGGCAAAGAAAAACGTAGAATGAAAAAAATATTAACCATAACATTGCTTTTCACTGCCTGCCGGATTGCAGCGCAATATCCCAGTGTACAGATACCGGGATCGGAAATAAGAATCTTGAAATCCGGGATAGTAAAAGGACAGGAATACGAATTGCATATCCTGCTGCCGGGCGGCTATACGAAAAGCAATAAAAAATATCCCGTTATATATCTGATGGATTCGCAATGGGATTTTCCCCTTGTAAAATCTTTGTATGGTCAGCACTACTATGATGGGTTTATTCCCGAACTGATCATAGTTGGTGTGACCTGGGGCGGTACCAATCCGAATCCCGATAGCTTAAGGGCTAGGGACTACACACCCAGTAAAGAACCAAGACTGTCGCAAAGTGGTGGTGCCGATCAATTCCTTGCGTTTATGAAGAATGAGCTTTTTCCATTTATCGAAACCGAATACAGGGCGCAGGATAATAACCGGGGATTGATGGGTTGTTCTCTTGGTGGATTGTTTACACTTTATACCCTGTTCACCCAACCCGAACTTTTTGACTACTATGCTGCGGCGAGTCCTGCCGTGGGATGGGATAATGGAATTCTGTACAAGTCAGAAAAAATATTTGCTCAGAAGAAAACAGAAAGTCCGAAACGGGTTTTCATGACGATAGGTGATGTGGAAAGAAGCCGCCCGTTTTATGAAAAGTTTGTAGAACAAATGAAAAAAGGAAACTATCCTTTTGTCTCCAAAGTACTGGTAAATACAGGACATTCGGGCACCAAGAACGAAACCTTTGGCCGCGGACTTCAGTATTTTTTTGAAAGACCAAAATTGAACCTAAGCGATGCAGCGCTGCAAAAATATTGCGGTAACTACATTGCCCCGGATGGCAATACCGTGGAAATAAAAAAAGAAAATAACCAGCTCGCGCTTTACTTATCCAAAAACAATAAGTACCTGCTTTATGCTGCCAGTGATTCCAGCTTTTATAGTGATTCTGAATTTTTAAATATGCAGTTCGATATACAAAATGGTAAAATAAAAGGGTTTCAACTTAACCAGTATGGACAATCCCATTACCTGCAAAAAACCGATTCCCTCCCAGGTAAG
>JAEYOL010000269.1 GCA_023411775.1 Bacteroidota bacterium | reverse complement strand
GTTTAATCCACAAAGAGATTACCTGTGGCCGATTAACCCGGTCGAATTACAGACTAACCCGGCACTTGTTCAGAACCCTAATTGGTAAAATACCTGTGAAGTAATTAAAGACAAGCTGACATACATGCGATTTTTTGTATTTCTTTTTACCATATTGGCTTTCACCGGAGCAGTGTATGCCCAGGAGCCTCGTAAGTTGAGGGTTGTAAATTATAATGTTTTGCATGGGTTTAATAACGACAGTCTACTTGAAAAGAGATTTGTAGAGTGGGCCATTAAACAAAACGCTGATATTTTTACTTTCCAGGAACTAAATGGGTTTACTGCCGAAAGGCTGGAAGAACTGGCAGCTAAGTATGGGCATTCGTATGCTGTAATAAATATAGGGGTTACCCATCCAATCGGGATCAGTTCAAAATATCCGATCGTGATGGTTCAACATGTAACGACCAACATGTGGCATTCCTATTTATATGGCAACATTAATGGCATCCATGTATTTGTTACGCATTTATCCCCATTTGATGTTAAAAGCAGGCGCGCGGATATCGACCGGGTTTTGGCCCATGTGAAGCTGTTACCAAAGGATGAGAAGATCCTGGTTGCCGGGGATTTTAATGCCCTGGCTTTCGCAGATGCAAAAGCAGCCCGGTACGAAGAGAAACTCTTACCGTCCATGTTGAAGTCAGAAGGTCGGCTGGAACCTAAAAGCGGACTGCCGATTGTAAAGGGTAAGATCATTTACCGGAATAACCTGGACAATGGCAAAATTGATTACACTGTTACAAATAAAATGCTGGCAGCAGGCTTTGAGGATTCACATTATCTCACAAATAAAGTGTTTAAATCTTCTGCCCCAACCCGGTCGCACGCAGGGAAAAGTGGCAGGGAAAAACGTATTGATTATATATGGTTGAATAAAACGATGGCAGCAACTGTAAAAAAATCAGGAATTATCCAGGATAATGAAACGGACCAACTGTCTGATCACTACCCTGTTTTTGTAGAATGTAATATTAACGATTAAATCAAGGGGTAGTAAAAAGGAAATCTTATGAAGCCCGAAACAAGACGCTGGTTTATTGTTGCCATTATTTTCCTTGCCATAGTATTCAACTATGTTGACCGACAAATTGTGTCGGTGTTGAAACCGATCCTGAAAACGGAATTTGAGTTGGATGATAACGGTTATGCCATGATCCTAAATCTTTTTACCATCTGTTATGCAATCATGTATCCTGTGACGGGATGGATGGTAGACCGATTTGGTGCAAAACTGGTAATGTTCTATGGGATCATCACCTGGTCCATTGCATGTATTGGAGGTGGAATTTCGAGATCGATTGGACAGTTCGGCTTTTTTCGAGCCTTGCTGGGAGCTGCCGAACCGACAAATTTCCCGGCGCAGTTGAAAGTGATCACAGTATGGTTCCCGGGAAAATTGCGTGCAACAGCCAATAGCCTTTGTGTAGCGGGAAGTTCGATAGGTGCCATCATCGCGCCACCGGTTATTGCGTGGCTGGCATTAACGTACAGCTGGCAAACCGCTTTTATTGCCATGGGTGCAATAGGGTTGATAATAGCCGTGTTGTGGAAACTGGTCTATCGCGATCCGCCAGCTCATATACTAAAGGAATCAATCAATGCCAATAATACCGTATCCGTCCCGGCATTTCAGTGGAAACAATTATGGTCCACACGTAGTCTGTGGGGTATTCTCCTCATCAGGTTTGTCAGCGACCCGGTCTGGTACTTCTGCCTGTTTTGGTTGCCGGGATATTTGCAGGAAGAGTCGGGGCTCACTCTTGCACAAGTAGGGATGTTTGGCTGGATACCTTTTTTGTTTGCGGATCTCGGTGCCATTGGGACTTCCATGTGGTCAGACCGTTTGGTAAGAAAAGGAATCACACCTTTGAGAGCAAGAAAGATCATGCTTACCGCAATTGCTTTTTTAAGCCCGCTTTGCGCGTTAACACCTTATTTAAGTTCGGCCTGGTCGACCCTGGTGTTGTTTAGTGTGGTCGCCATTGCCTGCCTGAGCTGGTTGTTTACAATCAGTGTTGTTGTAGCGGAAGCATTTCCTGCGAAGAATGTAGCCAGTGTATTAGGAATAGCCGGTGGATTTGGAGCCCTGGGTGCTGTGCTTTTCAACTTTTTTGTGGGCCAGCTTATGGGCACGATCGGTGCGGAGAAAATTTTCTTTGCCATGGCCTTTTTGCATCCACTGGCTGTATTGATTCTTTGGACGATGGTAAAGCCGGAAAAACCAAAGGAAACCGTTTTGACCTGATTAAAATACTAATGAAAAATACTGTACATGGAAAACACTATTAAAAATACCATAACAGAAACGGGAAGAGAGATTCCTGTTCGCAAGAAGTCAGATGTACTTGTGATTGGTGGTGGCCCCTCTGGCATCATGGCTGCCCTCGCAGCCGCCGAAGACGGGCTCAGTGTGACACTGGTGGAGAGCCGCAGTTTTGTGGGTGGCAATATGACCATCGGGTTGCCAATCCTTGGATTTTTAGGACAAAAAGGAAACCAGATCATCAAGGGTTTGCCCCAAAAACTCATCGATCGACTCAAGGCAGTTGATGCCTCCAGTGAACACCGTCCCTGTCCGCTCCATATGAGTCTTACACTCGTGGAACCTGAGGCAGTGAAAACAGTCGCCCTCCAAATGCTGGTAGATGCCGGTGTGGATGTTTTGTTTTACGCGTTTTGTGCAAGCGTGGTGAAAGAGGGTGATGAGCTGAAAGGTGTGATCATTGAAAGCAAAGCAGGACGTGAAGCGCTGCTTGCAAAAGTAGTTATTGACTGTAGTGGTGATGCCGATGTAGCATATCGTGCCGGTGTACCCTGTGAATATGGCAATGATCAGGGTGGTGTGCAACCTCCTACACTTATGTTTTGCCTCGGCGGTGTTGACACTGAGAAGTTAAGGACCAGTGTGGCAGAAGAACCGAGAACATACCTGACAGATTTTATTCCCGCAGAATATTTTGGTCAAAACAACCAGTTTGTACTGGTAGGAATGCGTAACCTCGTGAAGAAAGCACAGGAAGCCGGACTTACACTTACTACAGAACGTACAATCCTGATTACTGGTCTTCGAAAAGGTGAAGTGTGGGTTAATATGACGAGAGTGAATGGTGTAAATGGTACTGATCCCGGCAGCCTGACTTATGGTGAAATTGAAGGGCGTAAACAAATACACGATATTCAAAAATATCTCATCGATTATGTTCCTGGATTTGAAAATGCGTATTTCCTTAAAACGGCACCATTCTTAGGTATCAGGGAAACTCGTCGCATCAACGGGTTGTATACAATGACACGGGATGATATCATGTCTTGTCGCCATTTTGATGACGCGATAGCCGTAGCTAGTTATCCTCTCGATATCCATCATCCGCAGGGTGGTGGATGTACCCTGGAATGGTGTGGCGATTGTTATGATATTCCTTACAGATCGCTTATTCCGCAGCAGGTAAAAAACCTGATCGTTGCAGGACGTTGCATATCCACCACGCATGAAGCCATGTCGGCCATTCGCGTGATGGCACCCTGTATGGCAATGGGTGAAGCCGCCGGCCGTGCCGCGAAAATGGCAGTGAGAAACGGCATACAGCCTCGTGATGTGGATGTTAAAAAATTACAACAGGAATTACTTGATAAAGGGGCTTACCTGCGCATTGGCCGGGAAGCACTGGTTTCATAAGTATTAACTACGCGAGTATGACAAGCCGGAGACATTTTTTAAAAGGACTTGGAGCAGCAGCATTGCTACCTGCGTTACCCTCGCTGGGTATGGTAGCAGATGCGTCACAGGAAAAACGTGATACTCATCGTGTCCTGAGTTGCAATATTCGAGTGGCGCTGGATGAGGATGAAACAAAAGGTGTTGGCTGGTCGAGCCGAAAAAATATTTGTATAGAGATCATTAAAGAAAAGAATGCCGATGTCATTTCCCTGCAGGAGGTATTAAAAGTACAGGCAGAGGATTTCAGGAAAAGTTTCCCTTCGTATCAGCTATTTGGTTTCGATGGACCTGAAATGGATATGCATACAACCGGTTACCACGGCATTGCTAAAAATCCAATCTTGTTTTCCAGCATTCGTTATGATTTATTGAGTGGCGGTACATACTGGCTTTCGGAAACACCTTTGGTGGCAGGAAGTAAATCCTGGGATACTGCGAGGGCACGACATGCCAATTGGGTAAGGTTGCGTGAAAAAGGTACGGGCCGGGAGTTTCGGGTGATTAACCTTCACCTGGATCATGTCTCCGGGGAAGCAAAGATCCAACAGGCTAAGATGGTTGTAGAAGAAAGCGCACAATATCAACCTGGCTTTGCCCAAATAATGACAGGAGATTTCAATACGCGACACGATAGCCGGGTATTTGATTCTGTTAGGTCGGGCGCATGGCTGGAAGCCTATGAAGCTATACACGGCGCCGGCGAAGCAGGGTATACCGGACATGAATTTCAGGGTACGAAATATGAGAAAGCAGCATCAAAAGGAAGAATCGATTTTATCTGGTATAAGGGAGAACTGAAGCCAACGGCCTCAACTATTATCAGGGATTCGAGAAATGGGAAGTTTCCGAGCGATCATTTTTTTATGCAAGCTGATTTTGTAATAGAATAATTATTAAGGATGAAAAAGTTTCTCACAGGGTGTTTACTATTTTTTCTTTTTACCAACACTATTCTGTCGCAGGGGAATTATGAAAAACCCCGGTTAGAACAAAAGGGTTCCTGGTCGCTTATCATGGTGCCGGATATCCAGAACTATGTAAAATGGGGAAGAAACCAGCCTTTACTTGATCTTATTACGGCCTGGATCGAGGACAACATTGATACACTCAATATTAAGATGGTCGTCTGTGTAGGTGACCTCGTACATAACAACGAAAAGATCAACCGCGATTACGATGGTGATCAAACCACGCAGCGTCAGTGGGAAGCGGTTTCTAAAGCGTTTGCAAGACTTGACCACAAAGTGCCCTATATCGCTGCTACCGGTAACCACGATTACAGTGTCGACAGGCAGGGAAAGCGTAGTTCGCGGTACGCGGAGTTTTTTAGCATTGACCGGAATTACCTAAACCAAAAATACTTGGTTCAGAATACCCGTAATGAGGAAGGGACTCCCACCATAGAAAATGCCGCTTACGAACTGAAAGGCCTTCATGGCAAAGATTATTTATTCATGAACCTTGAATACGGTCCCCGGGACTCCGTACTTACCTGGGCGAAAAAAATCGCTGCACTTGAACAGTACAGGGATCACCGGGTAGTGATGATCACACATAATTATCTAAACAATAAGGATAAACATACGACAGGCGAAATTAAATGGTTGTTCTGGGAGCCTTACAATATAAATAACATGATCCAGAAGGCACCGCATGTTAAAATGCCATTAGCTAACAATGGCAGGCAGATCTGGGAGAAACTGGTGCAGCCGTCTACCAATATTGAAATGGTGCTATGCGGACATATTTCCGGTGAAGGCTACCGGCTAGACAGAAATAGCGCCGGTAAATCTGTGCACCAGGTTTTATTTGATGCACAATCATTGGGTGGTGGCGGTCGCAGTGGCAATGGGGGTGATGGCTGGATCCGCATATTAGAATTTTTTCCTGATGGCAAAACGGTGAAAGTAAAAACCTTTTCACCACTGTTTGGGGTTTCCCCAACAACCCAGCAATACGCCTGGAAAAAAGATGAACGAAATGAATTTACAATCCGGTTCGACTAGATAATAAGAAACCTAAACCAAACCACACCGTATGCGTATAAATGATGCTGTTATACAAAAGCTCGGAATTCCTTCATCTCTGCTGTCGGGATTTCTCGGCATACTATTGTTTATGATGGGAGATGGGATGGAGCAGGGTTGGCTGAGCCCCTATTTGATTGAA
>JAEYOL010000232.1 GCA_023411775.1 Bacteroidota bacterium | reverse complement strand
TTTAATATCAACAATATAAGCGCCTATGCCAGTATTGAACTCAACCTCGATATAAATGACCCGCCATTTTCAAAAAAAGTGCAGGAAGAACTGGAAGGCATTATTTCTAACGAATGTGATGTGATCGATTCCAATACTTATACAACAAAACTTTATTCGTTCAGGCAATTGTTTCAGTGGGGCGCTTTCCAGTGCATACGTTTTATGCTAACCATGAGTACATTTTATTTCCGGCAGAAAGAATAAGACCATGGCTTGGAAGAGATGCATCAGTTTCCCCTGATCCTCCTGATAAAGGAAGAAATGGTTTGTTTGTCCCATTTTTCAAATCTTCCCCTTTGCGCCACTATTTCGTTGGAGCCGGGCCGGTCGAGGTAATAGTAAAAAGCGAATTTCTCTTTTGGGTTATGCCAGCCCACCACCTGGCCAAAACGCAACACGTTAAAGACAATCGTATCATTCCTGTTCTCCACCGTATAGTATT
This sequence comes from Bacteroidota bacterium, assembly GCA_023411775.1. Lineage (GTDB taxonomy): Bacteria > Bacteroidota > Bacteroidia > Chitinophagales > Chitinophagaceae > Terrimonas_B. The sequence continues at coordinate 9,685 of JAEYOL010000232.1, read as the reverse complement.
TATCAGCAAATACGATCATATCTTCCAGTTCTTCCCGGTTGCTGACCGTATTCAGCAGTGAATCATTTCGGGGGAACCAGGTAAACGAGATTTTCTTTTGGGAATCGAACACCGATCTATAGGCGACGGAGTAACCTGCTGTATCCCTGGCGACAATAAACCAAAGCCAGGAATTGAAAGGAGTAGGGGTTACGAAATAATCTTTGGCGGGTATGCCCTGTTCGGCGAGGCTTTGCCTGGCCCAGCCTGCGACTACTATTTTATTGACAACGGCATATGCCAGGTAAATGACCGATAGCCCTATGCCAAGTTTCCAGGTGATCCTTCGTATCGGGTTGCTATTGTTAAGTCGCAGCAATACCAGGAAAGCAAAAAATGGCCAGATAGAAAATAGTGGATCGGCAACAAAAAGTACATGAAAAGAATACCGCCTTGCGGAAAATGGTTCAAACCAGCCGATACCATACGCATTGAAACCATCGATAAAAATATGTACGAAAATATTTAGCCCAAAAAGCAAAAACCATAGCTTCCAGGGCAGGTTTATTTTCCGGAAAATATAGCGTGCTGCCCATGACAATACGAATGTGGCAACGATGGCAAAAAGTATAGAATGTGTAATACCCCGGTGCGCAACGATGTCTTCAGAATCGGACAGGAAGAATGTGGTGATAAAATCGATGTCAGGAACGCTTTGGGCAAGCGCGCCAAGCAACATGGCTTTTTTGCCCAGCTTTTTACCAGCCACCGCTTCGCCGATACAGGCGCCCAGAACGATATGTGTGAGTGAATCCAGTTGGGTTGTTTTGCGTGTAAGTTACATGATGGATAATTTTTATTGGCGGTATGCAGATCATATCCTGTTGACATAACAATAAAAAAAGCGGGCCAAATATTATAGCCTTATCAGATTTGACAACTTCACCATGGTCTGAAAAAACGGATGGGAACAAATTTTCCAAATAGATTTCCCGGCAGCTTTTGCCGAAATGAAAAAAGGCTGTAAAACAAAAGTTTACAGCCTTTATCAAGTGCCCGGGACTGGATTCGAACCAGCACACCTCGCGGCGCCGCCACCTGAAGACGGTGCGTCTACCAATTTCGCCACCCGGGCTTTTTCTAGTCGCTAGTCGACAGTCTGTAGTCGGAGTTCTTAGGTTGCTGAGAACATACTCCCGACTCCTGACTATAGACTCCCGACTGCATCGGGGGGTGCAAATATAGGAAATGATTCAATTTATTAAACTGAAACATTAAAGTCTCTTAAAGCATCATTCAGACTTGTTTTTAGATCGGTACTGGGCTTGCGCTGACCAATGATCAGGGCGCAGCTAACACCGTATTCGCCGGCAGCGAATTGCTTGTTATAAGTACCTGGAATGACCACACTACGGGCCGGCACGCGGCCTTTGGTTTCCCGGGGTTCCGGTCCGCTTACGTCGATGATCTTGGTGGACTGGGTCAATACTACATTAGCGCCGAGCACTGCTTCTTTTTCAACAACCACGCCTTCTACTACAATACAGCGGCTGCCGATAAAGCAGCCATCTTCGATGATGACCGGCGAGGCCTGCAGTGGTTCCAGCACACCGCCAATACCAACACCGCCACTCAGGTGAACGCCTTTCCCAATTTGTGCGCAACTACCCACGGTAGCCCAGGTGTCAACCATTGTGCCTTCATCCACATAAGCGCCGATATTTACATATGACGGCATTAGCACCACATTACGGGCGATATAAGCACCATACCTGGCGACAGCATGTGGTACAGCCCGCACACCCAGTTCCTTGTAATTTTTCTTCAACAACATCTTGTCATAAAACTCGAAAGGCTCCAGGTCCCAGGTTTGCATTTGCTGGATGCCGAAATACATCAGGATCGCCTGTTTTACCCATTCATTCACCGACCAGCCACCCTCGCCTGGCGAGGCCACTCGCAACCTGCCTTTGTCCACCTCATCGATCACGGAGCAGACAGCCCCGCTATATTTTTCATCTTTTAATAGTTCCCTATTGTTCCAGGCTTCCAGTATAAGTTCTTTCATCCTTTTAAATTTGCTGCGAAAATAACGAAGACGTGCTTGCTTTCGACATAGTTTAGATGGATTATTTGGACCTTTAGCATTCCGTGTAGGAAAACAAATACATGATGATCGATTTTGAAGAGGATATACAAAAATGCCTGGAAGTGTTAAAACGGGGCGGCCTGATACTTTATCCAACAGATACCGTATGGGGTATCGGCTGCGATGCCACCAATCCTGGCGCCGTTGAAAAAGTTTTTCAACTAAAGAACCGCCCGGATGAAAAGGCGATGATCGTACTGGTAGCTGATGAAAGAGATGTGCTCAGGCATGTGGCAGCAGCTGATCTTGGTGTATTCGATTATATACAACAGCAGCAACGTCCCGTCACTGTTGTATATGAAGGAGCAATTGGCCTGGCAGAAAATCTCATGGGAAGCGATGGGTCGGTGGCGATCAGGATCTGCAATGATAGTTTTTGTAAACATCTCATCAAGCGATTCCGTAAACCAATCGTTTCCACATCGGCCAATATTTCGGGTAGGCCCACGCCATCCGCGTTTGCTCATATAGCGGAAGAAATAAAAGAGTCGGTCGACTATATTGTACAATATCGCCAGGATGACGATACACCCGCTAAACCTTCTTCCGTAATAAAATGGCAGCAGGGAAAAATAAGTATAATTCGCCCCTGACTCAGGCCACGACATCGTCCTGGTCTGCCAGATCGCTATCCCTCATCACTTATCTTTGCACACGCATGGAGATTAATTGCACAAAACAGGAATTACGCATTTTTCAAACAATTGGTGAAGCTGCCTTGCAGCTCGGATTGGAGACCTACCTGGTAGGTGGATTTGTAAGGGACAAGATCATGGGTCGACCCACCAATGATGCCGATATTGTTTGTGTGGGTGACGGTATTAAACTCGCCAAAGCGGTTGCAAAATTATTTGACCCCCAGCCGAAAGTCAGCTTTTTCAAAAATTTCGGTACCGCACATATCAATGTACCGCTCGCAGTTGAACCTGGTGATGATCGTCACCCGGGCGGAGATGTTACTTCAATACCATTCGATATAGAATTTGTTGGTGCAAGAAAAGAAAGTTATCGTTTTGATTCCCGAAAACCAGCGGTAGAACCCGGGACCCTGGAGGATGATCAAAGAAGACGTGATTTCACCATCAATGCTATGGCCATTAGTTTAAACAAAGATGATTTTGGCAAACTGGTGGACCCCTTCGATGGTGTGAAGGATCTCAAAAACAGACTGATCAAAACACCGCTGGAGCCATCGCAGACTTTTAGTGATGATCCGCTACGGATGATGCGTGCGATACGGTTTGCCTCCCAACTCAATTTTACGATCGACCCCCAAACGGTGCAGGCGATAAGGGAGAACAGGGAACGCATCTGGATCGTATCGCAGGAGCGGATCACAGATGAGTTGAACAAGATCATATTATCGGACAGGCCTTCAATTGGTTTCGAGCTTCTCTATAAAACAGGTTTGCTGCACCTGATCTTTCCGCAGATGGTGGAGCTTGCCGGTGCAGAATACAAGGACGGCCACGGGCATAAGGACAATTTCTATCACACCCTGCAGGTGCTGGACAATATATCGCAAAACACAAACGATCTCTGGCTTCGCTGGGCGGCAATTCTACATGATATTGCGAAACCCGCAACCAAACGTTTTGAAGAAGGTCATGGCTGGACCTTTCATGGTCATGAGGTAGTAGGCGGCAGAATGGTTCCTAAAATTTTCGCAAGGTTTAAATTGCCCATGACGGAGAAAATGCGTTTTGTGCGTAAGATGGTGGAACTACATTTGCGGCCGATCAGCCTTACAAAAGAAAATATTACCGACTCGGCAATACGACGACTGCTTTTCGACGCTGGTGAGGATTTTGAAGCGCTGATGTTGCTTTGTGATGCGGATATTACATCGAAGAACAAGCAGAAAGTGAAGAGATACCAGGAAAATTTTCAATTGGTCAGGCAACGCTGCAGGGAAGTGGAGGAAAAAGATCATATCCGCGCCTGGCAGCCGCCTATCAGTGGTGACGAAATCATGGAAATGTTTGATCTGCCACCGTCCAAACCGGTTGGCATATTAAAGAATGCCTTAAAAGATGCGATACTCGACGGCGTGATCGATAATACTTATGACGCAGCATTTACATACCTTGCCGAAAAAGGAAGGGAAATGGATTTAAAAATAAAGAAATCGTAAATTCGCCGTATGGCTATTTTAAAATTCAGAGTTTACTACGAAGAAGATGAAAGCGTTTACCGTGATGTGGTGATCCGGCATACACAAACGTTTTTCGACCTGCATGAAACTATTCTGAAAGGATACGAGTTTGATAATAAACATAAAGCCACTTTTTTCCGTAGCAATGACCACTGGCAACGCGGAAGAGAAATCACCCTGGAGAAATACGACAAGGAATATAAGGCCGAACCGTTGCTCATGAAAGAAACCACGATCGGCTCTGAAATAAAAGATCCCAACCAGAAATTCATCTACTGGTACGATTTCAACAAGAACTGGACATTTCTGGTTGAACTGATCAATGTATCAAAAGAAGAAAGTTCACGCATCAGTTATCCTTCGGCGGTAAGGGCTGAAGGTATTGCGCCCAGCCAGTATGGTACCAAAGGCTTATTGGGTGAAAAGTTTGCCGACGTTGAAGAAAAGTACGATCTCACCCAGGGTGTTGACGGATTTGCTGAAAAAGACGAAGACGGCGAAGATTTGGGAATGGAGGAGGAGAGTAGCCCGGACGAAGAGGAAGTTTAGTCGGTAGTCGGGAGTCGGAGTAGTTAGTAGTTCGAAGTTAGTAGTTCGAAGTCAGTAGTTAGTAGTCTTTGTTGGGTTGTACATTCATACCCCGATTCCAATGAGACTTTAACTGTTCAGGGTTCTGTTCTGGTAACGTCTGACGTGCGGAATGAAGCTATTGTTCTTAGCTAGTAGTTAGTAGTTCGAAGTTAGTAGTCGTTCAGTCTTCGCGACAAATCCGGTTTTCAATATTATGTTTTTAATATCTCCTGATATACTTTATACTAAAAGACACTCCGCAAGGAGAGGGGGGCCTGCCCGCCGGAGCTTTGAGCAGGCGGGGGAGAGGCCTATTGAGTAGTCTCCAAATCTGTTTTTCTTGAAAAAATTTTCCAACAAAACTGTTATCATTATTGCAGGGCCGACGGCTGTTGGGAAGACGGCCGTAGCCATCGATGTGGCCAGGCATTTTCAAACTGAGATCATCTCGGCAGACAGCCGCCAGTGTTTTCGGGAAATGAATATTGGCGTTGCCCGTCCCACAGCTGAAGAACTCCGTGAAGTTCCTCATCATTTTATAGCTTCACATAGTGTACAAGACGAGGTAACAGCCATCACATTTGAGCAGTATGCCTTGCAGAAAACAGGGGAAATATTTCAACACAAAGACTGTGTGGTGATGGCAGGAGGCACCGGCCTTTATATTAAAGCATTTTGTGAGGGGCTGGATGAAATACCGGAAGTGCCAAAAGAAATTCGGTCAACAATCACACAACAATACGAACAACAAGGCCTTGAATGGCTGCAACATGAATTGAAGCGCAGGGACCCCGGTTTTTTTAGTGTGGGCGAAACAAAGAATCCCCAGCGAATGCTAAGAGCACTTGAAGTAATTGAAGCTACCGGAAAGTCTATACTCGAATACCGGAAGGGAAAAAAGCTGGCAAGAAATTTCGGGATTATTAAAATCGGTCTTGAACTCCCTGTGGAAACACTTAGGCAAAGAATAGGTGCAAGAGTTGACCAGATGATGCAGAAAGGTTTGCTTGAAGAAGTGAAAAATTTGTTAAGCTATAAACATCTTAATGCCTTACAAACGGTTGGATATAGTGAGCTTTTTGATTACCTGGAAGGAAAGATTGATTTGCAAAAAGCAGTTGATGAAATAAAGATTCATACACGGCAATATGCTAAGCGTCAAATGACATGGTTTAAAAAGGATAAAGAGTTTGAATGGTTTTCACCCGATGCTGCTATAGTTATCGATCACCTGGAAAAAAGAATTTAATTAGTGAACATTTTCTGATCACTGGCATTATTTCATTGAAAGAGGATACAGGTTCGAGCGCTATTGTATATCTTTACGCCTCTTTTTAACTACCATGAGCCCATCTGGCTTAACAAGATTTTTGTAATCCTATCCACCGGCACACAGCAATGCTGGCATTGCCGTTGTCTCAAACAAAAAGCATGAAATTTATCCTTACAATTTTTGTCACGCATTTATTTGTCCAAACCCTTTACGCGCAGATCGAACGGGAGCAACAACCTACCCCCGATATACCTGGTATGAGAATAAATTCAAACAGGTTGTTTGGTAAACTGGTTGACAAAAGTTCAGGTAAGGGTATTGAAGCAGCATCTGTCCAGGTCTATAAGCAGGGGTCCGACAGCCTGGTTACCGGAATGCTGACCAAGCCAAATGGTGATTTTAGCTTTACTAATCTGCCCGACGAACCTGGTTTCAGGCTGGTGATCTCCGCGATAGGATACCAGGTTTTCGAACAAACCATTGAAAACGGCGCCAGTCTTTCAGGTGAACGTGATCTTGGAAATATTGAACTGTCCGCAGACGTACAGGAACTGGGCGGGGTGACCGTAGTTTCTAACAAACCGGTACTGGAACTCGGTATCGACCGTAAGGTTTATAATGTAGCTAAGAGTCTTACTGCAACGGGAGGTACCGCAATTGATGTGATGAAAAATATCCCGTCACTGAAAGTAGATATAGATGGTAATGTGGAATTACGCAACAGCTCACCCCAGATTTTCATAGACGGACGTCCTACCATACTCACCCTCGACCAAATACCTGCTGAAAATATTGAGAAGGTCGAGCTGATCACTAATCCTTCCGCCAAGTATGACGCTGCGAGTTCAGGGGGCATACTCAATATCGTACTAAAGAAAAATAAAAGAGTCGGTTTGAACGGTATCGCATCGGTTTCAGTGGGTACACCCAAAATTCTCAATGGCAATCTTAACCTCAACATGCGTGAGGGCAAGTTCAATATTTTCGCCAGCGGCGGTTATAACCAATCCGGTGGCAAAGCCCGGGGCGAAACAAAAAGACAGAATAAGTCTAACGGCGTTGTCCAGGATTATTTTAACCAAAACACCGTCAACGACCGGATGCGACGTTTCAGATCGCTGCGTTTTGGCGTAGATTATTTTATTGACAACCGCAATACCCTTTCACTTTCCCAACATTTTGGTACTGGCAGATTTTCCAATGAAGAGAACCAGGACCAGCAATACCTAAATAGTAGTGAGGTAATGGAATATTTCGGGAATCGTAGTGCCTCGGCACGTTCCAAATTCGACAGGAAAAGTACAAGGCTGAGTTACAAACACAGTTTCCCCCAGTTGGGAAGAGAGCTAACGGCAGATGTCACATATAACTCCGGTGAGAACAGGGAAAATTCAACTATTCTCAACTCTTATTCATTCCCTGACGGATCAGTATATCGACCTTCTTCAAGAGTGCGCAATGAAGGAAGTGGAAAGAACGATCAGATTACCTTCCAGGCCGACTATGCGCATCCATTTGGTGAAGAGTCCAAGATCGAAGCCGGCATCAGGAGCTTTCACAATGATTCAAGGAGTTTCTACAATGCATTCTCTGTCGACAATATATCCGAAACAAAGCTGCCGCTGAGCAATAACTATAAGTATAACGAAATGGTGAATGCGGCTTATTTTACCTATAGCACCAAGCGTAAAAGTTTATCCTACCAGCTGGGACTGCGTGCTGAGTACTCAAGGTTCCGCGGCGAACTGATCGACAGCGCGCTGAAATTTGGGTATGAATATCCAGCAGATATCAAAAATATCTGGGACGCGCTATTCCCCAGTTTGTTTATCACAAAACAACTCAACGAAACAGACCAGTTGCAGTTGAACTATTCAAGAAGGATCCGTCGTCCGAATTTCTGGCAGATCAACCCGTTTATAGATATCAACGACCCGGTCAACCTGCGCCAGGGTAATCCACAGTTGCGTCCGGAGTTTATTAATTCCTTTGAGGTGAATTATAGTAAGGACTACCCCAGGGGTAATTTTTTAACATCGCTGTATTTGCGTAATAACCCTGATGATATCACTCAATACAGTGATACTATTACTGCCGCGCAATATGCCGATCTTGCTGATGCCGGTGTAGACCCAAATGCCATTCTCAATACTTTTATCAACGCGAATACCACCAATCGTTATGGTGCTGAATTTGTATTGCAGCATAAGCTGGGCCCCAACTTCAATATCACACCTTCATTTAACCTGCAGTACCGGACTGTGAAAGCAGAAGTAAAAGGTCTTGATCTTAGCAACGATGGTTTCAACTGGGAAGCACAGCTAACTGCGGACTACAAAATTGTCACCAAGTCAAAATCCATATTTAATAACTTAAGTTTCCAGCTCAACGGTGAATATGAATCCGAGGAAGTGATACCGCAGGGCCGGCGCAAACCCGAATTCGAAGTAGACCTCGCCATGCGCAAGGATTTCTTAAAGAATAACAAGGCAACCATCACATTTGGGATCAACGACCTTTTTAATACACAACGCTGGGGCACCATCTATGATACGGAAACATTTTACCAGGATTCATACCGCCGATGGAATGTCAGGAATTTCAGGATCACTTTCAGCTTTAAATTCGGCGATGCAGATTTCAGCCTGACCAGGAGGAATGAGAGGCGGGGAGGAGAGGATGATTAGTCGGGAGTCGAAGTCACCAGCGTCTGACGTCCCCGTCTGACGCGATGATGCAGATGTGATTGGTGAGTCAGGAGTCGATAGTCAGGAGCCGGAGTCACCAGCGTCTGACGTCCCCGTCTGACGCAATGATGCAGATGTGATTGGTGAGTCATGAGTCGATAGTCAGGAGCCGGAGTCACCAGCGTCTGACGTCCCCGTCTGACGCGATGATGCAGATGTGATTCGTGAGTCATGAGTGGATAGTCAGAAGCCGGAGTCACCAGCGTCTGACGTCCCCGTCTGACGCGATGATGCAGTTGGGAGCCGTCTACCCAAGATTCTGGATACTTGATACTGGATACTGGATTTTTGGATAAGCAAGTTGTTTTATACTTGAGGGTTCTAGCCCCTCTCCCTGGGAGAGGCTTTGGGGGAGAGGCCGGGTTGGGTTAAGACTTTTTAGATCTTAAACCCAAAAGTTAGCATCACATTACTTCCGGAGCCTTTTGTATTAGCAAACGTATTGGCTTTGTCGGGCAGACGGTAAGGGAAGTTCACATCTTTGTTTAAGGCATGGATATAAGTTAGGTCGATAAACATACCCGCGTGCCGGTAACCGAGTCCGCCACTAAGGAACATTTTATTTCCCTTTAGCTCTTTATCTGAATAAGGATTACCATAATAGGAAAATCCCAGCCTGGTCATGATGGTAGTAAATTTCAATTCACCACCCAATCTGAAATTGAAAGTTCCCTTGTAATAGTCCTTCATAGTCTCGTTTACAGCCTTGTAATATCCATTATCAGTAAACTCTCCGGAGTTAGAAAAGCGATTGCTGCTGTGGGTCACGTATTCGACGTCGGCACTAAGAAATCCACGCTGCTGGCTTACAT
>JAEYOL010000131.1 GCA_023411775.1 Bacteroidota bacterium | reverse complement strand
ACGTTACTACCACCGTAGAGGCTACAGGTGTGATCAGCGTGGGAGGTGGTGGCTCTGTTTCTTCAAACAGCAGCACGAAACTGGTATTTGCTGATAATGCAGTTTACAATCATGGCCGCGACGGTGGTACAATCCCTACAGCAGCCTGGAATGCGGCTTCGCTTTGCAATATCACCGGCGTTGACGAGGATGCGCCCGGCGGAATGAACCAGACATTCGGCAATTTCACCTGGAACTGCGTTAACCAGGATGAGCATGTATCATTAGCCAGCTTCGGCATGTCAGTCGCGGGTACTCTTTCAGTTGTTAGCACGGGCGGCAACAACCGGCTGCAGATGAGCCAGGCGACTTTGAACGTTGGCGGTTTTAATTTAAGCGGTGGAATTTTCCGGATCAGCAGCGGAACCGACCGTATACTTAACGTAAACGGCGATGTAACTATAAGCGGTGGCCAGTTATTGATGACCTCGGATGATGAAGCGGAAATGAATGTGCGCGGTAATTTCACCTTCACTGGCGGCACTATCACTGAAAGCAGCAACGAAGATTGTTTAATTGATTTTGATGGTTCAGGCGTACAGGTATTTACAAAATCTGGTGCGGCCACCATTCAAAACACCATAGATTTCCGGATCAGCAGCGGCGCTACCGTAAATTTTGGAACATCTGAACTTAATGGATCCACCGGCGACTTTACACTTGCATCAGGAGGTAAAATTATTACTGCTCACGCGCAGGGTTTACGCTCTTCCGGCTCTGCTGGTTCTATACAGGTAAGTGGTTCCAGGAGCTATAGCAGCAATGCTGATTATGAATTCCAGGGAGCTACTACCGGCAATTTTAGTACATTCGGCAATCAGGTTAGAGATCTGATCATAAACAATACTACTACAAACGAAGTGATCACAAACAGGAATTTCCTGGTCAACAGGTTCCTGGTCCTCACTAATGGTTATGTAACTCCTTCAGGAGGTTACCTGAGAATAAATGAAGATGGTGATGCTTCTACTACGAACGGAGCTTTTGTAAACGGGTTGCTTGGCAAGGTTACAGAATCTAACAGTTCCTTATTTATGTTCCCGGTTGGAAAGGTAGATGGTGGCTTGCGGATGATTGGTATACAGCGCACGTCAGCAGGTGGGGATGCCACTTTCGAGGCTGAATTTTTCAGGGCTTCACCGCCATCAGCTCCTTTGGCAAATGGTCTTGCCAGGATCAGCGATTGTGAATACTGGGACTTGTCAAAGGCTTCGGGCTCCTCCTCCTCAGCAGCGGTGTATGTAACGCTTTCATGGGCTAGCAACAGCAATTGCACGGTAGCGAGCCCTTATGTTACCGATCCCACTACATTGAGAGTGGCTCACCTGAGGAGCAATCAATGGCGCAACGAAGGCCGCCAGTCCAGCACTGGAAACAATATTGCTGGTACGATCAGGTCGCAACAGGCGGTTTCTACCTTTAGTCCTTTTGCTCTGGCGAGCAGCTCTCTTACAGAGAACCCGCTGCCTGTAGTATTTGGTGATGTAAGGGCATATGAAAAAAATAACGGCGTCCAGATCGACTGGAGCAACCTGACTGAGAAGGATGTAGCCGGCTATGTGATCGAGCGTTCTTCGAATGGCACAGATTTCAGCGCTATCGGCGAGCAGTTGCCTACCAGCAACCAGGATGACAGGGCTGACTACTCGGCCTTTGATGCAACTCCGAAAGCAGGTACAAACTATTACCGAATCAAAGCCGAGGAAACAACAGGTAAGATCGTTTACAGTAAAATACTTAGTGTAAACCTTGGTTCAACTGCACAAAGCCTGAGGCTGTACCCCAACCCTGTAACAGGAAACCAGGTTAATATCAGCCTGTCGAATGTTAGAAGCGGGCAGTATGACCTCCGCGTGGTAAGTGTTAACGGCCAGGATGTGCTCAGGCAAAGGATCAGCAGCCATGGCAGCACGATCACTCAAACGATCGACCTGCCTGCAACGGTAGCACCTGGTATTTACAATATGGTGATCACCGGCGCTGATTATCGCGAAACAAAAATGTTCATCGTTCAGTAATAGACATAAAGAATCACCAATAGAGACAGCCGGCCAGCAATGGCCGGTTTTTTTTGTCTGTAAATGATCAGGAAATAGCGCAAATATTTTATACAAATTGCTTGCATTATTGACACTCGGGTTATAGATTTGTACTACCTGATTTTAATCATCCCGTCCAATTCTTCTGAAATCCGTACCGACATTTTCAAGCAGTAATAACAAAAGTAATTCTACGAGGCAACTAGTTTCATTTTAGTGGGAATGCCGCTTTAATTCCAACTCCTTTCTAAAACCTGGTCCTGGTTTCATAATTCACTACTAACATTTTTGTGAATGTGAAAATTCCCGCAGATGAAAAAATTTTACTCACTCATCATATTTTTAATCGTTACGCTTACTGCCTTTTCACAGCTACGTGAATGGACTGGTGGCAGTGGAGCCTGGAACGATGCATCAAACTGGAGCCCTGCAGGCCTGCCTACAGCTTCTGATATAGTGCTATTTAAAAACGTCTCCGCCACAGTTTCAAACGTTCCCGAGATTTCCATAAAGGGCCTGATCTTGCAAAGCAGTAATATTATTCTGCAGGGATCGCCAGGAGCTAAAATACTGTCGGTTGGCGAAAATAATAGCGAAACTGCTTTACAAATTGATAGTGAAGCCAGTCTTACCCTTAGCAACAGCCTGGCAATGGCGATGGCATCTTATGCCTATGCCAGCATAGATGGCGTGCTGATCGTTCATGCGAACAGTAAATTTTTATCCGACGGTACCAGCCATACCATCGTGAATGGCACATTACAAAATGCCGGTGAAGTTCTCTCCACACCTTCTACACTCGATTTTGACAATGATTCAAAATATGAGCATATCACCGATAAAGGCAAAATTCCTGCAGCCACCTGGCATATCAATTCAACATGTTTGATAAAAGGTATTCTGACGAAAGCTCCAATCGGAATTGATCAGTCATTTGGAAATTATATATGGGATTGTGATCTCCAGGCAACCGGTGTATCATTAGGCGCGGCAATTCCAAATGATATAAGGGGCAATCTCGTCATCAAAAAAGCAGGCAAACCAAATGATCCGCTTGCATTTTTGACATTGCCCGAAAATCTGAAGATCGGCGGTTCATTTACCATACAGGCAGGTCAGTGTATTAGTGCCGACAAAAACATTACGATCAATCTTGCCGGTGATTTGAATATTACAGGCGGTAGTCTGCGATCAGGAACTGCGGCGATCCAGGTTAATTTTGATGGGATCCAGAAGCAGGTTTATTCAAAGACAGGCGGACAGGTCCAGGGAATAAAATTTAGGGTTTTAAATAAAGCATGTCTCGACCTGGGCGATGCAGTGCTGGACGGCGAGGGAGACTTTGTGGTAGATGCAGGAGCTATGCTGATGACTGCCCATGCAGATGGTCTTGACGCAACTGGAAATTCGGGTGCGATCCAGGTTAAAGGCAAAAGAGTTTTTAGCAGTGAAGCCGATTATGCTTTTACAGGGAGCGTTTCACAGGTAACTGGACCCGGCCTACCGGCTACGGTTAGAAGCCTGATCATCGATAACAAAGCCGGAACAAATCCCGATGCAGGTGTTATTCTTACGAAAGAAACGCTTGTAACAAAAGAGCTGGCATTGCTTAACGGCTTTCTCCAAACTTCCGACACACAAATGCTGACGATTGGCGAAAACGGTGCAGCAAGCGGTAGCGATTTTTCTTTTGTTACGGGTCCTATACGCAAAACAGGAAGTACCGCATTTACTTTTCCGACAGGTTGGGCCGGTCCAGGGGGAGGGCGAATACCCATTGCCCTTGAGTTAATGGGTTCTGTATCGACGATACAGGCAGAATACAAAAGGGCTCCCGCAACTGATAAAGGCACTACGATCAATGCGCCGCTGCACCATATCAATTATTGTGAATATTGGGAACTGTTTCCCGTGTCAGGAAGCCACAAAGCGATCGTGACCATGTATTACAACGCACATAGCAGCTGCGCGCCAGTTTCCCTGATCAACGATTTTTCCTCTGCACGTGTAGCCCGCTCTGATGGCAGGACCTGGTCTCAAATCGGAAACGCAGGTGATAGTCTCACGGGAGGTAATGGTTATGTTATCTCTGACAATTCCGGTATCGTCATCAATAAGGAACAAAGATTTTATGCGTTGGGAAATATCACCAATGCTACTGACCCTTTGCCTGTAATGTTTGACAATGTCGTGGCCTATGAGAAGGATCATGGGGTTAAAATAGAGTGGAGTAATCTTACAGAAAGAGATATCGCGATTTATTACGTGGAGCGGTCCAGCAATGGTATGGACTACACCATCATTGGACAATACCTGCCAACGAGTAATCGTGATGATAAAGCGCAGTACACGGCCTTCGACGCGAAGCCTTCACCAGGCCTAAATTTTTACCGCATAAAAGTAATTGAAAGAAGCACCAAGATCATATTCAGCAAGGTAATGCGGGTGGAAACCGGCTTACCTGGTCATAAGCTCACCTTGTATCCCAATCCTGTAACGAATAAACAGATCATGCTCGGTATTTCCGGAATATCGGAAGGCGTGTATGATATCCGTATTATTAATGTTAGTGGTCAGCCTGTTCTACATAGCAAACTTGAAAAGAAAGGCGAATTCATGACCCAGACATTGAGGCTACCCTCTTTAACCCCTCCCGGTTTATACCAGATGATCATTACCGGCGCAAATTACCGGGAGACAAAGTCGTTCATTGTTCAGTAAGGGTATTGAGAGTACCCAATAGAGAAGGGGCCGGCCATTAATTTGTGCTGGCCCTTATTATTAAGGTTAGTAAGGTATAATAGTTTCAGACTTTAACGTACCCCTGCTTATCGCAATTTATTGAGGCTCTTAATTAGCTTTTCATCGCGGCGAATACCCCGGATGGCAAGGAAATAAAATACCGGCACCAGGAAAACAAATACAGAAGATAACGCGATTACACCAGGCAGGCCCTTTATCTCAGAAAAGAATAAGATGATCGTGATAATCGATAAGATCAGACCTATAACTGTGAGTTTGAACTGCATTTTCCTGTCTTTATATAAAAAAATGGCTACCAGGGCCAGTATCACTGAAGCACCAGTGAGAACGATCAGGAAAAGGCTGCTACCTGCGGTAATGGTAGACATCATACCACTGGTGGCCGTGGCATTTTGCTCTGCGCCGCCGAAAAAAGGAAACAGGAAACTTAGAATTGCGCAGGTTGCTGCCAATAATAACCAGAGACTTTGTTGACGTTGGATCATACCCTATCTTTTGTCAAAAATAAGGTAAGAATAGACCTGTATCAAGAGGTAAGGAAAATTGTGCAGATCGCTACCCTGTTCTCGCTCTCCAGACTGGTGGCGTTTAAAAAACACATGCTGAATTCCCTTCGGGTTAAGATTTCCGGCAATTCATGGCTGCAAGGCTTGCTTAAATTTCGGCAATAATGAGTTGCAGCCAATAAAATTGCTAACCCAGCTCTGGATAAAGCGGAAATTTCTGCATCAGCTCTTTAACTTCAGCTTTCGTATCACTGATGGTTTTTTCATCCTCAGTATGCTGCAGTACTTTATCCAGCATTGCCACCACGGTTTCCATATCGCTTTCCTTCATACCCCTTGTTGTAATGGCCGGTACACCCACCCGGATACCTGATGTAACAAAAGGAGATTTGTCATCAAAAGGCACGGCGTTTTTATTGAGGGTAATATGGGCTTTGTCCAAAGTTTCCTGGGCTTTCTTGCCGGTGAGGTTTTTATTGCGAAGATCGATCAGCATCAGGTGGTTGTCGGTGCCATTACTGATCAGGTCATAACCGCGGCTGACAAAGGCTTTTGCCATCGCCTGCGCGTTTGCGATTACCTGTTTGGCATAGCTGGTGTAATCATCTGACAATATTTCTCCAAACGCAACCGCTTTTGCCGCAATCACATGTTCCAGGGGGCCACCTTGTGTGCCGGGAAAAACGGCGAGATCGAGCAGTTGGCTCATCGTGCGGGTATTGCCTTTTGGATCTTTGATACCCCAGGGGTTTTCAAAATCGTGTCGGAGCATGATTATACCTCCACGTGGTCCGCGTAAAGTTTTGTGGGTAGTAGAGGTAATAATATGGCAATGCTCAAAGGGATCATTTAGTAAACCTTTGGCTATTAAACCTGCAGGATGCGCGATATCAGCCATCACCACAGCGCCGATCTTATCAGCCACCTCACGTATACGTTTATAATCCCAATCCCGGCTATATGCGGAAGCGCCACAAATGATCATTTTTGGTTTTTCTTTCAGGGCCGTAGCTTCAAGCTGGTCGTAGTCAACCAGTCCTGTTTCTTTTATAACGCCATAAAACAAGGCCTGGTAATTTTTACCACTAAAATTGGCGGGGCTGCCATGGGTAAGGTGTCCCCCCATGCTCAGGTCCAGGCCCAGGACTTTCTCACCAGGTTTCAGGCAGGCCAGGAAAACTGCCGCGTTGGCCTGTGCACCACTATGTGGCTGAACATTGGCCCAGCTCGCATTAAAGATCTTTTTCAGTCTTTCGATCGCCAGGTTTTCAATCTCATCCACTACTTCGCAGCCACCATAATAGCGCTTGCCCGGGTATCCTTCCGCGTATTTGTTGGTCGGCACGGTACCCATGGCCTGCATAACCTGCAGGGAAGTGAAGTTTTCCGAAGCAATGAGTTCAATACCATTGCGCTGTCTTGCCAATTCCTTATTGATCAGGTCGAAAAGTTGCGTGTCTTTTTGCATATCCGGGCGTTGAAGAAGATGAAAGAAGAATAATTCAGGCTGCAAAATTAGGTTTGGGAGGGATTGAAATTACGATTAGGGTGATAAGTTTTTAATTGTACCAAAAAGCCTTACTTTCGATAGCTTTTTCCCGGAATTGACGGGGCTTATATCGAATAAAATATTAATCCAACTTAAATCCCTTGATTTAGGTTTAAAGTTCGCTCACGCGGACGTGGTTATTAATGAAGGCAATCATTCCAGTAGCAGGCGCAGGCACCAAATTGCGCCCACATAGTTATACACAACCAAAGGCTCTTATCCCGCTTGCCGGTAAAACCGTGCTTAGTATTATTATCGACCAGATGCGCGAGGCGGGGATCACTGAGTTCATATTTATTGTAGGTTACCTGGGCGATAAGATCCGGGACTATGTCAAAGCCAATTATCCCGACCTGCAGGCTCATTATGTGCAGCAAATCGACCGCCAGGGGGTTGGCCATGCCATACAAATTGCCCGCGAGGCCGTGAATGGCGATGAAGTGATAGTGGTTTTGGGCGATACTATCTGCGAGTTTGATGTGAAAGCGATTGTGAATAGCGATTCCTCGATGCTGGGAGTTAAAAAGGTAGACGACCCCAGGGAATTTGGTGTAGCCGAAATTGATGAACATGGGTATATCGATCATGTAGTGGAGAAACCGCAGATACCAAAGTCGAATATGGCGCTCGTGGGGATTTACAAGATCAAGGAGAGTTCGCAATTGTTCCAGTGCCTTGAAATGAATTACCTGCAAGGTTTGCGCACCCATGGTGAATACAGCCTGACCGATGCCCTGGATTGTATGCTGAAACAGGGAGTCAAGTTCAGGCCATTTAAGGTAGAGAGCTGGTTTGATTGCGGTCGCAAGGAAACCCTGCTTGAGTCGAATGCGACGTTGTTAAAAAAGTTTCAGCGTAGATCCGAGAGCGAATACAATTTTGAAAATACCGTGATTATCCCCCCGGTTAGTATTGGGGAGGGTTGTGATATCAAAAACTCGATCATTGGTCCGAATGTTACCATTGGCGAAAGCACCACCATGGACTATTCCATCGTGCGAAATTCGATTGTCGGTTCCTATTCCAACCTTTTTGATATAGTACTGGAAGCTTCAATTATTGGTAGCGACACCAGTCTTCGTGGTGAAACACGTACGTTAAGCATTGGTGATAATACCAATATCGACCTGGGCTAAAAATTCTTAGTTTGCAGGGTCACCGTGAAACCTCCAACCGGTAACACTTCAATTCCCATGACCAGTTTCAAGAATCCCATAACAGAGCTGTTTAAGATCGACTATCCCATTATCCAGGCGGGGATGATCTGGGCCAGCGGCTGGCGGCTGGCCAGCGCGGTGAGTAATGCCGGGGCTTTGGGTATGATAGGCAGCGGAAGTATGTATCCTGATGTCTTACAGGAGCATATTGCCAGGTGCAAGGCCGCAACTGAGCGTCCCTTCGCGGTAAATGTACCCCTGCTGTACCCGGATATTGACAAGCATATAAAACTAATAATCGAAAACGGCGTGAAGATCGTTTTTACGTCGGCAGGCAATCCGAAGACCTGGACAGGCGTTTTAAAAGAGCATGGGATAACGGTGGTGCATGTAGTTAGTAGCGCCAAATTTGCCAGGAAAGCCGAAGAGGCAGGTTGCGATGCGGTAGTGGCGGAAGGCTTCGAAGCTGGTGGTCATAATGGGAGAGAGGAAACGACTACCATGGTATTGGTACCGCAGATCGTGAATTCGGTGACTATACCCGTGATAGCGGCAGGAGGCATAGCAACCGGGCGGCAAATGCTGGCAGCCATGGTCCTGGGGGCTTCGGGAGTACAGATGGGTAGTCGCTTTGTGGCCAGTGAGGAGGCATCATCACATACCAGTTTCAAGCAGGCGGTAGTTAATGCGGGGGAGGGTGATACGGTGCTTACGCTTAAACAGCTCACGCCGGTCCGGCTGATCCGGAATAAATTTTACCGCCAGGTGCGGGAAGCTGAAGAGCGCGGTGCAACAATTGAAGAATTAAAGACACTTTTAGGAAGGGGAAGAGCCAAACTGGGAATGTTTGAAGGTAACCTGGAGGATGGTGAACTGGAGATAGGGCAGGTTAGTGCGCTGCTGGATCGTATTTTACCGGCATCGGATATCGTAAAAAAAGTTTGGTCGGAATTTTCAGAAGCTGTTCAGAATCCAATCGGAAAATATTAATTTTATAAAGCTGTTTCAGCTTGATTTGTTAACCTTAATAATGACCAGATGAAACCCGGTTTACTGTTATTAGGCATAGGTCTTCTGGGATTTACCGCCGCCCAGGCCAAAGCGGAACCTGATCCTGCCATTGGAGGAAAAAAGAATGAACTGATGGGAGTGATCCTGCATGGGGAAAGCAAAAAGCCGTTGAAGGCTGTTACAGTTACGGCATACCTTGTTTCCAAAAAGGAAAAAGCGGTGCAAACCGATGATGCTGGCAATTATGGTTTTGATGAACTAAAGCCAGGTACTTATAAGTTTGTTTTTGAAAAATCTGGTTATAAGCGCGTGACAAAGGAAAAGGTGGTGATCAAGACCGATGAAGCTTTCCAGCTCAATATAGAGATGATTGAAAGCAAGGATTTTGACCTGGTGCCCTCCGCACTATTATTTGCTGATTTTTAAGTTTGTTGCCACGAAAAAATAATAAAAAGGCTGTCCGGAGACGGCCTTTTTTGTTTTGGGAAAATCTGCGTCGGGAAATGGTCACGGAGAGCACGGACGAAACACGGTGGGCTCGGAAAAGAAAAAGGAGATCAATGCAAATGACTGCATTCGATCTCCCTGAATTTTTTTTAAAAAAATCAACTTCGACTAATCGATATCTATATCAAAGTCGTCATCGGATTTTTCGATATTGAATTTTTTATGCTTTTCAAGAAAGCTGCGATATTTCTGATAGGTCTGAGCTGACGCTTCTTTACCGTTGATTGTTAGTTTTCCATCCTTGTGTTCGATCTCATATCCCTGTTTTTTATTGATCAGGCCATCGTTTTCCAGGCCATCGACGAAAGTCTTGTATTCTTTCAATTCGGCTTTGGCCTTTTCGATATGCAGTTTTGCATCTTTTAGTTCTTTTTCAAGCTGAGGCCCGATTTTTTTCATTTCTTCCCTGGCTTTATCCATGCTGGCCTGGATTTCTTTCATGTCGATATCCTTTACCTTTTCCAGTTCCAGCTGGATTTTTTCAAAATCAATTTTTGCGATGGATTCTTTCACTTCCTGCTCTATCTTCTTAAAATCAACCTCTTTCATTGCTTTTTCAACATCGGCTTTGACCTTTTCCATGTTTACATCATGCATCGCACGCTGAACATCCAGTTCCATTTTCTGGAAGTCCAGGTCTTTCATTGCTTTCTCAACGTTGCGCATGGCTTTTTCCATTTCCAGGTCAATATCAACCTCGTCGAGTTCGCGTATTGCATCATCCAGGTCACGGACCTTTCTTTCTTTTTTGCCGGGTATGGTATCTGCCTGATAATGGTCTTTGTCATATGTTTTATCCTGTTCCTGCTTGCGGTCCCAGGAAATAAGCGCCAGGGCAAAAATTACGGCCAGGGCAGCGGCCATATAAATGCCTGGCTTGCGGGTTGATCGTGGTTTCATTTTTTTCAATTTAAGGTTATCATGTTTAGTTTGACGAAAAGCTTCGTATCAAATATACGATCAGTTTCGTATTGAATGATACCGTTTATCAACTAAACATAATTTTAACACCGGCCAGGTTTTGGCCGGGAAGGCGGTAAGAATATGGAAAACCTTTAGTAACAAAGGCCTCGTGACTTCCAACTGATGACTCCAGACTCCCGACTAACTTTTCCGGAAAGCCCATTTAAACATCTCCTTCCAGGTAGGTTTTTTCCCATACATGAGAATGCCCGTGCGATAGATCTTTCCGCTAAGCCATACAGCGAAGATGAAACCGGCGATGAGTAAGGCCATGGAAAGTCCGAGTTGCCAGTATGGAACGGTTCCCGGCACGCCAAACGGGATACGGGCCATCATAATGATCGGCGAACTGAAAGGAATGATACTGCCCCAGACGGCGACAGGACCGGTCGGATCGTTCATCGCCACAGACATCATGGCAATGGAAAAAATGACCAGCAGGGTGACCGGGAAACTAAGTGATTGTGCTTCCCGCATGTCTTCATTGAC
>JAEYOL010000128.1 GCA_023411775.1 Bacteroidota bacterium | reverse complement strand
AAGTAATACAAAACTTAGTGTCCACCGTGTGTACTTCGTGTCCTCCGTGACATAAATCAGGACACGGAGTACACAGAGGATTTCACGGAGAGCACGGAGAAATTAATACAAAACTTCGTGTCCTCCGAGTATTCGTGCAAAACTCCGTGCCCTCCGTGACCAAAAAAAGGCCGGCTGCAACTGCAACCGGCCAAAAACAACTGCTTAACGAGAAACGTAGTTGTATATAAATTATCCTGATTAATGTTTAGCCCACCACAATGGTGTCAGCACTTCATCGGGGCCACCCAGTGCAGTAACCGCCTGTTCGTATCCATCTGCGTTGCTTGCAGGCAGGCTGGATGGGTACTTCAAACGCTGCGGGAAGAATTTCACATTGCTTGTCATGTAATTGCCGGCATTCAGTGCTGGCATATTTACAAGCGGATTTTCTACAGCAGGATTTTCGAAGAATGGCAATCCAAGGCGACGATGATCACTCCAGGCTTCAAGTGGCAGCCATGGTGTGTGTGCGATGAACTTTTGTGTAATGATCTTTGTAAGGTGATCATTCTTAACTGTACCATTCTTATACAGGTGATTGACAGGATATAACACATTGGCAGTACCCGGAGTGTTGGTATAACCGTCGATATAATCCATGCTATGTGAAGCCGGAGGTTCAGTAGTATGATTCCAGGCTACGGAAGTTCCTACCCTGTTATAATCGTTAGAGTTTTTGTAATCAGCAGCGAAATCAGAAACTCCCCAGTATGCGAAATTTGCATCGATACCAGCTTCGTATGCCGCCTGGCCACTCATCGGTACAGACCATCCTCTTACAGCAGCCTCAGCCAGGAGGAAATAAGTTTCCCAGTTGGCGAAGAAGATACGCTTGTTAGTACTGTTTCTGAATTTTTGACCATGACGGGGTAAAGCACCATTGTAAGACCTGATCTGGTTCTTCGCACCTTTGGCACCCCAATCGCCGTTGACGGGTGCATTCCAGGTATATTTCGCATCGAGTGTTTTTACCACATTACCGGCATCATCTACTAGATTACGGGCGGTGGTCTTGGCACTGTTATCCCAGGAAGGATAAGCGTTGAAATCAGGATTATCAAAATCACCAGGGATAATATAAGCCTTATACGCTCTCGGGTCAATGGCGTAAGGAAGACCATCCAGCCAATATCCTGCAGAAGGGTCATTGGTCATCGTAGTGAAATGGTTTAAAAATCTCAACCCAATATAATCCGCATCTTTGATAGCGGCATGCATATCATCTGGCAGTTGGTCTTCAGATTTAATTCCACCCAGGCCAAGGAAAATATTGTTTATGGTTGAAGACATCTGGTAATAATTCCATTCCCTGGTCATTACACCTGTCAGAGCATCCCAACCTGGCTTTTCTGCAACCTGGAATACATCATCAGCGGCGGTCAGCAGCGGTAAAGCAGCTGCAGCTTCAAACTCTGACTTAGCCTTATTTTCGTCAACTTCTGAGAGGCGCATTGCCAGTCTCAAACGCATTGAGTTAGCATATTTCTGCCATTTGGCATAATTGAAACCATAAGCCTGGTCAAATTTTGCAGCAGGACCGGTCACAGACAGATCCAATTTGGATGATGCGTCCTTCAATTCATCCAGCAAGAAATAATAAACAGTCTTCAGATCAGAAAACTCGGGGTTAACACCCTGGAAGGCGTTGATGGGAATTGGTCCGAAGTTATCAGCCAGTTCACTCATCAGGTACACTCTCCAGATACGAGCCACCTGCAGCAGGTTGTTGGTGTATTCTTTGATATTACCTGATGCGATCTGTTTTTCAGCTACCTGGATACCGGTATTAATACCATTGAGCCATCCACCCATGTATCCACTTCCATAATAGTCGCTCGACCAGCCGTCGTTGTAACCGCCGCTTGAGATACCGCCACCAAATTGCTGACGACCTGCGGTTTTCCAATAAAGCACAAATACCCGCTCAGAAATATGTGGGTCCATCTGGCTGCCAACGATAGCCCCGTTGATAAAATATTCTACCTGCACCTGGTTTTCTGTCACCAGGTATGGATCCTGGTTTATCTCTTCAAATTTGTTACATCCACCCAGCAATACGGCAGCTGCGAGGGGAATGCCGGTATATTTTAAAATCGATTTCATATAATTTGTTTTAGCTTTTTTAATTAAAAACCGAGTGATATGCTAAACAGGAAAGAACGCATTGTTGGGAAAGCACCACTTTCAAAACCTACAGCGTTTGTTCCGGTTGCGAATACTGATTCCGGGTCGATGCCATTCAGGTGGCTCTTGATCATCCATACGTTATTGCAGGACAATGCAACTTTTGCACGTTGAATGGGAGATTTTGCCAGCAGGCCTTTGGGAAGGTCGTAGCTGATCTGAACATTCCTCAAACGGATATTCGTTGCATCGTACAGGTAAGCTTCGCCAACACCCAGGTTATTTAAAGTAGCCAAAGTTCTCCAGTATTGCTGTGGAGTTACAGAAATGGTATTCTTAATGGGATTGTTGTTGGGATCCATTACCACACCATCTACAACAAATGATGAACGGTCGCCATTCGGTGCTGTCACCTTTGCAGCGCCACTTGCCTGCAGGCTCACGTTTGAAGCAGAGAAGATCTCACCACCCAAACGTGCATCAACCAGGAATGACAACCCAACGCCTTTGTATGTAAAGGTATTAGTCACGCCCAATAATCCTTTTGCCTGTTGGTTACCCAATTTCACGATTTCAGCATCTCTTTGAGGAAGACCACTGGAATTCAATAAAAGCTGCCCGAAATGCTGGCTTGACGGATCTTTTACACGCAGAAGTCTTGTTCCATAGATATCACCATAGAGACCACCTGTTGCTGCCCTGATACACAGGTCATCAAAAGCGCCAAGCGGGTATTCAGTGACTTCCAGGTCGCTGGCGATGTCGATGATCTTGTTTTCGTTCTTGGAGTAGTTAGCCATCAATGACCATCCCAGTGAATTGGGGTTAGAAAGTATTCTTACATCGGCCATCAACTCGATACCCTTGTTCTGGATATTACCTGCATTCACCATCCTGTTGGTGTAACCGCTGAGCGGGTCCATCGGGATTGCGATCAGCTGGTTGGTAGCGTTTGATTTATACCATGTGAAATCGATACCCAGCCTGTTGTTAAAGAAGCGGGCTTCAGCGCCCAGTTCAAGGTTTTTGATCAACTCACTTTTTACATTCTCATCTTTCAGCAGAGAATTGCGCACCGCATAAGTGTTGTTGTTGGGGTCTTTGCGGATCTCATAACCGTTATACAGGCTATAAGGAGCAAGGTCATTACCCACAGAAGCGTGAGACACACGCAACTTGGCGTAATCCATCCAGCCTGGTATGCGGGTACCCATTTTTTCAAGCATATCTGTTACTACCCATGCAAAACTTACAGAAGGATAGAAATAAGAACGATTCTCTTCAATAAGCGCGGAAGACCAGTCGTTACGGAAAGTCGCATCAAGGTAGAGATAACCATCATAGTTAACTCCCACGGAACCATAAAGTGAATTAATTTTTTTACGGCTATAACCCTGGCCAATACCCGGTGCACCCTGACCGTTAGTGAGTGAAAATACATTAGGTACTTCCAGTGGACCCGTGCTAATTCCAAGAGAGCTGAAGCGCTGGTGCATCAGGTTACCACCTGCAGTGATCACACCGCCGAATTTTCCAACCACGTTATCCTTCTTCGCAGTCAGCAAAGCACTGTAGTTGGTTTCAGTAAATGTTTGTTTACCCTCTGAATATTCATTGGCACGGTTGCTACCGGCATACACTTTACGTTGTGTATTGGTTGTGTAAATATCGCCGCCCGCTCTCAGTTCCGCATCCAGCCAGCTTGTGAAAGCATACTTCACAGAGCCCGTCATTATAAAACGATCGCGGGTATCCTGGTTCAGGTTGTATTTGTTGTTCCAGTAAGGGTTGTTTTGCCATCCGGGAGCACCTTCATACCAAAGCATGTTACCAAACTCATTGGTAGCAGCCGAGAAATCGCGGATATCAAGGCTTCTGGGCAGGTTGTACAAAACAAAAATATTGCTCACATCGCGACCATTGATCGGTCTGTTGAAACCAGAAGTATTATTGTATGAAAATTTCACATCGGTTGTCCAGCGGTTGTCTTTACCAAACCTGGTTGTAGCACGGGTGGTCAGGTTGGTTCTTTCAAGTTTGTTACCGGGGATGATGCTTCTGTCGTTCCAGCGACTGAGGGATGAATAAACAGAAGTTCCGCCAAACTGCTGCTGGAAGGCGAGATTATAACTCTGTGTAGTACCATTACGAAGGAAATTCTTTACGTTATCATGGCTGGTGGTCAGAGAAGACTGTGTACCATCCCATTTAGTAACGGATTGACCTTCAGCTTTGGGCCCCCAGCTCAATTGGCTGGTTGGGTCGAAAATATTATCGCTACCCTCTGCGTATGTATCCTGAAGTTCAGGACGGAGGAAAATGTTTTCGATACCCTGGGTCATAGAGAAAGTTATACCCAGGCCCGCTTGTTTTCTTCCGGATTTGGTTGTGATCAGGATAACGCCATTACCTGCACGCGAACCATACAAGGCTGCGGCGGATGGTCCTTTCAGGATCGACATGCTTTCGATATCATCAGCACTGATATCACCCAGGCCATTACCACGGTCGAAGCCTGCGCTCCAGTAACCGTTTTCAGATGTACCGGTAAAGTTGTCGATGGGTGTACCATCTACTACGATCAGGGGTTGGTTGTTTCCAACCAGCGAGGTATTACCGCGAAGCAGGATCTTGGATGAACCACCCGCACCATTGCTGGAGCGAACAACCTGCAGACCTGCTACTTTACCAGAAAGTGCATTAGCCAGGTTGGTTTCTTTAGCGTCAACCAGTGCGGTGCCACGCAGTTCCTGTACAGCATAGCCGAGGGATTTTTGCTGACGTTTAATACCCAGCGCTGTTGTTACTACCACCTCACCCAGGTCGGTAGCAGCGGATACTAGATCCATATTAAGGGTACTTGCAGTTCCCACAGTTAGTTCTCTAGAGCCAAAACCTACAGAGCTAAAAACCAGTACAGCACTGTTGTTGGGCACCGTAATGCTGTAGCGACCATTTTCGTCCGTAATTACGGACTGCGTCGTCCCCTTGATGCTGACCGTGGCAGCAGGGACCGGTCTGCCGTCGTCACCGGTCACAACGCCGGTGATTGTACGCCCCCCCTGCGCCAGCAAAAGAGAATTGGCTAATAGCAGGACGAAGCACACAAGCAGTAATCGTTTGTTCTTCATTGCAGTTGAGTTTTTAAAGTTTAATTAAAAGTTTGAGATCTGGTTTAGTTGAATTGTTATGTTGCTACGATTTTCGAATCTGTCTTTGAATGTTTCTTTTTTATCGATCCAGAGTATTCCTTTACACGGTTTTCCATAACCAGTGCTGCCGAACCAATCAGTTCCGCGTCATGTCCAAGGTCTGAAATTTCAACAACCGTATTTGCCGATAAACGGGGTATACAGTGTTCATTCAATGCCTGCTGTATGGGTGCCTGCCAGACTTTACCAGCCAGCGCACCCCTTCCGCTCAGGATCACAGCTTCCGGATTCATCAGGTGAATAAGAATCGCCACACCTTTACCAATATTATATCCCGTTTCTGACAAGAGCTCTACAACAAACTGGTCACCTTTGTAAACAGCTTTTACAATGGACTCCCAGTCGTTCTCTATATGTCCTGTGGGAAATTGCTTGCCTACACCTGATAACCTGCCCGCTCTCAATCCTTCCGCAGCTTTTTCCACCACTACCACCAGAGAGGCTTCGGTTTCAAGACAACCGCTTTTACCACAGACACAAAGTTTATTATTATTAAAGAAAGGCATGTGGCTGAACTCACCGGCAAAACCGTTTTGTCCACGAAACAGCTCCCCGTTCAAAATCATACCCAGGCCGATACCCCAGCTGATATTCACCACCATGGCATTTTTGCGATGACGAGCCGCACCAAACCTAAACTCGGCCAGCGCAATCAGGCTAGAGTCATTATCTATATACACCGGCAATTCAATCTTCTCTGAGAGATATTGTGTGATCGTCTTGGGTTTGCTTTCGAGAAAAGAATAATTGATGCCTTTTTTGAAATCGATAAAACCGGGCATCCCGATGCCTACACCCATGATCTTCTTTTTGTCTATCCCGGACTCAGCAATCACCTCTATAATGCGGTCAGCCAGTTGGGAAGGAGCGCCTGGATTATTAAGCAGCGGCAGTTCAAATTTTTTTACATCGCTGATATGACGATTCTCGCTGTCCATGATACTGATCCTGGTGACCAGCTGATCCATCGCAACAGATACTATATATATGGTGTCGGGAATAATAGAATAAGTAACTGGTCTTCTTCCTCCGCTCGAAGGAGCATATCCTGATTCTTTAATATAGCCTTCCGCTATTAATTCCATCAGGACTTTCATCGTAAAAGGAATGCTTTTCCCGATACGTTCACTCAGGTCGGCACAGGAAAGGTGCCCGGAAAAATAAAGTTCCCTGAAGAGTAAACCCTTATAAAAAGCCTTTTTTCCCATTTTCTCCGGCAGAAGCAGTCGTTTCTTATTAAAATGTTAATCTAAAATAAGGAGATTTTGAAAAAAACAAAAAACTTTTATTAATTTTTTAAGAAGTTGGCCGAGTTTAATGAAAATTGAATAACAATGGTTAGATGTACATTTGTATACGGGTTTTATAGATTCGGCGTATTAACCCGGCATCATTTAAACAACCTTACCATGGATATCTCCCGGCACCACACACTTAAACTATGCCTTACTATTGGCGTTATTAGTATAGTAAACCTGCTTTCCTGCGCCCAAACAGAAAAAAAGATTAAAATGACACACTCCTCAAATGCGCCCAATGCTGTCCAGGCTGTAAATCAAATACCCGGTACCGATACGGCAACCTTTGCCAATGGTTGTTTCTGGTGTACCGAGGCCATATTCGAACAACTGGACGGTGTGGTCAGTGCTACCTCTGGCTATACCGGCGGAAAGGTAAAAAATCCAACATATAAAGAAGTATGCACGGGAGAAACCGGGCATGCTGAGTGCCTGCAGATCGTTTATGATCCAAAGAAGATCAGTTTTGACGAACTGCTCGAAGTATTTTGGGAAACCCATGATCCTACTACCCTCAATCGCCAGGGTAATGATATCGGTACGCAATACAGGAGCGGGATATTTTATCACAATGAAGAGCAGAAACAAAAAGCGGAAGAGTATAAATCAGCTTTAGACAAGAGTGGTGCTTTTGATAAACCGATCGTTACGGAGATCGCGGCTTTCAAAGAGTTTTACGCGGCTGAGGATTATCACCAGCAATATTTTGAAAATAACGAAAACAATAACCCCTATTGCCGTGTCGTCATCAGGCCTAAAGTCGACAAGTTCAAAAAAGTCTTTAAAGACAAACTAAAAAAATAACCCCGGCGGGCGCCGGGGAATTCTGAGATTGATGGGAACTGAATGGTAACTGCATCTCTTCTATTACGCTTTAAAAACTGCCATGGTTTGGGATATCTCTATCGCACCATCCTCATTTTAGGTGTGCTGACCCATTCGCCGGCCAGGCTGGTGGCTGTGCTCGTTACTTCATTTGTCAGGCCTGACTCCAGTGAAACAGGCTCCTGTCCAAAAACAAGAAAGGAATAAAGACAGATCAGGATAAACAAAACGATCCTAAGAATAACGACCTGGGTAGAGTTTGTTTTCATACGCACGAATTAAGGTTTAATGCCGGCCTGTTGTTGAAACCAGGCCCTGGTTCCTTCCGTATTTTCCGCAATCATTGTTTAATGGAAAAATCACGGGGTAAAAGAACCATTTGCTGATGTGAAAGTAAACAGCGTTTTTTTATTATGCAAGCCCAGCGCGGGTTTCAGCTTGATCCAGGGATAGTAAACAGGTACAATTCAGGGCTTTAGGAAGCAAAATATTTTTTCGGAAAATACGGTAAACGGGCATTTTTACCGAGTATTTATACGCATTACCTATAAGAAATAAAATCCCACTTGCTAATTCTATTGTTGAAGGTTGTTGAATATGGTGGAATGTAGTTGACTATTGTATAACGACATTAAACAACCTTCAACAACCTTCAACCCTGTCAATTACTTTCAAATTTTGCGCGTCGCAGCTCTAGCAGGTTTAGCGCGTTTGGATCAAATCCTTTCACGTCGGGGTTGACCAGGTGTATGGCTTTATCGTACCATAGCGGGACTACAGGTGCATCCTCCAGCACAAGCTGATCTGCCTGCTGGTATAGTTTGTATCGTGCGGAATCATTTTCCTCCACCAGTGCTTTTTCAAAAAGCGCATCAAATTTTGGATTATTATACCTTGTATAATTGGGAGGTGCAGGGTTACGTGAATAAAAAACCGAAAGATAATTTTCTGCATCCGGATAATCAGCAATCCAGCTTCCCCGAAAGAACAACGCTCTTGAATTGGAAGTCATGTCGAGCAACAAAGCCTTTTGCACCGTTTCTACCTGCACCGGGATGCCGATATCACCTAGTTGCTTCGCAATAAAATCACCCATGTCTGAATACAACGCAATCGTAAGCAGTTTTATCACAGGCAGACCTTTACCATTGGGAAACCCGGCTTCTGCCAATAATTGCCTGCTTTTTGCGGGATCATAATGATACCCTTTCACCGACTGTTCGTTGAAGGATGGAAGCCCTTTCGGAACAAATCCCGATTCGGCCGGTGTACCCAGGGAGTTGCGCAGGTAGAGGATCATCTTCCTGCGATCGAAACCGTAGTTGATCGCCTGCCTGACTTTCTTCATAGCTACCGGCGAATTTTTTACCAATACATTATTTGTATCAACAAGAATACCCAGGTACTCCACATTCAGGTAGGGATGCACCGACAAACGCACTTTATTTTCCCAGTCTTCCCTAAGCGTTCCCTTCTTTGTCAGGATCTCATCTTTAAATGACGCGTCGATATCATTGATGAAATCGAGCTTGCCCTGGCGAAACATCAAAAATTCTGTGGCCTTGCTATCATAAAAACTGATCTTGATTCCGTCGAGGTATGGCAGGCGGTTGCCGAGGCTGTCAAACTCGAAGTAGTGATCATTCTTTGCTAATACCAGGGCTTGTCCTTCTTCCCAGGCAACAAAACGGAACGGCCCGGTGCCTACAGGATGTCGACGGAAATTGTTGCCGTATTTTTCTACCGCTTCTTTCGCCACGATAGAGCAGTACTGCATCGACAGTATACCGAGTATAGGATTGTATGGACTGATCAGCTTTAAACGGAAAGTGGTATCATCAATCGCTATAAACGGATCACCGGGATCAACTTTACCATTAAAGATCCATGCACCCGGGCTGGCGGTATTCCTATCAATGATCCTGCCCAGGCTGTATACAATATCATGAGCAGTTAGCCTTCGTCCTTTCCCATTTTCGAAAGCTTCATCATCATGAAAGAAAACATCATCTCTCAAATGAAAAATATAACTAAGCCGGTCTTCAGAGATATCCCACGACTTCGCCAGTGATGGCACAATACGCAGGCTGTCGTCTACTTCCACAAGGGTATTAAATAACTGGTGTGCGGGCCACATCGTAGCCTGGGCTTTTGCAAATGCCGGATCGAGTGAGGAAATGCCGGAGTGCTCGTTATAGTGAAAGATCTTTTTATCCTTTTTACTTACCGCGCCACAACCTGAAATTAGTAGCAACACTGCACCCACTGCGAAGCCGGTGATGGCTTGGATCGACCGCTGAAAATTTCTTTTGAAGTTCATTCTGTACATGGGCGCTAAATTTACAATTCAAAAAGATGCCATGCCCTTTTACTTCGTAAAAACATTAGTTATAATTTTTGTTTCATTGGTTAGCCTGCATCCGGCGCTTGCACAGTTCACCCGGCAGGATACCCTGCGTGGCAGTATCGGCAAAGAACGTGCATGGTGGAATGTACTCCGTTATGATCTTTCTATAAAACCTGATTATCATAAAAAGATGATTGTTGGTTCTAATATCATAACATTTGAAACCAGGGATTATCCCGATCAGCCTGTCATGCAGATCGACCTGCAGGAACCTATGTCCATAGACAGTATTTTGTACCAGGAAAAACATAAGCTCGATTTCAAAAAGGATGGCAATGCATGGTTTGTCACCCTGCTCAAACACAAGCCCGGTCCGGCAAAGCTGAAATTAAAAATTTTCTTTTCTGGCAAACCCCGGGAAGCGACCAATCCGCCCTGGGATGGGGGATGGATCTGGGAAAAAGATGCGAAGGGTCGCCCCTGGATGACGGTGGCCTGCCAGGGATTGGGCGCCAGTGCCTGGTATCCCTGCAAAGACCACCAGGGTGATGAACCCGATGAAGGCGCGACCCTTAGTATAAACGCGCCGGATTCGCTGGTGGCTGTTGGCAACGGGCGACTGATAAAAAAACAAGCACAGCGAAATCGCAGCATTACCTGGACCTGGGAAGTAAAAAATCCGATCAATAACTATAATATCGTACCGTATATTGGCAAGTATGTCAACTGGGACGAAAAGTATAAAGGAGTCAAGGGTAATCTCGACTGCAGTTTCTGGGTAATGGACTATAACCTCGACAAAGCCAAACGACATTTTGGACGCGATACTAAACCCATGCTCCATTGCTTTGAAGACTGGTTTGGCCCCTATCCTTTTTACAGCGACGGTTTTAAACTGGTGGAGACACCACACCTGGGAATGGAGCACCAAAGTGGCATTGCATATGGCAACCAGTTCCTGAACGGCTACCTGGGTAGTGACCTGTCATCAACCGGCTGGGGTACCAAATTTGATTTCATCATCATTCACGAGAGCGGGCACGAATGGTTTGGCAATAATATCACGA
>JAEYOL010000097.1 GCA_023411775.1 Bacteroidota bacterium | reverse complement strand
CGTGTACTCCGTGTCCAGTTAGGTCACGATGAGCACGGAGGAAACACAAAGAGCACGAAGAATTTTCAACCCACATCGTGTCCTTCGTGTGCACTTCGTGTACTCCGTGTCCAGTTAGGTCACGATGAGCACGGAGGAAACACGATGAGCACGAAGATTAACTACAAAACGAAATCCCTCCCAATACTTAAAATGGAATACGCAGATTAAAGAAATTAAAATGGAAAACTACTTGACCGAGATCTTAGCGCCGGGTTTTTCGATACGACCGATCCCAATAAAACGTTTGAGATAATAGGGATCAAACATATCGCTTACCGTTACACCCTGAGATGTAGAGGCGTGTGCGAACTTATTATTCTGCAAGTATATGCCCACATGTGAAATCCCGCCCGTGGTATTAAAAAATACCAGGTCACCGGGTTTTACTTCTGTAGCGGAAATAATACGGGAACTTCTATATTGATCCCTGGCTGTCCGGGGAAGGCTAATTGCAAAGGCTGAAAGATAAACGGCCTGAACAAATGCCGAGCAGTCAATACCACTTTTGGTACTGCCACCATAACGATAGCGGGTCCCATACCATTCATCCACATGCTCAAGCAATACATTGTCCTGCAACAACTCTACTTCAGTATTTAACAAAATCGCGTATTTCAGTTGAAGTTCAGATGCCTTTTCCACTGATGATGTGCGTGAAAGATAATTATTGACTGAACCCGATTGTTTACCTGTGCTCGTTTTGATCGATGCTGCTCTGATCGTATTAACAGAAGATGCTGGCTCAACAGCAATATCATCGAGGAATTTAACAGAATTGTTGTCAGTCGTAGGAACCGGTTTTGCCACCTCACGCGGAGCAGCAGCCTGCCTGTTAAAGCTGGAATTCATGGGTTTCATGCTAGAACAGCTTGCCATGGTAGCGACAACTGCTATAGCCGGAACGATCTTTTTAAACATTGGCACTCTCTTAATTTTTCGCAAGGTTCAAAAATCCTGCCTGACTGACAGGCGGGCAAAAATATAACTAAAAATAGGTAAAATCTGGTTTTCCCTAACGCTTTTTCACATTCAAAATTGTATAAATCACCGATTTGCCTGATAATGTACGATTATTTCTGAATACCTGCCAGTTTTTATCTGTCAAATGAAATATTTGTATAATTTAAAGTCAAGATGCGATCGCTTCTCCACCTCCCCGCCTTGTATGTACTGTTTGCTTCCTGCAACATATCAACTGCCAATACTACAAAGGATCGTACTGCAACTGTATCTGAGTTGCCCGCGGTAAGTGAAAGGTATAATGCGGATAGTATCCCGCTGCAGGTTACAGCCTTTTCAAAGAAAGCATATAACGCAATTGTTTATGATACCGTTGAAGTGTTGAAAGCCGCGCCCGGTACAAAATCAGTGTTGTTCAACAGCATGGGCAACCGACTTTATGCCATGAACCTGGAAGGTATGAGCATATACGAGTTTGACCAGCCAACACGTAAGATTACGAGAGAGTTTAAATTCACACCCACAGCCGCCACCGGGTGGGATTATGAAAAAGATGAACCCATCCCCTCTTTCGAAGAAAAGCCGGTGGAAGCCTGCCTGAGTCATGATGACAGGATATTGTGGGTGTCGCTCCATAACGCAGCAGGAATTGTACCTATCAGGGTGGATACGATCCAGGCGAATCTGAGTGTACCCGTTACACAACATGATAAAAAAGTGACTGTTTCTTATCCCGACAGTGCAGCAGTTGATTCGTTTTACATTCCTATCATCAAAACCGGGAAGACGCCCAAGATCGTTTCCCGCACCAGCGATAGCAGGCATTTGCTGGTAAGCAACTGGCATTCTTACAATGTGAGTGTTTTGGAAACAAATCTTTCAGAATACCCGTTTGCAAAATCTGTAGCCCGCGTTGCGGTACCGTCTATTCCGCGTGGGATTGCAGTCGATGATAAAAATAACCGGTCCTTCGTGGCGATCATGGGCGGATCAAGTATTGATGTCATCAATAATTCTGTATGGATGAAAGAAAAAACTATTGAAGTGGCATCAAATCCCAGGCACATTGTGATGGATACTGCCAATCATATATTTGTTTCCTACAACCGGCTGGGACGAATTGCCTGCCTTGATGCCAACACAGGTAAAACGTTGTTCAGCACCAAAACAGCCGCGCAGCCCAGGACGATCATGCTGTCAAAAAATCAAAAGTTCTTATTTGTAACCTGTTATAGTAGCGATACCGTACAGGTTTTCAAGATTAAGGACCAGGGTTTTGAAAAAGTAGTCTCGCTCCCCTGCAAGGGTCACCCGGTAGGTGTGGACATATTTGAAAACGATGACCGGCTGGAAGCCTGGGTATGCAGTTACAACCGCGGTGCGATCAGCATCTTCAGTTTCAATAAAAAATAATATTCCACACTCCGTGTCAACAGATGTAGAAAATTCAAAACTCAATTTCCCTAAAGAAACCGGAAATTTGCCACATGATTGGTTTTGAATTCTGCCGCCAGGCAAAAAGACAGAAAGATATTGTAGCTTCCACTTTTGAGTCCCTGATTTTTCATTTTTGATATTGTGCCATGAAGTTCTCACATTTACACGTCCACACCCAGTTCTCCCTGCTCGACGGCGCTGCATCGATACAAAATCTTTATAAGAAAGCAATAAAGGATGGCATGCCTGCACTGGCGATCAGCGATCATGGTAATATGTTTGGCGCTTTTGAATTTGTTGCGGAAGCATATAAGCATAAAGATGAAAATGGCAAATTGAAAGTAAAGCCCGTGGTAGGTTGTGAATTTTATATCACTGTCAACCGCCATCAAAAAACGTTTACTAAAGAGCAAAAGGATGTTCGCCATCACCAGATCCTGCTGGCTAAAAATGACCTGGGATATCGCAACCTTGTAAAACTTACTTCACTTGGATTTATCGAAGGTATGTACAGCAAATACCCCCGGATCGATAAAGAGCTAATTCTGCAATACCATGAAGGCCTGATCGCAACAACCTGTTGCCTGGGAGCTTCGGTACCACAGGCTATTTTAAGAAAAGGAGAAGAAGAAGGCGAGAACGAATTCAAGTGGTGGCTGAATATCTTCCAGGAAGATTTTTACGTGGAATTGCAAAGGCATGGTATGCCTGAACAGGACCGGGTGAATGAAATATTATTAAAGTTTGCGAAGAAGTACAATGTAAAAGTGATTGCGAGCAATGATTCGCACTACGTAGAGCAAAGCGACTTCAACGCACACGATATTTTACTTTGTATCAATACAGGCGAAAAGATCACCACACCCGCACTTCGCGATTTTGCAGATGATGATATCAATATCAAAGGCAAAAGGTTTGCATTTCCAAACGACCAGTTCTATTTCAAGACCACGGAAGAAATGACCCGTGTGTTTCATGATATTCCACAGGCGATCGACAACACCAACGAGATCGTAGATAAAATTGATATCCTCAACCTGAAAAGGGATATTCTTCTTCCTTTTTTCCAGGTACCGAAAGAATTTTCGACGCAGGATGAATACCTCGAACATATAACCTGGGAAGGCGCGAAAAAACGTTATGCAGAGATCACACCCGAGATCGACGAACGCATACGGTTCGAATTGTTCACGATAAAGACCATGGGTTTTGCCGGTTACTTCCTGATCGTAAGCGATTTCATTAAAGCCGGCCGCGAGATCGGTGTATTTATCGGCCCGGGTCGGGGTTCGGCTGCGGGTTCGGTAGTGGCGTATTGTACCGGCATTACCAATATCGATCCGATAAAGTACAACCTGCTGTTTGAGCGTTTTCTTAATCCTGATCGTAAATCGATGCCTGATATTGATACGGATTTTGATGATGAAGGCCGGCAAAAAGTGATCGATTATGTGGTTGATAAATATGGTAAAAACCAGGTAGCGCAGATCATCACCTACGGCACGATGGCCGCCAAGTCGAGTATCAAAGATGTGGCAAGAGTAATGGACCTTCCATTGCCTGAATCGAATGCACTCGCCAAACTGGTACCGGAGCGACCCGGCGTAGAACTTAAAAGGGTGTTACACGCTCCATTGAAATCGAAGGACGGCGAAAAATCACTAGAAGAAAAAGAAGGATTCAGCGGCGATGATCTTGAAAATGTAAAAAAGATCCGGGATATCTATAGCCAGGAAGATACCCTGCTTAGTAAAGTATTGCATGAAGCAGAAAGACTGGAAGGTTCGGTGCGGAATACGGGTATCCATGCCGCGGGGATCATCATTGCACCCAAAGACCTGACCGAACTGATCCCGGTGGCCGTAGCCAAAGATTCACCACTTTGGGTAACCCAGATCGAAGGAAATGTGATCGAAGAAGCGGGTGTTATCAAGATGGACTTCCTGGGCTTGAAAACGCTGACGATCATTAAAAACGCGTTGGCGCTCATTAAGCAGAACCATGGTATCGAAATCGACATCGATAATATCCCGCTTGACGATCAAAAGACATTTGAACTTTACCAGCAGGCTGCAACGGTGGGCACATTCCAGTTTGAAAGTGCCGGTATGCAGAAGTACCTGCGTGAACTGAAGCCGGATAAATTCGGTGACCTGATTGCGATGAACGCATTATACCGCCCGGGTCCAATGGCTTATATTCCCAACTACGTAGACCGTAAACATGGGCGGGAGCCGATCACTTATGACCTGCCTGAAATGCGGGAATACCTGGAAGAGACATACGGTATCACCGTTTACCAGGAACAGGTGATGTTGCTTGCGCAAAAACTGGCTGGCTTTAGTAAAGGTGATGCTGATGTACTGCGTAAAGCCATGGGTAAAAAGCAAAAAGCGGTGCTCGATAAAATGAAGGCGCAGTTTATCGAGGGCGCCACGGCGAGGTCGTTGCCTGCGGAAACCCTTGAAAAGATCTGGTCCGACTGGGAAGCGTTTGCCCAGTATGCCTTCAATAAATCGCATTCCACCTGCTATGCCTTTGTGGCTTATCAAACGGCTTATTTAAAAGCGCATTATCCCGCCGAATACATGGCTGCGGTGCTTAACAATGCCGGTAGTATTGATAAGATCACTTTCTTCATGGAAGAGTGTAAGCGGATGGGCCTGAAAGTGCTTGGACCCGATATCAACGAATCCCTGAAGGGCTTCGCCGTGAATAAGGCCGGCGAGATCCGGTTTGGCCTGGGTGGTCTCAAGGGTGTTGGTGAGGCAGCGGTGGAGAGTATCATCGCCGAGCGAAAAAAAGCTGGGCCATATAGTGATATTTTTAATTTCATCAAAAGGATCAACCAGCGTACGGTAAATAAAAAGACGTTGGAAAGCCTTGCTTACGCAGGCGGATTCGATTGCTTCACACAACATCATCGCGCCCAGTATTTCTGTGTGCCGGAAGGCGAAACGGCCAATGGTCTTGAAAGGATAATCAAATACGGACAGATCATCTCCTCGCAAAATGCCAATACGGCCAATACGCTATTCGGAGACCTGCCCGTAAGCATGGAAATACCCCCTCCCCGCCTGCCCGACTGTGCACCCTGGGCCCTGGTTACACAACTGGAGAATGAAAAAGAAGTCACCGGCATGTTCCTGAGCGGGCACCCGTTGGATCATTACCGGTTTGAGATGAAACACTATGGCATCACCAGTATTTCCGATTTTAATGAGTTTCGCGAATCAATCAAGCTGCAATCGAACCCGGGCAGGATGTTCCGACTCATCGCGTTAGTTACCGGCGCGCAACACAGGGTCGCCCAAAAATCAGGTAATAAGTACGGAAGCTATATTGTAGAGGATTTTTCGGGCAAGACCGAATTTGTACTGTTTAGCGAGGATTATTTGAGGCTATCTCCTTACCTGCAACCGGGCGCTTCTGTTTGCATCACCGGCTATTTCAAACAACGCTACAACCAGTCTGAATTCGAATTCAAAGTACAGCAGGTGGTTCTGGCCGAGACCCTCAAAAAACTATTGACCAGGCAGGTCAGTGTTCAAATCCATCCGCGTGATATCGATGCGGATATGATCGGGTTTATCGAAAAGAACATCAGGAATTTTCCCGGCAATACATCTTTAAGATTAATTGTAAATGACCCTAAAAAAGATTTAAAAATCAGCATGTTAACAACCGGACGCGGTATAGAAATGAACGAAGAACTGATTCATTTCCTGGAGGAAAAACAGGATGTGGATGTGGCGGTGCTCACCAATTCTTAAAGCTTTTAACACTTGATCTAAAGACCAGCAATAAAGGCAGAAGAGTGTAGGCGTAGGGTCCAATAAATGACAAGTTTTACACAACTTTATGCCATACCTGCCTGTTAATAGATACGGACTTAAATTTGCACCCCCCGGGACTATAGACCGAAATCTAAAAACTTAAAATACATAAAATGGCAAAAGAATTCAATGATGCAAACTTCCAGACTGATGTGCTGGCTTCGGATAAACTGACCGTAGTTGACTTTTGGGCAGAATGGTGCGGGCCCTGCCGTGCGATCGGACCCGTGATCGAAGAACTTTCCAAGGAATATGATGGTAAAGTGAACGTAGGTAAAGTGAACGTTGACAACAACCCACAGGTCTCCATGAACTACGGTATTACCTCCATTCCGGCTATCCTTTTCATTAAAGGGGGCCAGGTGGTCGATAAACTGGTTGGTGCGCAGCCCAAAGGCAATTTTGTAAAAAAGATCGAAGCTCACCTGTAAGCTTCTCCATTCGTATAAAAAGAAAAGCTGTGCCGTTTGGGACAGCTTTTCCTTTTAATATAAACAAGGTGTTAATTGACCACGAGCCCGCTGTCAGGATTTTTTCTTTATCATCAACACAGCGGGTACGGGTCTTTGTTTTTTATCGGAAGGATGTATTGTCTCTCTTCCATTCACCAGCATACAACTGCTTCCCCCGCCATCAAGGTTCAAAGCCTCGACGGCACCGAGCTGGGTGAATATCTCAGCCAATTGCGTCAGGCTGGCGCCTTCGGCAACACCCGGGTTACGTCCTTCGATCATTAAAATAATAAGCTTATCGTCTTTTGTATAGCCGATTGCGGTTCGCGGATGTTTGTCGTTTATGGCTTTCCCATAAAATTTCCTTTCTTCCTCGTTCGTGACCTTTACCCTGCCATCCTGTACCAGCACAGGGCCACCACCCACGGCTGTTTGCATCTTCCATTTTTTGGCACCCGATTTTTTTACTGCTGATGAACGATAATAATTATTAGAATCCCTGGCGGCAGCCCGTGGCGCCTGCAGGGCTAATGGGAATTTTTTTGTGGAATCGGTATATAGCCAGCTCACATCCGCTTTTCTCTTCTTGGAAATACCGATCGCGCTGCCAAGTGGATGCAGATAAGTCAGCGTGTCTTTACCACGCCCTGCTATCGAATGGATATTATAACTCACCAACCGGCCATCCCGGATCACCAGGTTGAGGTTTTGGTTGGTTGCAAAGGAGAAAAAAGTGGTGTTTACGACAACCAGCGGGTTATTATTTTTTTCATAAAACTGTTGCGGTGTGAACCTACGCTGCAGTGTGGTATCGGTTGTAAATTCAAGTTGGCGGTCGCGAAGATCTGCTTCGAGGTACCAGGCAATACTGGGTTTACCGTCCAAAGCAGTATTTGATTTGTAAATATGTACAGATGCGGGCAGATCGCCGAATGCTGTATCCATATTGACCCAATGAAGCTGCCCGCTGGCAGAAATATAAGAAACTAATAACAAGAAAAGAGAAAGCACCTTAAACATGATTGTAAAAATTTTTTAACTCCAATTATCAGGGCAAGGCCTGACGTCTATTGTTCGTGGAGGTAATGTCCTGAATTATTTTTCCTTCTTTGTTCGATCGATCACATCGAGAAGCCCGTCTTTCGGGCTGTCGAGTGTAAGCTCCCAGAACATTATACCCTTAAGGCCTCTTCGTTTTGCATAACGGGTTTTTTCCGCAACTGAGCGGGGGTCATCGAAAGTGGCAAAAGTCTTTGTAGCTGCATTATAAGCATGGGTCGCTTTGGAGATCGTATCGTGGTGAAAAGTATAACCCTGCCCGGTACTAAGTCTTTCACCGAAGACACGGTATGGAACTGAGCTCTTAAACTTACCGGCCTGGTATAGCCCGTTGTTAGTATCCTCAACATTCTCCCAGGTGCGCGCATAAAAGGCGGCACCTATCACCACTTTACTTAGCGGGACACCAATTGAATCCAGCCAGCTGATCGCATGATCGGCCGACACTGCCTGTTGCGGATTTGGGTATAAAGCCGTGTGATGACCAGTTACTGTACTATAGCCATTGATCAGGTCATAACTCATCAGGTTCACATAGTCTACTTCCGCCATCACTTCTCTCCACTCGATGGACTCTTCAAGAAATTTAAGAAATCCACCCGCGGCAAAAGTCAGTTCATGTTGCTTGCCGAGGCTTTTTCGAAGTTCCTTTACCAGGGCAGTGAAATTGGGTCGATCTTCATCGCGGTATTCATGTCCGGGGTGGCCCTCAATCGCCGGGTATTCCCAGTCGAGATCAATACCGTCGGTGCCAAAATAACTGTTCACCTCCTTTACAGAAGCTGCAAATTCCTTCCGTCCCTTTTCTGATGAAAATACCGGAGAGCAGGTTTTACAACCGCCCCATCCCCCCAGTGAAAGCAGCACTTTCAGACGGGGATTCTTTTTTTTCAGCGAGACGAGTTTTTTGATCGTGGCTGAATCATTTGCATCGTCTACTTTTAACCGGTTCCCATCGAGGTGACAAAAGCTGTAGATAATATGCGTCAGCTTTTCTACGGCGTAATTATCGATCGTTTTGCTGTTCCCTGAGTAATATGCGATCACCGCCAGATCCGATGCTTGCCTGGCTGTATTTTTTATAAAGGAAAACAATAACAGAGAAAGGAACATGAGCGTGGTGAGTCCATAAACAATTTTCTTCATACCGTTTTATTTAATCCAGCCAGTTTTGCTTTGCTAAAATGTCAAACAGCCCCGCCCTGATCTCTTTGATAGGTTTGGGAATATTGCACAACAATACATAAAATATTTTTTTTGACGGAAGCCAAAGATAATCGCTGATAAATCCACCCTGTGAGCCGGTATGCCCTATCATATCGAGGCCTCTTTCTTGTGTTATAAACCAACTCAGTCCGAGCCGCTGCGGGATAGAATCAATCCATCCGTCTAAAGGAAATTTAGTTCGGGAAAGATCGGTCCATTTTTTATCGAGGAAAAGATTCTTCTGGACGGCCTGCTCATATAGCCAAAGTTCTTCCACCGTACTCCACACGCCACCATTTCCCGCAGCAGCAAATGTCGGTTCCTCTCCGTAATCGAGTTCCTCAAAACCACCCGTAGCGGTTGAGACATATGCATGCGAAACACCGCTTTCCGGGTGAGGGCCATCCGTGATCGTTGAGGTTTTCATTCCAGCCGGGTCAAAAATGTTTTTCTTTATATAATGCTGCCACTTCTCCCCCGCCACTTTTTCAATGACCAGGGCAAGCCCGTTAAAAGCAGGATTAGAGTACCGGTAACGAGTACCGGGTTCAAATAATAATTGTGATGTTTCTTTTAGCGGAGCAAAGTTTTCTTCATCCTTTGCGGTAAGGTAAAATTCATGCTCCTCCTTTACCCTTCGACTATCGGGCAATCCGGAACTATGCGTAAGCAGGTGATAAATTTTCACCTGGCGGGCAATGCCCGGGTTTTTGAAGTCGGGAAAATATTTGTAAAGATCATCCTCCAGCGAAAGCCTGCCTTCCGACGCCAGTTTAAGAATACCATACGCTACAAAGGTCTTAGTAATAGAACCGGTATTAAACAGTGTTTGGGGAGAAATGGGAGTTTGTGTTTCCAAATCCGCCGTGCCAAATCCTCTCTTATAGATCCATTTGTCATCTTTAGCGATCAGGACTGCTCCGCCGGGTTTGCC
This sequence comes from Bacteroidota bacterium, assembly GCA_023411775.1. Lineage (GTDB taxonomy): Bacteria > Bacteroidota > Bacteroidia > Chitinophagales > Chitinophagaceae > Terrimonas_B. The sequence goes on along the minus strand of JAEYOL010000097.1, from coordinate 1,193 downwards.
GGTTTCAAACCAGGAATTGAACAATGAATCGATAGACTTCATAGCAGCCGGCGATTGCGGTTTAGCCGAATAGGCAATCATAAGAAAAATAAACAACAATGTTTTCATAAGCTGTTATCCGTCTAAATTAACCCAAAAAACGACTACTCCTCAGGGAAATATTTTCGACGAAGGGTTGGTGGCGCTACGGTTTTCCATGATGTGGTTAATGCGTCCTTCAGCATCGACTTCTTAACCTTCTTTAAGTTGATCACAGTCCAGCCGCGCCTGCCCCAGCCACCGGGGATTGGGTAAATAACCTGAGGATCGAAGGCGCAGAATACAGATTGATCGGTGAGGTTAAACTTTACCACGACTGAAGATTTATCAATATGTAAAACAGCAAAGACTTTATTCTTAATCCTGAAATCCGGTTTTTCAAAATGAGATTTCTCTTCTACTTCCGGTAACGACAAGATCAGTTGCCGGGCTATAGGAATTGATATCATAAGCACATTTTAAAAAATCTATTGTTTCTTTTGGCGTAACAATTTGTAGATGCGTATGGCCGACATCAGCAACACTACCAGTAAAATTAATCCGACAAGCCCCCATACAAAGCTCAGGCTTTGTTTAACCACCACCAGCATCACGATGGCCACTAAAAAAACGGTTGCTACTTCATTCCAGATACGAAGCTGCTGAGAAGTGTAACGAAATATACCTTTTAATTGTCGGGAAACGAGCAGATGGATTGAATAATGGTATAGGTACAATCCCGCTACAAAACAAAGTTTGATGACCAGCCACGCAGGCAACTGATCGTATAATGTCAACAACCAGCCGCCCAATACCAGGGTGAGAATAGCTGATGGCCAGGTAATGCCATACCAAAGTCTTTTGATCATTATTACAAACTGATTTTGCAATATGGTTTTCTCGGGTTCGGGCTTTTCTCCTGCTTCTGTATTATAAATTAACAACCTTACCATGTAGAACAAACCACTAAACCATGTCACGATGAAGATGATATGCAGCGCTTTGAGGTAAAGGAACATGGCCGGTTTAAAATTTTCGTATTTGTATGTTAATGCTATCTCAGTCAGCCGCATTATGGATCAATGTCTTCAACGCATTTACCCACACCGGGTTGGTATTGAGGCATGGGATCATACGATAAGATTCGCCGCCAGCTTCAAGAAAGGTTTTCTTAC
>JAEYOL010000337.1 GCA_023411775.1 Bacteroidota bacterium | reverse complement strand
ATTTATGGAGCGGACGATGAAAAAAATGGCTATAAAAAAACGACGTCCTCTAACTGGCCGTTTCATCCAAAAACTGAATTGATACGTGGCGTGATGAAAGAAGAATGTGCAAGGCTGATGAAAGACTTTTTCAAATCAAAAAGGTAGAGATAGTAAATCTTTGCAGTTTAATGTTTAAGCACAAAAAGGGCCGCAAATAATGCGACCCTTTTTCTAATTACGAGAACAATCTGCTTATTGATCCCACCAAAGTTTCTGGTCGAGTCCGGAAATGGACGGTACATTCTCTCCATTCCTGGCTACTTCGGTAGACGGATATCCTACCCGGCGTATAAATGTATTAAGTACTGAGTTGGCAGGCAAACTAAAGTCCTCATAGTTGTAGTCATTCCTGCGTGCATCGGTCCAGGATTCGGGATGCAGGAACATGGCTATATATTTTTCCTTAAATAAAAGCTCTTTGGTAAAAGCCCCGGAGCCTACTGATACAGCAGGGTTTGCAAGGTATGCCGCTTTATTCGCGGGGCTTACACCCAGTTTGTCCATATGGGCTGCAATACCATCGAGGTAGGCCTGGTATGATCCTGGTTTATCGGTCGCGAATTTTGCTTCAGATTCGATGAATTTCATTTCGGCATAAGTGATGAGTTGTAATGGTGCACCGGCTTTGGAGTAAAATCCATCAACAGAAAGATAGCTCTCCTCATCATCCGTACCGGTACCTACACGACCTGCACCATTCGGTGTGCCACGATAGTCGCTAAATTTGGTAAGCGTTGCAACCAGGGGAAGACGAGGATCCGTATAACCATAAGTTGTGCCGTCGAGTGCATCTACATACTGTTCGCTGAGCCATCCATCTAACAAAAGGACTGTATTATTGTAAGCTACCTGGTTCCAGGGACTGCGTGCCACAAAGCTGCTCAGCTGCGCATCATCGGCGTTGGACGTGTATGCACCAGCAAGAGCTGCCAGGATACTTGCAGAATTGTAACCAGCTGTCTTGCTTACCCTGTTAAGCAATCTTGCCTTTAATGCATTGGCTGTTTTTTTCCACGCATTTACATTTCCGCCATGTATTAAGTCATTGGCTGCATCAAGCGCAACACCAGGATCGGCTTTATTAAACTCTGTAAGCGCTGCATCAATCAGGGCCAGGCAGGCGTTGTAAACATCCTGGGCGTTGTCGTACGCCGGTTTAAAATTGCTTTTATCCCAGGCTTCGCTGTAAGGTACATCACCAAAGAGATCGATGAGAAGGCTCATGTTCATCGCTTCAGTCAGTTTTGCCACACCTATGTGATGGTAGCCATTGGCTTCCTCAGCCACCTCTATCATTACCCGGCTATCAGTTATTACGTTGTATACAGTTTGCCAGATGCTGCTCCGATCCACATCATCGTATGTATCCGATCCGCTTGATATGGTAGAAGAAGCCAGGTATTGCATATAGTAAGATGTGAAATATCCAGCACGATATACGTTGAGCCCCGTTTCTGAAGTCACGTATGACAATAACGCACCTATCGGCGGGTTATCCGTTTGATTAGGGTTAGACTGGTTAATATCGAGATAACCCTTTTTACAGCCTGACATGCTGGCTACCAGCATCGGCAAAAGCGCTATATATATTATTTTCTTTAACATAGTTCCAAATTTAGAATTGAAGGTTTAAGCTAACCAGGTAACTCCGAATGCCGGGATAAGTAAATCCTGAAAATGCATCTGAAGTATTGCTACCAGCGGGGTTTGAGCTCGATTCAGGATCAAATCCTGTAAAATCAGTTTTCAACCAAAGGTTGTTGCCGGTAAAAGAAATGGTAGCGCCAGTGATTGCTTTTGTTTTGGAAAGTATATTAGCCGGAACGGTATAAGCGAGTGAAACTGACCTCAACCTAATCCATGATGCATCTTCGATAAAAAATTCGGATGCACCACGATAATAGTTACGATAATAACCATTACCATAGTCCACACCATCCGGACCTACTGCCTGCCCGAGATATACTGATTTGGTATTGGGTGACCCATCGGCGAGTACACCATCAAATACGATCATCTCTGTTCTGTTCTCAGTGAACTTCGCAGTTCCAAATGCCGCCATGAAGTTGGCAAACTGGTTGTAACGATACTGACCTTCGCGAACATCAAGTAATGCTGACAGTGAGAAATTTTTGTAACTCACGGTTTGCGTAGTATTGAATATCCATTTGGGGAAGGAATTTCCAAGATAACGTTGCCTTGTATCGATGACGGGGAAACCATTTGCACCGATCAACCAGGGTTGATCCTTCGCAATTGTAACTCCATCGTCTACTTTAGAACCATAATAACGTCTGTAGCTTCTGCCATACATCGCACCGTATGCATAGCCAGGTGTCAGTTTGGAGGTAACAGTTGAGCTGCTATATCCAAACTGTGAACCTAATACAATTTCATTCAGACCTTCGTTCAGTTTGATGACCTTATTTGTATTGGTAGAGAAATTATAGCGCATTTCCCAGGTCAGGTTCCTGGTCTTTACCGGTATAGCAGATAAAGTAATTTCCAGACCTTTATTTTCGAGTTCACCAGCATTTACCTGTGCTTCATCATAGCCGGTTGCATTAGATATTTTAGCCGGCACGATCAGGTCCTTACTCTTCGACTGATAGACTGTAACCTCGAGGCCGAGACGATTCTTCAGGAAACGCAGCTCAGTACCGAGTTCATAAGTAGAAGTAAACTCGGGTCTCAGGTTGGGATTACCCAACGTATTCACCTGTGTGAAAGGAACGGAAGAGCCGATCGGCGTACCGGGTACAAAACCAGTTACGATAGCATAGGGTTCACCATCCTTACCGAGTTTTGCATAAGAAAATTTAAGCTTACCATAGTCAAACCACCTTGGCAATGATATCTGCTCGCTGAAAACATAGCTTAGGCTCGCTGAAGGATAGAAATAACTCCTGTTGTCGGGAGAAAGTGTCGAAGTCCAGTCATTACGACCGGTAACGTTCAGGAACAAAAGATTTTTCCAACCCAGTGTTAGATCAGCAAAGACACCATAGTTCCTGTAATCATAAATATAACTGTTGGCCAGAACTCTCTTAGTGTTTTGCATCAGGAAAAGGTCAGGCACTACGAGTGTATCACCCTCAGTGCTCACTCTTCTTACCCTGGAATCCCTTAAGTCATGACCAAGTTTGAAATCAACACTGAAATCATCGGTGATGTTATGGTTGATATTTGCCATAGCGGTGGATGTAATAATCCTGCTCTTGAGGTTATACTCACTGATAAAGCCCATACCATTATCACCATTGATCAATTCTCCCACTGTACCTTTTGGTCCGGGTGCCGTGTGAGTACGAGCATCAACGTAAAAGTCGTTACCAAACCTATAGCTAAAGGTTAACCATTTTACAGGCGTATAGTTAAAATAGGCGCTTGCAATGGTACGGTTTACATTGTCTACAAAACGATTGGTAGCTAACGTATAAACCGGATTATCATTTTCAGGTCCATAGTTTTTCTGGGTGCCGTCAGGTTTAATGTAGTCCATCACATCCCAGCGTTGCGACCAATAGATCAATTGTTCGCCATACCTGTCTGAATTCACACGGCCACCACCTGAATTGATGAAGTTAACTGATGCTCCAGCTTTAAATTTCGGGCTGATATTGAACTGGGAATTCAGTCTTGCATTATAACTTTTGTAATCGCTGAAGGGAATGATACCATCCTGTTGAAAGTATGACATCGATCCAGCAAGTTGTACTGTCTCAGTTCCGCCTGTCAGGTTGATGGTATGACGTGTCTGGTGCCCCTGGCGATAACCGCGATCGAAATTATTAAAGACCCTGTCGGGGTGTGTTGGATCAAGCGCTTTGGCTTGAGCAACCGGGGGTCCCCATGAAGGCCAGAAACTCTGGGGGTCATATACACCAAGGTAACCCATGGAGAATTTATCCTGTACATCGGGTATTTTGTTAATCTCATCTATACTATACATGCCACTGTAACCTACCCTGATCTTGCCGGCGCGGGCAGATTTTGTGGTGATCAAAATTGCGCCGTTGGCAGCCCTGATACCATAAAGTGCCGTAGCAGCACCGCCACGCAATACCGAAACAGTTTCAATATCGTCAGGATTGATGTCGGCAGCCCTGTTTGACATACCGCGGGTCTCTGCACCACCTGTTGTATAAGTGCTGTTGTCGATCTCAACTCCGTCGACAATAAATAACGGCTGGTTATTTCTTCCCCCGTCGAGTGAGTTAATACCGCGGATCAAAATCCTTGCGCCCTGCCCGGGGCCACCACCTGAACTGGAAATCTGCACACCCGCCACTTTACCCTGGAGTGCATTTACAACATTGGATTGACGATTGATGTTTAGGTCTTTATTGTCGACCTGTTGTACCGTAAATCCGAGTTCCCGCTTTTCTTTCTTGATACCGAAAGCGGTGACCACGACTTCGGATAGATTACCTGATGATTCTAGATTGATTTCAAAGGTTGACGCGGCGCCCACAGTGATCTCGCGAGCGGCAAAACCCGCGGAACTCACCACCAGTACTACATTGGATCCTGCTACCGGAATACTGTACTGGCCATTTTCATTGGCATTTACGACTGTCGTGGTACCTTTCTGCTCTACTGTAGCGAATGGAACCGGATCGCCGTTGTTTGTTTTTACCGTCCCCGTCAAAACCCGAGTTTGGCTAAATACACCCAAGGGGAGTATCATCAGCCAACAGATAAGATGGATGATAGTTCTCATTTGAATTAGTTTTTTAATGATGCAGTTGTAATTGAAGACATGAAAATTAGGCAAAAAGCGGCTTATAAATCTGCAAACTCTGGAAAAAATTGAGAAACACTATGCTTAAAGTTTCAAAAACCTGCAAAAACACGCAGAATTTTAAACTGATCACCTTATTTGGCCTGCCGTCAACCGGAACGTAATAAATTTGTTATCCGTTGTATATAGTAATCAGATTTCTACATTTTAAATTCAATAGTTATGGCATTTACACTACCTGCGCTTCCCTATGCACACGATGCACTGGAACCGCATATCGACAAACAGACGATGGAAATTCATCATGGCAAACACCACCAGGCTTATGTTGATAATCTGAATAAGGCAATCGCCGGTACAGAACATGAAAATAAATCGCTTGAGGAACTGGTTGCGAATGCCGGTAAAATTTCACCAGCAGTACGCAACAATGGCGGTGGCCATTGGAACCACAGCTTTTTCTGGGAACTGCTTTCCGGTAAAGCAGGCAAACCTTCAGGCAAACTAGCTGACGCGATCAACTCCACTTTCGGTTCACTGGAAGCATTACAGGAGAAGGTGAATACTGCGGGCGCCACCCGTTTTGGTTCGGGCTGGGCATGGTTGATCGTAAAAGATGGCAAACTCGAAGTCACTTCCACACCCAACCAGGATAACCCGCTGATGGATGTCGCAGAAGTGAAAGGCACACCAATCCTCGGTATTGATGTGTGGGAACACGCTTATTACCTAAAATATCAAAATAAACGCCCTGACTACCTGAAGGCGATATGGAATGTGATTAACTGGGATAAGGTAGCCGAGCATTATGCAAAGCAGGGTTGATAAAACTTTATTACATGGAGAAAGCTTTCCGATTGAGGGAAGCTTTTTTTGCTGCCTTCGGCAGGAGGTTAGCCACGGATTGCACGGATTCACACGGATTAATTTTTACTGCCTGCGGCAGGGAGGTGGCCACGAATTACACGAATCGCACGAATGCGCCACGGATTACACGGATGTTCACGGATTATTCTCTGTGCACTTTGTGTAAACCTCTGTATACTCCGTGTCCTAAAAGAATTTGAGGTTATTACAAATCCTGACTGCCTGCGGCAGGGAGGTGGCCACGGATTACACGGATTTCCACGGATTATTCTCTGTGCCTTTTGTGTAAACCTTTGTGTACTCCGTGTCCTAAAAGAAATTTAGGTTATTACAAATCCCGACTGCCTGCGGCAGCGAGGTGGCCACGGATTACACGGATGTTCACGGATTATTCTCTGTGCACTTTGTGTAAACCTCTGTGTACTCCGTATCCTAAAAGAATTTGAGGTTAT
>JAEYOL010000336.1 GCA_023411775.1 Bacteroidota bacterium | reverse complement strand
ACCTGGTTTTGTACAGAGCGATAGCTGCTACGCAGGGTGAGCAGGGTAACGATGATAAATAGACGAACGATCACCAGTTGAATTAGTGGATAATAGCGAACCTCGTTGAGTAATTGCGAATTGCCATAATAATATTTTGTATAGGTGAGCGGTTCTGTCGTGATCTCAACCAGCACCGGCGGATTCTGCGTGGCAAACCGCCGTGCCATTTTTCTTAAATACCCTGTATCGCCCACCACTTTCGCTGAATCGAGGTTAACATACTGACCAGAAGGATTGTCATTTTCATCGGTTTCAATAATCGGGATATCGACATTATCACCCGCGATCCTGTTGGTGAAAAATAGTACATTGGGGTCCTCGCTCAGGGCTTTTATTTTCAAAGACTCACCAAATGCAGTTACCCGGGCCCTCTCCTCTTTGGCGATCTTCTTTGAAACATACTGGGAGTAAAAAATTGTACCCGAAACTATCAGGATCGCAATTACCGCCAGGCCGGTACGCCAGGTTAGTATTTGTTGAAACATGCTCCGAATTTACGTAAAGTCTTTAGTCGATAATCAGTAGTCGGAAGTCAGGAGTGTGTCTTGATTCGATAGTCTTGTTGGGTTGTACCTCAAGATATGATAGTCGATACTGGATATTTGATACTAGATCCTAGATACTGGAATAGTCGATAGTAAATAGTCGGGAGTCAAGGTAAGAGAATAGGGAAAAGAATAAAATTGGTTTCAATTCATATTTGCTTTATGTAGGGTCTGGAAAAATATCTATTTTCACTAAATACTTAAACACGACTATTGTGTCGTGATTTTGACTATTCACCACTCACTATTCACTATTCACAAAAGTACTAACGACTACCGACTAGTTAAAAAAGATGCCTTCAACCTGCGCCATAGTCATACTCAACTGGAACGGTAAAAAATTCCTGGAACAATTCCTGCCATCGGTGTTGCAAACTACCTATCAGCCGCTGCAGTGCATCGTTGCGGACAATGCTTCAACGGATGATTCGGTTGCGTTTGTGAAAGCGAACTACCCGGAAATTCGAATAATACAAAATGCGCAAAACTGGGGCTTTGCAAAAGGGTACAACGAAGCATTAAAACAGGTTGATGCGGACTATTATGTAATCCTGAACTCGGATGTTGAAGTGAGCCCGGGTTGGCTTGAACCCATGGTGGAATTGCTCGATAATGATAAAACCATCGCCGCCTGCCAGCCACGTATATTATCCTACCATGAAAAAAACAGGTTTGAATACGCCGGTGCGGCCGGTGGATGGATCGACTGTTATGGATATCCTTTTTGCAGGGGAAGGGTGTTCGACGTCACAGAAGAAGACCATGGTCAATACAATACCACCGAACGAATATGCTGGGCAAGTGGCGCCGCGCTTTTTATCCGTTCCGCCGTATTTCACCAGGTAGAAGGTTTTGATGAATACTTTTTCGCACACCAGGAGGAGATCGATCTGTGCTGGAGAATCCAATCTGCAGATTATAAGATCTATGCCTGCCCCACCTCTGTTGTATGGCATGTGGGCGGGGGTACGTTACAAAAGGATAACCCCAAAAAAACCTATCTCAACTTTCGGAACAACCTCATCATGCTGGCGAAGAACCTGCCATTCTCAAGAAAGATTACCGTAATGCCGGTGCGGTTTTTTCTCGATCTGACCACCGCCCTCCGGGGACTGCTGTCGGGCCAGTCAGGGTATTTCCTGGCGGTTCTGAAAGCACAGTTCCATTTCATCGGCTGGGCCCTGTTTCACCGGCAAAAACGATGGAAACCCATAACTAAAAAAACTCATATAGATGGTTGGTTGCCAGAGAGTATCGTCTGGCAATTTTTCGTAAAAAAGAAAAAGACCTTTTCAGAAATTGTCATGAAAAGATCATGAATTATTTGGTGTATACCCTATTTTTGCATCCTAACTTATTAAACATGTCGACAACATCCAGCGAATACCAGCAAGAGTTGCTAAAGGTCCAGGACCGCGATTTCACCCACAACTGGGTTTCATCTTCCGCCTTTTTATTTTACCTGCAGATCGCCTGTGTGGTAGCTCTTGTGCTGGGCGGCTGTTATATGCTCAGTACCAAACGCTACAATAAGCCCGACGTCCCGGTACAGGAAAGCACTTTATACACACCGAAATACAAATAATTCTTTCAAAATTTTTTTGCAAAATAGCTAATCCCTATTTTTGCAACCCCTTAGCTCTTTGGATGTCGGAATGCTGTTCCGATCAATAAATTGAAGCACGCGGAAGTAGCTCATTTGGTAGAGCACGACCTTGCCAAGGTCGGGGTGGCCGGTTCGAGCCCGGTCTTCCGCTCAAGTCCTCTTGCCGTTTTGGCGGAGGATTTTTTTTGAATACATGTTTTTGCCCCGGTGGTGGTTCCGATAGCTATCGGAATGGTAGACACGCAGGATTATATCCTACTTGTTTGTCACAGGGGCCCAGTAGATCTTTTAGTTTTTTTGCCCCGGTGGTGGAATTGGTAGACACGCAGGACTTAAAATCCTGTGGCCAGCAATGGCCGTAACGGTTCAACTCCGTTCCGGGGCACTTTCGTAAAATGACTTGGTCGTCGTAAAATGCCATGGACCCTCACTAGCCACCAAGTACTAAATATCTCGGGGCTATCCCAAATAACGCAAACCTTGCAATGGGTGTTGGCCTCCGGTTTGCCTGCCGTAATTTACATTACTTTTGACCGTAAAAATTTTACATGTATATCTTGGGAATCTCTGCTTATTATCATGATTCAGCAGCTACTTTGCTATATAATGGTAAGATTGTGGCAGCAGCGCAGGAAGAGCGGTTCACCAGAATAAAACATGATGCCGCATTCCCCGCAAACGCTATCAAATATTGTCTTGAATTTTCCCATATCAGCATGTCAGATATAACGGTCATTGAATTTTATTACATGCCATTTTTAAAGTTTGAGCCCTTAATCGAAACCTATACTAAT
>JAEYOL010000332.1 GCA_023411775.1 Bacteroidota bacterium | reverse complement strand
GTCAGCAAGTGATTCCGATAATTCCGAAGATTCCTGATATTCCGGTTAACCGTAATTGTGAGTGGGAATGAAACCTTAATTTTTCATGTGGTCATTCCGAAAATTCAGGCAAATGAGTATTTTAGTTGGGATCCCAGTCTTATGCTTCTGACTTTTCCGGACTATACAAAACTTGTTTATGCCAGCTTTAAAAAGAAGCAGGAGGATAGTGAGCACCCCTTATTGTCTGCTTTTACGCGATCAGCCATTAGACAGCAATGTTTGAACGTTTACCGGGAACGTATAAAAAGAGGTGAAAGGCAAGAGCTAAGTACCTTACAAAATTTTTTTGGGGTACCCGACAAGGGTGAAGATTTTTCATCACTGATCGAATGGTATCCACTTGATAAATTCAGGCCCCTGGAAAATTTGATGCAGGGAAGAATTCAATCCCCCGCTCCAGCTAATGTAGAATTGCTTGCCTGGCTCATTGATTTTAAACACCGGCCGTTTAAAGTTGGAATGAATGTGCAACTGGCAGATGAGGAAATCGCAAGCCTGGAAAAGAAACCCGAACAAGTTGAAGGAAGAACGAAAATGGGTGGTGGTGTACAGGAACATGGAGAGACGAGAAAAAAGAGGAAAGGGATTATGCTGGTCGCCAGCCTTTTTCTGGCCATAACGGTGGGTGGAGCATTTATGATACGGCAGGATAAGAAAGCTAAAGAAGCATTTCTCGAAAAAAGTGGTATTGGCTGTATGTATTGGCTTGACGATCACTACGTGAAAGTTCCTTGCGATGAAGAGCAAGCCGGCCGACTTTTTCTTCCCCTGAATACAAAAAGGATGATGGATTTTAAGAGGATCACGAATACTGATACTATTACTGAGTGGTCGATCGGAAAATTGTATTATATAAAAAGGAATAAGGTAATAGAGTTGTATACAACAGCCGGTAATCACCCGGTTGAGACTACGCGAACGTTAAGAAAGCTTTCCTCGTATATGTATAATAAGTATTTCAGTAAAACGCAGACTGCAGATAAAAAGCCTGAATCTGGCAATGGGTTGCAATTCGTTAAGAAACCCTAACGGGATTATTATGAGAGTAGTTACCAGTTTATGTTTACTTTTTCTGCTGGTTTCATGTTTTAATGAAAATAGAAGCCAGGATCAAATCGATCAGTTAAATGTTCGTATCAATCAACTTGAACAGAGGATTGACTCTTTCGCCAATGTTCAAGGTGTTAATGTGATGGGAACAACAACAAATCAACGTCCTACCTCCATAAAATTGGTTCAGCAGACAGAGCGCTGCCAGGCCGTAACTAAAAAAGGTACACAGTGCAAAAGAACTGCAAGTGCGTCGGGATATTGTTGGCAGCATGGGTGATAAAGTAAAATTTACGACTGTAGCTACAAATTCATCACATAGCAAGTGCCATTTCGGACCCAATCACCAGATCTTAAAAATCTCCCTGCTGCCCGAGACATACATTTCGTTCATGTCCTTGAATTTCTCCATCACCTTTTTTTCTTCGTCAGTCTGCCCCATAGTCTTCATGGCTTCTTCGTAAGCGGCGAGACTTTCAAATGTGGAAGCGACGATCACGCGGTGCCATTGACCAGTCATATCGGTCATTACATTCGTGTTTTTCTCTGGAGAGACTTCTGTCCACTCTTTAAAGAGTTTTGCGATTTTCGAAGCATTACCAGGTTTGCAAACGAAAATATCATGTACCATGATCATAGCAGGAACTTTTATAGGTAACAATAGATAACGCTACCTAAATGTAAGACTAATGCAAAACCTATGGTGGAATTGGTGGAGTTTTAGTTATGCACGTCTGGCATTAGAGGCCATTATTTAAGGTAATTCATTATTTTTTACAGATTCAAGCGAGTTAAGAACCTTCTGAAAATCTTTTTTTTCTCGAATTATCGCTCTTACAGGATGTGCGACAGAGTTGCGAATCTCAAAAAGTGGTAATCCAGTTCTATCTATGAAATAGTTTGTTCAATTAGAAAGTCTTATCCTTTTCCAAAACGGCAATTTTTCAGGTATTTGATGTAAGTTGGTTAGTTCTATAAATCCTTTTTTGCGAGCCAAAGCAATCATTTGTTGAGAGGTGCATTAAAATATTCGCTTATAAACAATTCATCCTATTAATAACAGGAACCTTCGGTCAACCTTTTAACCTTAATAAAAAATCATTTTCAATAACACTAACCTTATTCCCTTATTTTTCAGTGGATAAGGGAATAAGGTTATTCCTGTATAGCTTTTATGTTACTAGGGTTATATGGTTTTCACACTCCTGCCATGACAATGCTCATCACCAGTTAAAGCGAAAATTGGGAATACACCCAAGTTGAGGCAAGCGTGGTATGCATCACACTAATCCAGATAATACAGTAGGGCGTCCCACCGACGCCCTACTTCCAGCCCCACTCATGTTCTCTGGCATACACGAAACTCCTGCTCCGGCTAACGCCCGGGTTTATTTTTTTCGAGATCATGGTACATACTTACCAGCTTGTCCATGATCTCCGGCTTTGGAATGTCCACCTCTTTCATCTCGAATATATAATACCGCTTTTCTCTGAGAAACATATACTCGCCAGCCGGGTCGGCATTAAACACTTTTTCGAAACGGCAAAGCTTTCTTTTTTTGGCCTGGTCGGCACGCCGAGAGAAAGAAAAGCGGTAGTGGTTTAGTTTGCGATCGTACGTTGTATTGGTGGAATCGCTGGTCTTAAAGTCCGGTTTGATTTTAGTAGCAAAGTTTTCATTTAACACGTCTCCGTCTCCACTGATTTTGGAAGATACAAGAGAACTATTCTCCCCCAGACTGTTGACCAGGGTATCAAGCGCGTACACCGAGTTACTGGCCAGGAAGGAGTCAAGCGGTATCTTTTTCCAGTCCCTACCCAGGGAATCACAGGTATAGCCAAACTTTTGCCCTGTTTCGAAAATAACATTGTAATAATGATACTGAACACTGTCAAGTTCCGTAACCAGGTCACCAAAATCATCTTTTTTTGTTTTTCCAAAAAGTTCCAATGAAGGGATTGTAAAAATGTTGATGCTATCCTTCTCCACGATGAAAAACTTTCGCTGTATAGTATAAGGGTTAAGGTCCAGGTCATGTATGTCAAGTACAGTTATCACCTCCAATCCCTTCATTACTTGAGGGGGCTTCTGTTGGGCCATGCAACCTGAAATACTTACAGAGAAAAATATGAATGCCAGGAGTTTCATAATTTATATTGTTTTATTCATTTACCGACCATTCACATTGTGTATTTGCAAAATCGTTGAATGCCACAGGAAGATTATCACAAACAATTGAAAACTTAACCGAGAACATGAGATGCATCTGTGCTACATTATAAAATGGTAAGCCAGACTTTTTCAGTGTCGGCGTGGCCGTTACGTTGGAAGCTGATGTACTGTAGAGTATTTCTACCCCTCTTTTCACTAGTTCCTTATGTGTAAAAGATTTAAATTCCCAATATTTTTTGTTAGTGAAGACCTGGACGCCTGTTTCAACACTCATGTAGTACGTGGGTATTAAGCCACCACTTACAACATAGGCTTTCCACTCATAGCATTTGGTGCGGGTGTTTGTACCGGTTCCGCAAAGCGTTACTCTAATTTTCTCAGAAACTGATCTGAAGTTAATGCTTGCAACCAGCGCGTCACAGTCTAAATCATCACCTCCACCACTACCATTACCGCCATTTCCACCACCGCCGCCGCCGGGGTTGTCAGGGTCGGAGGAGTCACCGGTATCAGTACCGTCACCACTGCAATCAATCGATACCAGTTCTTCTTCAATATGTGTCAAATTGCCGAAATGGTCATAATACCTGGTAACAAGATACCAGGCCGTACACTCGGGTCGGGCCGCTGCTGATGCGTTGGCAGTGGCAGATTTTTTATAGGTAGAAACAGACGAAACTGATTTGTCTTTAATTACCGCATTGTAAAGATGCCTATCCCAGATCCCCAACAAAGTAACCGCACCATCTGCTGTCATGTCACCATCAACAATCATTTTGCTAAATGCCACTTGTGATAAGCCTTCTGAATTGTTTCCAGGCTTGAACAGTACAATGTTCGCACGTTTGATAAAATTGGCGCCGGTTGCCCGTAAAACAAGAAAGGAATTCATGTCTTTGTTTGGATTGAATTTGCTTTCAAAACCCTGCTTCAGCGGAACGATGATCAGTTTATCTGCACCAGCTTCCTGGGTATAAGCCCTGGAATAGTCAATGCTCTGTTTTAAATTGGTCACCCACTTGATCTTCCCGGCATTGCCACCGGGCCGGAGATCATTTATCCATTTCGATACAGTGGATTCAACCTGGTTTGGTACTTTGGGCATTTTTGGAGCTGATTCCTTTTGACAGGAATGGAAAAGATGAATTGAAAAAAAGAAAAACACAGCGAGCCCTGCCTTTAAAATTTTTACCTTTCTCATAACCTTAGATTTTTGTTTTGAAATAAATCCAGCCGATAAATTCTTCAGCTTTGTGTTCACATGATAAAATTGAGGCATGGGGAAGCCGGAACAAGGGGAAAAAAAACCTAAAAATCCGTTTTTTCAACCTTGAAATAACCCATGTTATCCGTAGATTAATGACCTGGGGTATCGACAAAAAAATACTGGGGAACTAAAACTGTTCCCCAGTATTAAGTATGTATAGACTATTATTGATTTTTTATACAGCGAATGGCACAACCATAAGCCCGGCCCAGCAGGTCGGGATATCTGTCATTGGACGATATATCAACATAACTGGAGAAACCTGCACCAGAAGGCCAGACAGTTGAACTCCAGTAATAAGCCAAACTACCTACGTTTCTTACCGTACCATCCCTTCCTGATCCATCAAAATCACCATAACGATAACCAGGGGCTGTTAGTTTCAATTGGTTGAAGGCGGTATTTAAGTTTGTAATCGCGGTCTCGGCAGCCCATTCCTCAGCCGTTGGTATATGCCATCCCGTTGGACAGGCCCCTTGGTTATTGATCGCCCAGCGGTTGGTATTTTGATCATTACGCCAGTCGTAAATAAAAACACCACCTTGAGGAATGGTGTTATCGGGGGTGATAAATGTAGAATGACCCGGCGCATCGGAAGTGGCCAGGGTTTTTGTTTTTCCATTGACGGGTGATCCGTTCGAGCCGCTGGTGTAATTGATCAACTGGTGTCCGTCAACAGGACGGCCCCATTGAAACAAATGACCATATGCCCTGTAATCATTATATGCTGTAGCAACCTGGCTGGCGCCGAGATTGCGATCCAGCCATTTTCTGCCGGTTGTAGGACTGGTGACGACACCATAAGTTACCGTCGCGCCGTTGTACACAAACGTAACCTGGTTTTCATCGGCCGCTGTGGTAGTAAAGCTGATGGAATTGCCATAACCAGTGCCTGCGCTATTGGTAGCATAAGCCCGTACAAAATATGTTGTACTCGGATCCAGGTTATCCATCACGGCGACGAAACTGCCCGAAGCAGTGGTTCCACTTGTTTTGGAATCGGCGGTGGTTGGATTATTTGTTTTACTCCAGCATATACCGCTTACGGTGATGGTCCCACCACCATTGCTTGTAATCGATCCACCTGAGGTGGCGGTATTGGGACCAAGATTAGAAACCGCAGTAGTACTCAATACCGGTATGGTTATATTGACCGGTGTAGTGAAAGTGATTGTATTTCCATAACCCGTGCCCGCGCTATTGGTGGCATACGCTCTTACATAATAAGTTGTGTTTTCTTCCAGGTTTTCCATCACTGCACTGAAGCTGCCTGAAGCGGTCGTTCCGGAAGTTTTATCATCATCGATAGTAGGTGTATTACTGGTCTTACTCCAGCAAATGCCACTTGCTGTGATATCGGCGCCGCCATTGCTGGTGATGGTACCGCCGGATGTAGCAGTATTATGAGCGAGATTGGTTATTGCAGCGGTGGTCAGTTCCGGCAGTTGCACATTGACAGGCGTGGTGAAAGTAATGGTATTACCATAACCAGTGCCGACACTATTGGTGGCATAAGCCCTTACATAATAGGTGGTGTTCTCTTCGAGATTCTCCATCAAAGAAGTGAAAGTACCGGTAGTGGCATTTTCGGCTGTTTTAGATTCGGCAGTGGTTGGATTATTGTTTGTCTTGCTCCAGCAGATACCACTGGCTGTGATGGCCGCTCCGCCATTGGCAGTGATCGTACCGCCGGATGTGGCCTTGTTGTATGCCAGGTCGGTAATGGCAGCGGTGGTCAGTTCCGGAACTTTTACATTGATGGGCGTAGTAAAAGTGATCGTATTTCCATACCCGGTGCCCGCGCTGTTGGTGGCATAGGCTCTTACATAGTAAGTGGTATTTTCTTCGAGGCCGTTCATCACCGAAGTGAAACTACCTGAAGCGGTATTACCGGTTGTTTTGGAATCTGAAACGGTTGGCGTGTTGTTGGTTTTGCTCCAGCATATACCACTTGCGGTAATCGCCGCACCGCCATCGCCGGTGATATTTCCCCCCGAAGTAGCCGAATTATATGTCAGGTTTGAAATAGCCGTCGTACTCAGCTGTGGCAGGGATACGTCTTTTTTTTCTTTTTTACAGGATGCGCAAATCGCAGTCAGGATCAGTAACACAAACAGAGATCTTTTCATATTTACTTCTTATTAAAAATTAACAGCCCTTCCGAATTAGCGCATCCGCGCGCCAATTCAGCAGCCAATACGGGTAATCCAATAAGATGATGTAATGAAAGATTTCAGTGGGGTGGAAGATACCCTATAAATATGGTAATTATCTGCCAGATTTCCAAGTCCCCGCCTACGCTAAATGCTTCGGCGGGCAGACGGCCTCACCCCCGAACCCCTGAGGAGAGGGGGCTTAGAAACCCCAACCATAAGAGTTTATCAGATGATGCAATATCAAGCATCCCTGCTTCCCTATCGCTCCGGCGGGCATGCCAACTCAAGACCACATTCCGCGTCAGACGAGGACGTCAGACGCTATGGCTCCAGGCCTCACCCCCAACCCCTGAGGAGAGGGGGCATAGAAACCCCAACCATAAGAGTTTAACAAATGATGCAATATCAAGCATCCCTGCTTCCCTATAGCTCCGGCGGGCATGCCACTCAAGAGCACATTCCGCGTTCAGACGGGGACGTCAGACGCTATGGCACCAGACTCCGACTATCGACTCCCGGCTGCTTCTAGATCGAGCATCTAGTATCCAGAATCCAGCTTATGCATATCATCCTCATCCAACAATCCCATGCCCATCAGTTTTCCCCGCACACCATTTTCGCCGCGACCAAGCTGGCCGGCGATTTCCTTTAGCGATAATTGTTGGGCATATAGTTCCGTGAGTTGCTCCTCTTCTTCGCGTGTCCATTTCTTGCCACGGTTGGAGGGGCGTTTGTAGCCTGAGGATCTGCCCATCGCGTAATCACGCCGCTCTTCGAGAGGGCTACGTTGGTAAGTATTGCCGGAATAAATAGGTACTGTTGTGACTTCCGCGGTTTCAATACTTCGTAGGGGATTGATGCCGGGTGGAATGATGAGTTTGTTGCGGGCCCTGGTGGCGGCTACATATAATATATTTATTTCTTCCGCCAGGCGGTTTCTATCTACGGTATTCATTTTTTCACCACCATACTGCCCGATATATCGCTGTAGTTTTTCCTCCGTGATAAAATCGTTGAGCAGGGTTACTTCATCGTATTCCATTCCCTTGCAGCGGTGTACGGTGCTAAAGATCATGTCGGCTTCTTGCTTTGAAGCCGTGTGATGTGATTTAAGATCGTTGATGAGTGATGGTAATTTATTACCAAATTCTTTTACCACTTCCACGATCATCGCGAGGCTGTTGTCTTCCGTTTTATCAATATAGTCCTGCAACTCGCCCATGGATTTCATTTCGGCGATCAGCTTGTCACGAATACCGGCTGTTTTACCGTTGTACAGGTTAAGTACATCATAGAGTGATGCACCTTCGTCAGCGAAAGTGTAACTATTGATATTGCCTTCGAAGTAAAGGGAATTGATCTGACCCCGCTGCCACCTGGTGATGGCCTGTAAGAGCAGGTTGAGATTAGTTCTGCCCAACACGGCTTTGGTGTTATGATTTCCCGATGGTGTGCCCACACCGATGATCTTTACAGCGCGCGCTTCGTGCAGGTGCTTTTTCCAGGCCAGTATTTTATTGGCGACCAACGCAATTTCATCGTCAAAGCGAAAGCTGTTGCTGAGATGATACACCGGGAATGATACCTGCTGCAGGCTGTTGATGGCGTAACGCCAGCCATAGATCTGCTGATGCATATCGCCTACAATGATTTTAACAGCCGGTTGTTGCAGGAATACATCCAGCATCGCCGCGCTGGCGTCCTGCCCTTCGTCAAACAGAATATAGTCGTAGGGCAATACAGGCCGGGTCAGCTGGAATTTTTTTAAATAAAAATCATGCGTCACCGCAATCTCGGCCTTATCCATTTTGGCCAGTGCTTCCCTCGTAAATCGTTCTATATAGGTGTAAAAATTTTTTACAAATGTCGCCGCTTTGGTATCAGCAATAGTGGCCGCATAATCGAGTTCCTGCACCCTGTCTGCCTTACTATTACAAAAGAAGCTGATAAATTTATTGACATGACTGGCAAGAATAAAATCGGTATGACGGTCACCGGTTCTAATATCCAATATGTCACACCATTCATGACTTTTATAACCCTGCACCACCTTATAAGGGCTGTGCCTGATTACCCAGTCAAATGCGAGTGAATGTGCCGTCTCTACTTTTACATTTTGCAGGCCGGCTTCGGAGAATTTCTGGATCGCTTCCGATTTTACGGTTTTATTAAAAGCGAGGTAAAGGATCCTGCTTTGGACCGGACGTGTTTTAGCGTAGGCGATCAGTGTGGTGGTCTTGCCACTGCCGGCCACGGCATTGATGACGAGATCACTATTAGTTTCGAGTACATTCTGCTGTTCGACGGTGAGCTGCATGGCTCAAAATTCCGCATTTTGAGAAAGTCTCCGCGTTATTTTAACACAGGTTTCCAGGTTTTTTCCCCGTCGCGTCAGGCTTCGCGGCCAACCCTTACCTGGCTTAAATGATGATGGTTTACTTTATTGATGATGAGCACCGGTATCCTTGCATTATGGATGATATAATGGCTGATAGGGCCAATAAAAAACTGTTTGTTGCTGACATCAATGGCCGTGGTGAGAATTAAAATATCATTCCGGTTCTTTTCAGCCATGGTTAGTACACTATGCGATACATCATGATCGCTGCTCCAGTCGACGGAAATAGTTACTTCGTCATTTCGCAATTCATCATCTACCAGGGAGAGCGTTTCCCTGATCATAGTTTCATCTTTCTCTTCGTTTCTGCGTGCAAGGCCAAATATGAGCAGGGACGAATTTTTTTCAAGAAAACGCCTGAACACCGGGTAGTGCCGCATCGCGGTCATCACCGGGCGGAGGGGGTAGATCGGTCTTTTAAAACTATCCCAGGTTCTCCCAGCAGGAATAATAAGTATCGGGCATGGAGCATATTTTGCAACCGTATAAGCCGTGCTCCCGGTATAGCCGTTTCTAAAACCTGAAGCGCCATAACTTCCCAGCACTACAAGCCCGGCATCCTCTTCCACGATCGTGCGCAAAATGAGTTCGGCCGCGTTGGCCTCCCGCTCGACCACTTCAGCCCTGATCCCTGTTTTTCTGGTGATATCGCTGGCTAAAGCATTTAAAATGCTGATGTTGTTGGAAGGAGTATCTGGAATTCTTTTCCTGGAAACAATGTTTTCAAAGATCGTTTCATGCGCATGCACCAGGTATAGTATAGCATTTGTTTTAACAGCCAGGCTGGTGGCAGTGCTTATGGCATTGAAAGAAGGCTCACTTAAATCAACCCCTACAATTATTTTCGATAATTTCTGGTTCATGAATCCTCATTTTACCGGCAAATACCGATACTCAGAATTAACTGGATTATTAGCTTTTTCAATCGGCAGATCAGAAGTCTGTAATCGCTTGAAAACAAGGGTGCACATAACCCCCATGCTTAAAAAGCAATCGTAAAAATCAGTATAAACACTTAGAAATTCCTCGATTGACCATTAGAAGAGTATTAGAATCCGGACCGGCTGGCTGAGGGAATTTTGACGCAAACCACCGTGCCCTGGCCTATTTGCGAACTGGCAGTGATCTCTCCCTTATGCAGCTTGATGATCTGGTAAGCCAGCGACAGGCCGAGGCCAAAACCCTTGACAGAATAGCTGTTTTCGACACGATAAAACGGGAGAAAAATATTGGCAAGCTCGTTTTCGGGTATGCCCGGTCCTTTATCAGAAACCTGCACAAAGAAATAGCCTTCACGAATGGAGAACCCGATCACGGCATGATGATCAGGCGAGTATTTGCAGGCATTGGAAACGATGTTCATGATGGCAGTGACCAGCAGTTCAGCATTACCAAATACCAACAACTCATTCTCATTTTCCGGCAGGCCTTCAAACTGAAGCGACACTTCGTATTTGCTATTCTGACGCTGTAAGGAAGAAGGCAGTTCCATGAGGATCTCATCGATGCGTACGAGATTGATTTCAAGCCCTCCTTTATTTCCCGCGGCTTTTGCAAACTCAAGTAAAGTTTGCGTGAGTTTATTCATATGCCTTACATCCTGTAACACCGAGCCCAGGACTTTCTGGTATTCTTCTGTGTTGCGTTCCCGCTGCAGGGCAATTTCCAACTGGCTTGAAATAGATGTTAATGGTGTTGATAATTCATGTGACGCATTTGATATAAATCTTCGCTGCAATTCAAAACTTTCCTGTAAACGATTAAGGAGGTCATTGAGGGTTGCGGAGAGATCATGCCATTCGTCCTTTGATCGTCCGGTGGGAATACGACGGGTAAGATTGTGTACCGAAATTTCGGTGACCTCCCGGTTGATATTGCGGATAGGATTGAGCAGTCGCTTTGAAAAAATATAACCACCCACCAGGGTGATGGCGACACCAGCAAGAAAACAGAGAAACAAAATTTTCTTTAACTGGCTCACATATTTTTTCCCTTCCACATCAAGCGCAGCGCATATCACCACGATTCTCGCATTATTGTCTGTATAATAATAGGATACTACATCGCGCTCGCCTTCTGTAAAATAGATTTGTTCTTTGATGCGGGTATCATCCAACAGGCGATTGTTGACTGCGATCGTGTCATCCTGCTTTTCGCTATAACTATAAATTTTTCTATTGAGAAAATTATAAGCCTGTACCGATTTATTGGTAAGCGTGATGGTGGTCAGTGAGTCGATACGTTCGACCATATAGCGGTCAAATAATTCCGATTGGCTAAGCAGCCGCGCTGTTGTAATGGCCCTGTACGACAATCGTAGATTAATACGATCTTCCCGTGAGCGATAGGAGAAATAATAAATGCCGGCGCACACAATACCCAGGATAATAAAAACTACTATCGTAAATAATAATGTTATTCGCCACCTGACCGGCATTGATCAATTGTCTTTTAAAATATAACCCATCCCAACCTGCGTTTGTATCAATTTTTTATCAAAAGGTTTGTCAACCTTATTCCTCACATAATTAATATATACGTCTATGATGTTGGTATTAGTGTCAAAGTCGATGTCCCATACATTGATGGCGATATCTGCGCGGCTCACGACCCGGTTTTTATTGCGCATCAGGTATTCCAGCAACTGGAATTCTTTTGCCGTCAGATTGATCAGCTCACCATTGCGACTGATCTCTTTTGTATCGAGGTTCATTTGCAGGTCGCCGGCGTGTAATATATTTCCCACCGGCTGCCGGTTGCCTGCACGCCTTAATAATACCCGCATTTTCATCAGCAGCTCTCTGAACTCAAACGGTTTGATGATATAATCGTCAGCTCCTGCATCATAACCTTCGATTTTATCGTTTAATGCCCCCAGCGCCGTGAGCATGATCACGGGGATGTCGGGGTTTGACTTACGGATCAGTTTGCAAAGTTCATATCCATCAATTCCCGGAAGATTAATATCAAGTATCACCAGGTGAAAAGCATAAGACTGGAATAGTTTATAACCCAGTTTGCCGTCATAGGCCACTTCTGTTTTATAACCGTTCTCCATCAAGCCTACCCTCAGGGTGTCAGCAATCCGCTGCTCATCTTCCACTAATAATATCCGTTTAGCTTCCATGTATCGGCTTTGCCGGCAAGTTACAATTAATCAGTTGGACAACTTGGGCTTAGCAAAGCGCCAGGTTTTTCTAATAATATTTTAATGCATGCTTAATTTCCCCTTAATTCTGTGAAGCTATATTAGCTGAGTGCAGATGAGCTTTAAGACCATATTGATACCCGTTGATTTCACAATTAATACAGAGCTGGCCCTGCAAAAAGCAGCAGGTTTTGTGAATGAACCGGGTGCGCAGATCCATTTATTGCATGTAGGTCGGCAGGTAAAACCCTATAATCGCATTTTCAGCTTTAGCTATTTTGATAAATCACCCATAAA
>JAEYOL010000303.1 GCA_023411775.1 Bacteroidota bacterium | reverse complement strand
ATCAGGTCCTGTTCAGTGGAACCGGGCAGCCAGTTGACGATGATCCCAAATTCCCAATTGCGTGCCTGGAGTTCTCTCGCAGCCCAGGCACTTAAACAGAGTACCGCGGGACCACTCAGACCCCAATGAGTAATCAGTAAGGGGCCCTCCTGTTCCAACTTTGTACCTGGGATTTTTACAATAGCTTTTTCAACGCTCACACCCATCAATTGCGTGATCGCACTTCCCTGCATGCCTGCGGGTATATTGAAAGTAAAAAGAGAAGGAACAGGTTCTTCGAAGCTATGCCCGGTGCGGGTCAGCCATTCAAACATGGAAGATTTCGGATACCCTCCACAGGCTACACAAACATAGTCTGCAAAAATGTTTTCGGCATTGGAACAAGTGACCTGAAATCCGGTATCCTTTGGCTGCAATTCTTTTACTTCCATACCAGTCCTTACTTCTACATTGTACTTATCCGCTTCTCTCAGCAGGCAATCGATGATGGTTTGGGATGAATTGGTAACAGGAAACATCCTGCCATCTTCCTCCGCTTTCAGAACCACGCCACGTTCCTCAAACCATTTTATCGTGTCAGTGGTAAAGAACCAATGAAATGCCTTTTTTACAAAATGGCCTCCGCGTGGATACCTCCTGCTCATCTCCGCAATGTCGAAACAGGCGTGGGTAACATTACACCGACCTCCACCGCTGATCCTGACTTTTGATAAAATCTTATTTGATTTCTCAAGTATTATGACCCTGAGATCCGGGTGTAGCGTGGCCGCATTAACGGCGCAAAAAAAACCTGCTGCGCCGCCACCAATCACGATAAGCCTCTTGGATTGTTTGGATGGCATGCCATGCATACTGGTTTTAGGCCGGTTATTTTTTTGCATGGCCATCATTTAAAAAAAATAAAGGATAACGCTTAAATGGTTTCAACCGGCGCTGTTGTTTGTCCGGCAGTGAACAGGTAGGGATTTATCAGTTCCTCCTTTTCAATGATAGAGTAATCTGAAAGAATATCTGCCCTTTGTTTGCGTACGGCGACATCGTGCTCAAAATGCACAGAGGGTTTGCCGTCTTTTGTGCGAACGGTCCAGCCGTCGCTTTCCGTGTACACCTCCTTCTTGCCAAGATTGATCATGGGTTCAATGGCGAGTACCATACCCTCCCTGAGCTTGGGGCCATTTCCTTTTTTACCATAGTTGGGCACCTGGGGATCTTCGTGCATGCTTTTTCAAAGGCCGTGACCCACCAGTTCCCTTACGACTCCATAACCATATTTCTTTTCGGTATGATCCTGTATGGCGCCAGAGATATCGCCAATTCGGTTGCCTGCAACAGCTTTTTCAATGCCTTTATACAATGACTCCTTTGTGTGTGTGATCAGATCCATCACTTCTTTACCAGGATCGCCAATGGCAAATGTGTAAGCATGATCGCCATGCCAGCCATCAAGGACAACACCCACGTCAATTGAAACAATATCTCCCTCGCGCAGTTCATTTTCGTTGGGAAAGCCATGCACCACCACGTCGTTGACAGAAATGCATGAATTGAATGGATAACCGTTATAATGTAAGAAGGAAGGAATCGCCCTGTGGTCAAGAATGTATTCACCGATCGTTTTATCCAAAGCCTTCGTGGTCACACCGGGCTTGAGGATCTTGGCGATCTCAGACAGGGTTTTGCTGACCAGCAAAGCGCTCTTCCGCATCAACTCAATTTGTTCGTCTGTTTTGATAATTATCATATTGCAAATATCCTAATAAAAACAAAACCCGGCAAGTGAGATCGCCGGGTTTTACTTATCATTAATCTTTTTTAATTAATACTGTACGGCTGATGTAGTCTGCCTGCCCTGGATACGTCCACTTTTCATAAGACCGTCGTACTGGCGCATGAGCAACTGGGTTTCGATTTGCTGGAGAGTATCCAGTACCACCCCCACCATGATCAGCAGTGAAGTACCACCGAAGAAAGTAGAGAATCCCTGCGTAACACCCAGGCGCTGGGCGATACCCGGAAGGATACCAACAAATGCCAGCAGGATCGCGCCGGGAAATGTGATCTTATCCATCACACTACCGATATAATCTGCAGTAGGCTGACCAGGTTTTACACCCGGGATGAATCCATTATTCTGCTTCAGGTTATCAGCGATCTGTTTGGGATTAAAGATCAAGGCTGTGTACAGGAACGTAAAACCTATCACTACCACTGAATAGATCAGCATGTAAAACCCGTTTTGGGGATCAGTAAACATTCTCGAAAGTTCATTGGGTTCCCTGCTGCCAAGTGTGATCAAAGTAGGAAGGAACATGATCGCCTGGGCAAAGATGATAGGCATTACACCAGAGCTATTCACCTTCAACGGGAGGAACTGACGGGCCCCGCCAAACTGCCTGTTTCCTACAATTTGCTTGGCGTAATTCACTGGTACTTTACGCACACCCTGGATCAACAGGATACATCCAAGGATGATCGCGATCAGGATGGCAATTTCAACGATAAAGATCAGGATAGAACCGGTTCGAGTTGATTTGGCTACTAATTCCTGGGTAAATGATTGCGGCAGACGCGCAAGGATACCGATCATGATGATCAGCGAAACACCGTTTCCAAGGCCCTTGTCGGTGATCTTTTCACCCATCCACATTACAAACAATGTACCTGCGGTAAGAATGATAACAGTCGAATATTTGAAATAAGGTTCAAATGCGGTGATAATTGCGCCTGAAGAAGTCTGATACAGGTAACCGATATAGGCAGAAGCCTGTACCAGGGTCACCAGTACGGTCAGGTAACGGGTGTATTGATTGATCTTTTTACGACCGCTGTCACCTTCCTTTTGCATCTTTTGAAACTTGGGTACCAGAACCGTCATCAGCTGCATAAAGATCGACGCAGAGATATAAGGCATGATCCCGAGGGCAAAGATCGAAGCCATGTTGAAGGCCCCACCGGCGAATGTATTGATCAGATCGAGGATACCGTTGCCTTCACCTGCGCCCAGTTCCAGTTTTACAGGGTCGATACCAGGTAATACTATGTGAGAACCTATGCGGTAGATCGTAATGAGCAACAGTGTAAAAAGTATCTTACTTCTTAGTTCCTCTATACCCCAGATGTTCTTAAGCGTTTGAATTAATTTCTTCACGGGAGTTAAACAGATTTATGGGCCCTATGACAAAAAGACGCCAATTTTATTTTAGCGCCTTGCAATTTAGTAAAATTTACTTAACAATTTCAATGGTGCCGCCAGCCGCTTCGATAGCAGCTTTTGCTTTTTCGCTCACGGCGTTCACTTTGAAACTGAATTTGTTTTTCAACTCGCCATTGCCCAGGATCTTCACTTTTTCATTCTGACCTATCAGCCCGTTTACATACAGGTTTTCAAAGTTGAATTCAGTGATATTGTATTTTTCAGCCAGTTGTTCGATCTGTCCCAGGTTGAGAACGGTGTACTCAACACGGTGAGGGTTTTTGAAACCGCGTTTTGGAATACGGCGCTGGATAGGCATCTGCCCGCCTTCATGGCCCATTTTTCTTTTATAACCGGCGCGGCTTTGTCCACCTTTTGTACCTTTTGTGGAAGTACCACCATGACCTGAACCATCACCACGTCCAATTCTTTTGTCTTTGTGTGTTGCGCCTTTTGCAGGTCTTAATTCGTGTAGTTTCATTTTGCTTTTATTTTTTACTCAGCGCCCCGAAAGCTGTTTGGGATGCGGGGCTCGCTTATTAATTTGAAAATTAGTGAATTTGAAAATTTGAAAATCAGATCAGCTCCATTGTATCAATTTTCAAATTGATACATTTCAAATTCTCAAATTATCAGGCTTCCTCCACCTTCACCAGGTGCTCTACCTTACGTACCATACCCAATACCTGGGGAGTGGCTTCTACTTCTTTGGAAGCATTTGTTTTATTCAAGCCCAGGGCTTTCAGGGTCAGCTTTTGACGCTCAGGCCTGTCGATCGGGCTTTTTACTAACGTTATTTTGATCTTTTTCATGTGTTGAAAAGTTTAGGGTGAGGTTCTGGGGTTTAAAGTGGATTCCGGGATCGTACACTTTAAACTTTCAGACTTCAGGCTCCCTTATCCATTAAATACTTTCTTCAAACCCAGCGAACGGGTCTTTGCAACCGTTACCGGCTCACGCAGCATAGCCAACGCTTTGAAAGTTGCTTTGATCACATTGTGCGGGTTGGCAGATCCGAGTGATTTGGCAAGTACGTCGGTGATACCGGCGCTTTCCAGAACAGCACGCATAGAGCCTCCGGCGATTACACCAGTACCATGTGCGGCGGGTTTGATCATCACTTTAGCGGCGCCTTCCTTTGCCCATTGGTCGTGAGGGATAGTACCATGCATAACCGGAACCTTGATCAGGTTTTTCTTGGCATCCTCAATTCCTTTGGTGATGGCTTCCTGCACTTCCTTGGCTTTCCCGAGACCATGGCCAACCACACCGGCGCCATTGCCTACTACCACCAAAGCAGAGAAACTGAAGGCACGGCCACCCTTGGTTGTTTTAACCACGCGGTTGATCGAAACCACTTTATCTTTTAACTCGAGATCACCGGCTTTTACCCTGTTTAAATTTACTTTTGACATTATTTCAATTTGAAATTTGAACCCGGACTGAACCAGGTTTGATTTTGAAATTAGAACTGCAAACCACCTTCCCTGGCGCCGTCAGCAACTGATTTTACACGGCCATGGTATAAATAACCACCACGGTCAAAGGTTACATTTTTAATGCCCAGCTCAGAAGCCTTCCTGGCGATTGCTTCACCCACCAGCTTGCTCTTCTCAACCTTATTTACATTTTGCGAGGCGATTGCTTTGTCTTTCGATGATGCAGCTGCCAGTGTCTGGCCATTCTGATCGTCGATCAGCTGAACATAGATATCCCTGTTGCTCCTGAATATAGACAACCGTGGCTTTTCAGCCGTGCCGGCGCCGATCTTCCTGCGAATACGGTACCTGATGTTTTGCCTTCTTGTCGATTTAACCTTTGCGTTCATTTTCTTTCTATTTTACAATCCTGATGCTGCCAGGATAATTTGAAAATTTGTGAATTTGAAAATTTGAAAATGGGTTTTCAAAACTTCAAACCAATTATTTACCAGCTGCTTTACCGGCTTTCTTACGAACCACTTCACCCACATAACGCACACCTTTTCCTTTGTATGGCTCAGGTTTACGGAGACTGCGAAGTTTTGCTGCTACCTGTCCCAGCAATTGTTTGTCAATGCCTTCAAGTGTAATGATGGGGTTCTGACCTTTCGCCTGCTCAGTTGCTACTTTGAGTTCCTTGGGTACTTCGAAAATGATATTGTGTGAAAAGCCGAGTGCCAGGTCAAGTACATTGCCCTGGTTGGCAGCCTTGAAACCCACACCGATCAATTCCAGCTTGCGGCTATAACCATCTGTTACACCCTTCACCAGGTTTGCGATCAAGGCACGGTAAAGTCCATGCATGGCGCGATGCCTGATCTGGTCAGTGGGACGGGTAACGGTGGCCTGGCCATCTTTTACTTCCACTTTGATATCGCGGTCGATCGCCTGCTTCAATTCACCTTTGGGTCCCTTCACGGTAACCACGTTATCATTTCCAACAGAGATAGTCACACCAGCCGGAACAGGGATTATTTTTTTTCCTATACGAGACATAATGAGTTCAAATTTGATTGTGTTATTTTAAAATGTATTGAATGTGTTCAGTTACCGTATAGAGAACTTATATTATCATTCAACACTTATATCAGACAACCCGAAAAATTCAGGCTGCCAAATTCACTATTAATAAACATAGCAAAGAACCTCTCCGCCCACATTCTGCGCTTTGGCTTCTTTGTCGGTCATCACTCCTTTTGAAGTGGACACGATAGCCACACCCAAACCATTCTTCACACGACGGAAATCAGCGGGTTTTGCGTACTGGCGCAAACCTGGACGGCTGACCCTTTCCATGGTCCTAATGGCAGGTTGTTTTGTGGAAGGATCGTACTTCAGGGCGATCTTGATCACGCCTTGCTTGTTGTCATCCTCAAATTTGTACTTCAGGATATAACCCTGGCTGTACAAAATTTCAGTCATCCGTTTCTTCAGGTTTGAAGCAGGGATATCCACCACACGGTGACCCGCCATCTGCGCATTACGGATTCTGGTCAGGAAGTCTGCTATAGGATCTGTTACCATTTTATAACTATTATCAGTTTTTAATTTATTTCGTGAGACGTCAATCGTCAGTTATCAAATATTCAACACTAAGGAGTCGCACTCACGATACGCGACTCACGATTTTTTTTTACCAGCTCGCTTTCTTCAGCCCTGGTATCTTGCCATTCAAAGCCATATCGCGCAGTGCCACCCTGGAAATGCCGAAATAACGAACATAACCCTTGGGACGGCCGGTGAGCTGGCAACGATTCTTCAAACGAACCTTAGAAGAGTTTTTAGGTAACGCATCCAGCGCCTGCCAGTCGCCTGCTTTCTTCAGCTCCTCGCGTTTTGCAGCGTACTGGGCTACCATTTTCTCTCTTTTAAGTTGCCTGGCTTTAATTGATGTCTTAGCCATAATCTATTTTATTTTCAGTTTTAACTTCAGTCTAATTAGATGATTCTTTCTTTGCGTTTCTGAAAGGCATTCCCAGCTCTTTCAGCAGCTCATAAGCTTCTTCGTCGGTGTTGGCTGATGTCACAAATGTGATATCAAGACCTGTGATCTTATTCACCTTGTCGATATCTATCTCTGGGAAGATGATCTGCTCAGTAACACCCAGTGTATAATTACCACGGCCGTCAAATGCTTTCTCATTCACACCTTTGAAGTCACGTACACGTGGCAGGGCTACCGCGATCAGGCGATCAAGAAACTCGTACATTTTCACACCACGCAAAGTTACCCTTGCACCGATCGGCATGTTCTTACGCAGTTTGAAGTTGGAGATATCCTTTTTAGACTGGGTCGCTACCGCTCTTTGTCCGCTGATGGTCGTCAGTTCATCCACCGCGATATCTACCAGTTTCTTATCGGTTACTGCACCATTCACACCACGGTTCAGGCAGATCTTCTCCAGTTTAGGAGCCTGCATTACTGATCCGTAACCAAACTTTTTAACCAGGGCAGGTACCACTTCTTTCCTGTACTTGTCTGCCAGTCTCGGGGTATATGTTTTCGTTGTCATACTATTCAATTATTTCAGGGGTTTGGGAATTAGATCCTTTCACCCGATTTTTTAGATATGCGAACTGATTTACCATCTGCCTTTTCTCTTTTCACTTTGGCAGGTGCTTTTGCTTTGGCGTCCCAGAGCATAACATTGCTGATATGGATCGGGGCTTCAGTCTTTACGATCCCACCCTTTGTGTTCTGGGCTGAGGGCTTGGTGTGCTTTGTCACGATATTCACTCCTTCTACCAGGACCTTCGCTTTATCGATCAACACTTCTTTTACAACACGGGGTTTTGACAGGTCTTTGTCATCACCGGTGATCACGATCACGCTATCACCTTTTTTAATGTTGTACTTTGGTTTAAATCTTGTCTTCATTTTATTTTAAGCTTTGAGCTATGAGCTTTGAGCTTCGAGCCCTACCCTATAGCAATGAAACTTTTTATGTTTATTAGTGACTGCCCGTAGCTCATGGCTCGTAGCTCGTCGCTTTTATAATACTTCGGGCGCCAGTGAAACGATCTTCATATAACCCTTGTCGCGCAGTTCCCTGGCCACTGGTCCGAAAATACGTGTACCCCTGGGCTCATCAGCCTGGTTAAGGATCACCACCGCGTTGTCGTCGAAACGGATATAAGAACCGTCTTTCCGGCGAAGCTTGTTGGTAGTACGAACAATTACCGCTTTGGCAACCGTGCCTTTTTTGATACCACCCGCTGGCAACGCGTCTTTGATGGTCACTACGATCTTATCGCCGATCCCGGCATAACGCTGACCGCTATTACCCAGTACGCGGATGCAGAGAACTTCTTTGGCACCGCTATTATCCGCAACATTTAACCGGCTTTCTTGCTGAATCATATTTTTAAGCTTTGGCTATTAGCTGTGAGCTCCGAGCTCCGAGCATTTAGCAATTAATAACTATCATTTATCATTACGGCTCGTAGCTCATAGCTCGTAGCTCGTAGCTTTTCTTATTTCACTTTCTCTACAACCTCAACCAGTCTCCAGCGCTTTGTTTTGCTCAGCGGACGGGTTTCCATGATCAGTACCAGGTCACCAACACTGCACTCGTTTTTCTCATCATGCGCATGAAACTTGGTAGTCTTTTTTACGAACTTCCCATAGATAGGGTGCTTTACTTTTCTTTCAACAATAACAGTGATGGTCTTTTCCATCTTGTTGCTTGTTACAAACCCTAATCTTGTTTTTCTTAAATTTCTTTCTTGCATTTTATTAGCTTTTTATGCTTGCTGTTGCTTTAACTTCAGTTCCGTTTGCAGACGGGCTATGTCCCGGCGAACGCCACGGATCGTCATTGGATTTTCCAAAGGAGAGATCGCATGCGCAAACTCCAGCTTTTTCAAACGGAGCTTCTCTTCCTCCAACCGCGCTACCAGCTCGCTCTCGTTCAAACTGCGGATACTTTTTACAAAATCTGCTTTCTTTGACATCTTTATTAATTTGATAGTTTTTGAATCCGGCTACCGCCTTTGGAAATCCTGGAACATCCGGTGAGGTTATTCCCAGTTCCCCATTTATGCAGTAACCAAATCTCTTCTAACGATAAACTTTGTTTTGATCGGCAGTTTACCGGCAGCCAGGGCCAGTGCTTCACGGGCGATCTGTTCGCTCACACCATCGATCTCGAAAATGATACGACCAGGTTGTACCACGGCAGCCCAGTACTCCAGGTTACCTTTACCTTTACCCATCCTCACTTCCGCAGGCTTCTTGGTAATAGGCTTGTCAGGAAAAATCCGGATCCACACGTTACCCTCCCTTTTCATCTGGCGGGTAAGTGCCTGGCGCGCAGCTTCAATCTGGCGGTCGGTGATCCAATGGCTGTCCAATGCCTTCAGGGCATAAGAACCAAAAGATATAGTCGTCCCCCTCTTCGCGTCGCCTTTCATGCGACCTTTCTGCATCTTCCTGTGTTTCGTTCTTTTCGGTTGTAACATTTTAAGAAAATTTGAAAATTTGAAAATGTGGAAATGTGAAAATGATCCCCACATTCAAAATTTTTACATTTATTAATACAGATGCTATCTATTTTCACATTTT
Source organism: Bacteroidota bacterium (assembly GCA_023411775.1). Classification (GTDB taxonomy): domain Bacteria; phylum Bacteroidota; class Bacteroidia; order Chitinophagales; family Chitinophagaceae; genus Terrimonas_B. The sequence continues at coordinate 14,296 of JAEYOL010000303.1, read as the reverse complement.
CACATCTGCATATTTACACATTATCACTATCCTCTCCTGTCTCCACCGCGGCCACCGCCTCTTCTGTCACCACCTCTCCTGTCGTCACGACGGGCATCTCTTCTCTCTCTTCTTTCACCACCCGGACCTTCATTTTTGCCACCGGCGATAAAGTTGGGGTTCAGGTCTCTTTTGCTCAACACTTCACCTTTACAGATCCATACCTTGATACCAATTTTACCATATACGGTTTGTGCAAATACGTTAGCATAGTCAATATCCATACGGAAGGTGTGCAAAGGCACACGACCCTGCTTGAACTCTTCGCTACGGGCAATTTCTGCTCCGTTCAAACGACCGCTCAGTTTGATCTTGATCCCTTCAGCACCCATACGAAGTGAAGAAGCGATCGCCATCTTGGTGGCGCGTTTGAAGTTGATACGGTTTTCGATCTGGCGGGCAATGGTATCACCCACGATCATGGCATCTAGCTCAGGACGGCGGATCTCCAGGATATTGATCTGCACATCGTCTTTACCGGTAAGCTTCTTCAACTCCTCCTTGATACGATCTACTTCACCACCGCCTTTACCGATGATGATCCCCGGCTTGGAAGTGTGTATAGTGATGATCAGTTTGCCAAGCGTTCTCTCGATCACGATCTTGGAAATACCTCCCTTGTTGATACGGGCATTCAGGTATGTCCTGATCTTATGATCTTCGATCAGCCTGCCAGCATAGTTCTTTTTATCAGCGTACCAGTTAGATTCCCATCCACGGATGATGCCTAACCTGTTACCAATCGGATTTGCTTTTTGACCCATTTTTTAAATTTGAAAATTTGAAAATGTGGAAATGTGAAAATGATCTCCACTATCAAAATTTTTTGTTTTATTTTTTATACAAGCATGATTTAATTTTCACTTTATCACACCTGCACATTTATCACATTATTTCGTGTCAACAATTACAGTTACATGGTTGCTGCGTTTGCGAACCCTGTATCCACGGCCCTGGGGCGCGGGACGCATACGCTTCAGGGTTCTTGCCCCGTCCACGAATATGGTCTTTACAACCAGCTCACTTTCATCACCGCCTTCATTTTTCTGTTTCCAGTTGCTGATCGCGCTCAACACCAGCTTGCGCAGGGGCACAGCGGGATGCTTGGGATTATGCTCAAGTTCCGCGAGCACTTTCTCCACTTTCTGACCGCGGATCAGGTCTGCCAACAACCGCATTTTACGGGGCGATGTGGGATAATTTCTCAGTTTTGCTACTGCTTCCATTTATTTTGATTTTAGTTCGAAGCCCGGCACCGGGTTTTCCGTCTCCCGGCTAACGACTCCTGACTATTTATTAATCTCCTTTCTTGCTGGAGTGTCCTTTGAACTGGCGGGTGGGTGCAAACTCACCCAGCTTGTGTCCAACCATAAATTCCGTTACATACACAGGGATAAACTTGTGGCCGTTGTGCACTGCAAACGTGTGACCCACAAAATCCGGTGTAATAGTGGAACGACGGCTCCAAGTCTTTATAACACCTTTTTTGTTTTTGCCTTCATTGATAGCTACCACCTTTGATTCGAGGTGAGCTGCTACATAAGGACCTTTTTTAATCGAACGAGCCATGGTTAAAATTTGAAAATTTGAAAATGTGGAAATGTGAAAATGATCTCCACAATCAAAACTTTTTATTTTATTTTCCTAACAAGTATGAATTAAATTTTCACATTTTCACACCTGCACATTTTTCACTTTATTTCGCCAGCTTACTTCCGTTCTTACGTTGAATGATCAGCTTGTCGCTACCTTTTCCTTTCGTCCTGGTCTTCAGACCTCTTGAATACTGACCGTTCCTGCTGCGAGGCTGACCACCAGAGGCCTTACCTTCACCACCACCCATCGGGTGATCTACCGGGTTCATTGCCACACCACGGTTTCTTGGTTTGATACCCTTCCACCTGTTGCGGCCGGCTTTACCCATGCTCTGCAGGCTATGGTCACTATTGCTCACCACACCTACGGTTGCATAGCAATTGATCAATACTTTTCTCAACTCACCAGAAGGCATTTTCAATACCGCGTATTTCTCTTCCTTGTTGGTCAATTGCGCGGTTGATCCTGCACTGCGGGCAAGCTTACCACCCTGGCCAGGTTGCATCTCGATATTATGCACGTTGGTACCAAGTGGCATATTCTTCATCTGGAGTGCGTTTCCTACCTCGGGAGCTACCGCGTCACCACTCTCTACTTTTGCACCTACTTCCAGTCCCTGCGGCGCGATGATATAGCGTTTCTCTCCATCTTCATATTGCAACAGCGCGATAAATGCTGTGCGGTTTGGATCGTATTCGATAGAAAGCACCGTTGCAACACCTGACTTATCACGTTTGAAGTCGATGATACGGTATTTCTTCTTGTGACCACCACCCCTGTAGCGCATAGAAAGGTGACCGGATGAGTTACGTCCGCCGGTCCTGGGCTTTGCTTCTACCAGGCTTTTTTCAGGCACGTTGGTCGTAACCTCTGCAAAAGCGTTACCGATTCTCCAGCGTGTGCCGGCTGTCATCGGTTTAAATTTTCTTAATGCCATTTTTAAAACTCTTTTTTATTTCAACATTAGCGGCTTACCTGCTGGGCAGGCTGTTGAAGCCATTCCTTATCCGTAGCCTGGCTACGGGACTTAAATATTTGAATAAAGATCTATTGTTTCTCCCTCCGACACGGTTACATACGCTTTCTTGTAAGAAGGCTTACGACCTGATATTACACCGGCTTTTGTAAAACGGCTTTTATTCTTGGCCGGAGAAACTGTTGTGTTCACATCAGTAACGGTGACACCATAAAAGCTTTCTACCGCTTTTTTGATCTCCAGTTTATTCGCTTTCTTCGCCACTTTGAAAGCGTAACGACGCAGTTTTTCCTGCTGTGCGTTTGCTTTTTCAGTCAAAATGGGTTTTACCAGTACTTCAGAAAGTTTCATCGCTAATCTTTTATTGTTTTTTTGTGCGATGGAATCTTACGATTTCATCTTTCTTAATTTGAAAATTTGAAAATTTGAAAATGAGTTATTCATTTCCAGATCTTCGTTTTATTAAGCTTCTACAGTTTCTTCTTCTTCAGAAAATATTTTAGCCGCGCTTTCTGTCAACACCAGCACTTCAGAATTTACAATGTCGTAAGTGTTGATATCGCTCAGCAATACACCCAGTACAGAGGGTACATTGCGGATAGACAGCTGCAGGTTCTCATTGTATTCCGGGAAAATGACCATTGCTTTTTTGTCAGCAACTTTCAGTTTACCCAGGATATCCATGAAAGTTTTGGTTTTAGGTGCATCAAGGCTGATATCTTCTACTACCACGATCGCGTTTTCTTTTGCCTTGCTGGCCAGGGCTGAGATCTTAGCCAGGTCCTTCACTTTACGGTTCAGCTTGATATCATAAGCGTGAGGCTTAGGCCCGAAGATGGTACCACCACCCTTGTATAAAGGGTTGCGGATATTACCCTTACGGCTACCACCTGTACCTTTTTGGCGGTGCAGCTTGCGGCTGGCTCCTTTCACTTCGGCACGGGTCTTTACCTTGTGGGTACCCTGGCGTTGTGCGGCGAGGTATTGCTTTACTGCCAGGTACACGACATGGCTGTTAGGCTCTACACCGAAAATATCGTCGGGTAATTCCACCGACCGGCCGGTTTTCTTTCCTTTTATATCTAATACTTCAACTTGCATTTTCGTTCTATTTTAATAACGGAACCACGTTCCGTCGTCCGTTATTTTTGAATTAAAACAATTGATCCGTTATGACCGGGTACCGAACCGCTGATCAGGATATAGTTCTTCTCAGGGAATACTTTAACCACTTTCAAACCTTTCAGCTTGACGCGGGCATTACCCATGCGGCCGGCCATCTTCATGCCTTTCATAACACGGCTGGCATCGGAAGAGTTACCCAGTGAACCCGGGGCACGCTGACGGTCATGCTGACCGTGTGATTGCTGGCCCACACCATGGAAACCGTGACGTTTTACCACGCCCTGGAAACCTTTACCTTTTGTAGTACCCACCACTTCTACTTTGTCACCTTCAGCGAAGATGTCAACAGTAATGGTGTCACCAATATTTTTATCAAGGGAAGAATTGCGGAACTCCTTAGAGAATTTCTTTACCGGAGTACTTGCTTTAGCGAAGTGATTTTTCTCGGCTTTTGTAGTGCGGTTTTCTTTTTTGTCGCCGAATGAAACCTGGAGCGCGTTGTAACCATCAGACTCGATCGTCTTAACCTGGGTTACTACACAGGGACCTGCTTCAATAATCGTGCAGGCTGTTTGTTTGCCCGAGGGATCGAAGATGCTGGTCATCCCAATTTTTTTCCCAATAATACCTTTCATTGTTTTTCAATTTATGCCTGCAGGATTATTGGGACATCCGTGACCTGGTTCGTCATCATGATTCGTGTATCAGGAACCATCATTAGAACCGGAGCGGATTCAATCCCCGTTTGCCACCGACCTTTTCCCTTTTCACCCACCAAAGCTTTTGCGAAGGCTGGGTTTATATCCATTTTAGCAATTGCTATCCTGGATGTTGGAAGTACCGACAGTAAACAAACCCTGAACGGCTTGTTTTTATGTAACCCCATCCCGAAGGACAGGGAATTTTTTACGCCAGAGCTCTTTTCTTCCGCCAGGCGGAATTGAGAGTTAACTACTATTTATATATAAGAACTAATTCGCTTTTTGCGCCAACCCTTTCCATTTGGAAAGTGCCGGACTAGGCTTTGATCTCTACTTCCACACCACTGGGCAGATCGAGCTTACTCAGCGCATCAACCGTACGGCTGGAAGAAGTATAAATGTCCAGTAAACGCTTATGCGTCGCCAGTTGGAACTGTTCACGGCTCTTCTTATTCACGTGCGGCGAACGCAATACAGTAAAGATCTTTGTACGTGTAGGCAACGGAATAGGACCTGTTACTACAGCACCTGTGCTGCGAACAGTTTTTACGATTTTTTCCGCGGATTTGTCCACCAGGTTGTGATCGTAAGACTGTAATTTGATTCTGATTCGCTGAGACATTGTGTAAAACCCAATTTTCTTTTGGGAGTGCAAAGGTAGGGGGGAAGACCATATCTGCCAAATAGTTGGGTAATATTTTTTGGCGTTGCCGCAATTTACATAAAAAAAATGCCGGGACCAGCCCGGCATAGTGCAACTAATTGATAAAAAATTATTTAGGCCATTTCTCAACCTTATTGACCACAGGCGGCAAGGAACGCAGGTAGGCATAGATAGCCTTGAGGTCCTCATCCTTCATCTTTCCGTACATCGCCCAGGGCATCATCGTGTTCATGGCGCCTGGATCCTTGTTGACCATTTCGGGAGCCGAATTGCTCCGGAATTTGGCTACAAATGCATCTTCAGTCCAGCTACCAATACCGGTGGTAGAATCGGGGGTAATATTAGATACCGCGACCTTGAACATGGGGGTTTTGAACACAAATCCACCGGAAAAGGCCTTGCTGAAGTCGGGTGCGCCTTCTTTTGTCCGGGGCGTGTGGCACTCACCACATGAAGCGATAGTAGTCAGGTACTGACCATATTGGACTTTATCAGATTGATCTGGACGGGTATTTTTCTCCGGGGCAAACTCGGGCAACGGTGGCAGGGCCGACATCGGGATGAATAGCTTGCGTGGTGGCACCGTGCTGTCGCTCGGAGCAAGCGTCCGGATATAGGCTATTATCGCATATAAATCATCTTTGGCCAGTTTGCTGTAGTTGTAGTATTGCATGATCGGGAATAAGGTATCCCCGGCTTTATTTACCCCATGCGCAACTGCCCTGGCGATCTCGTCATCTGTCCAGCTGGATAGCCGGGTAGGTGTGATATTTGGCGCCCAGATCTCACCGGGGATACCTTCTGCCTCCCCAAATGGGAAACTTGCCCCGATGCCTTCCGTACCCGGGAGGGGCGGGAAAGAGAATTTTGTAAAATCGCGTTTGCTATGGCAGTCGATACAGACTGCGACATGATTGGCAAGGTACTCGCCCCGTTCCAATACTGCTTTCAGGGAATCAGCGGCATTATTCTCAGCCGAAGCTTCGCTCTGACTTTCATTGTTACACCCGGGAAAAATAATGGCAGTGGATACCGCCACAACAGCGGCAAGGGAAAGTAATAACTTTCGCATGTTGGTTAGTTTTGTTTTAATTATAAATTTTTAAAAAGAGGTAACGGCAGGAACAGTGTTCACGGGGATAATTGCCTGAAAGTAATAAAAAAATATTTCAGTTGACGCGAAAGACAATAGTCAACGGCTAATTTTTTTCAAACGCAGACTAAGAGTAGCGAAGCCTCCCAGTTCAAGGTGTTCAACCATGAAACGATGTTTCCCTCCGAGCTTAAGTTTAATTTTCCGGTGTGGCGATTCGTCAAATTTATATTGGGAAGGATTCCATTCATTAACCAGTAACATACCATCCACGTACAATCTCACCGCATCATCCCAGGTTAAACCGAGTTCATATTCCCCTTCTTCAATGGTTGCTTCTCCTTCAGCTATGGTAATAAATTGCCGGTATACCTCCTCCCCTTTTATGCCACCCCACCAGGCATATTCGAGCCGGTCGGTTTGTTCTGTTTTGATAGGCTGCATCCGAACATTGGGTGGAAAAAGTTCTCCTGTAGTAACAGGGTTGTGAACAGAAGTATCCATTGCATACCACCGCACCTGGAAATTGACAGGTTGGAAAAATTTGGAGAAACTAAACTCGTAGGGCTTGCCTTTTGCGATGGTTTGTCCGAATGGTGTGATCACCGATTCACCGATGTATTCAAGTTGTAAGGAAATATCGGTTCGATCATCCGCCAGCCTGGTAGCTGTGATGGTGGCTGGAAAAGCCCCACTCCTGCTCGATACATCTTTTACCCCTCGCATGCTTTTGATCCGCCATTTTCCTTTTGGCCCCACCAGGTCAAATTTCATTTGCAGCGAGGTATCAGTTGGATTGATATGCCAGATGATGGGATACCTGAAATCATACGGCCCCCATTCCGTAACCCGAATATTTTTACGACCTGCAAACCGGCCGCTCTCGCGGAAAGGATCATATGGTTTGTCCACCTTTGGTAAAGTAAATTCCGGGTCCACAGAAGCATGATCCATGATATCGTCGTACACGACGGTATCAAGACGTGTAACGGTCGTATCAATTTTAAAAGGTGTTTCGGTGCCGGCAATCGTATTTCCGAAAATATGCAGGCTGTCTGATCGGGATATATTGAACACAACCTCATTACTGTTGAAACTATTGGATACAACCTCGTATCCCCTGCTCCTTGTGTCGCGGTGTTGGGCATATCCCCACACGGCAGCTATCGGGTCTGAAGGCTGTACAGCACGTGACCAAAGTCGTATTGCTTCCTTATCTTTTGAGAAGAGATTATGGTTGATCTTATTCTCCTGCCCATGCTCGATGGCAATAGCAATTCGGTTGTTACGAAAACTGTTATCCCTGATCAGGGTATTGTAACTATATCCTCCCCATATACCATGATCGCATTCAAATATCCTATTGTCGAGGATCGTATTGCGGCTAAAAGTAACTTCAATACCATTGGTAGGCGCATAGGAAAAATCATTCCCGATGATCAGGTTATCGTTGCATCCTCCCTGCCCGCTGTCCATCGTGGACTGGCCGGCCCATAGGAAAAAACCATCGCCGCTATGGGTCACATTATTTTTATAAAAAATATTGTTGCTGCTCTGCTCGTACACCAATATACCCGCGCTGTCCTGGCCACGCTGGTATACGCCATGACTGTAACCGCGCACATTAAAGATGACCCGGTTGTGCATCACCTGGTTGCGACTGCTGCGATACATGCCAATACCGATACCTGAGTTGAAGGAAAAATCATTGTTGTAGATCTGTCCGTCATTGCTGCGGGTCATCATAAGAGCGTTTTGCCCTCCTGTCACTTTGTTGTCCCTAATCACCGGGTATTGGCAATCCCGCAGGTAAATGGCCGCACCATACCGCAACCATTCGTCTTTTTCATTTTGATGATAGCTCATCCAGTCGGAGATATCTTCTTTTTCCCGGGTACTGTTAAGCCGGGGCCGGTAGTTATAACTGAGATCAGAATTTTGAATGGTGAGCTTTTCGACTCCGGTAGCCATGATCGCTACCTTATAGCCCTTAGCCCTGAGGTTTTTTATCGTGATGTTCTTTCCATTCCTGACCAGGATCCCGACACCATAAAAGCTGTCAGGCTGACCCGGATTTTTACTGCCCTGGAGTGTCGCATTGTTAAAATCGACGGTGATATTTTCGCCCTCGATAATGATCACTGCGGCGGAATCCTTTACAGAGGAAGGAAAATTGTACAGTCCCTTCCGGATCTTCATGGACTGCTTGATTTTCAAGCCCTGAACAAGTGCTTTTTCCTGTGATAAGGAAGCAAGACTAATAGCCAGGATTGCATTAAAAAGGAGAAATCTCAGGGCAAAGTTTTTGATCATTCTTGACCGGGTTTTATAAGAGAGGAAGATACCAGAGGAGTAAGATACAAAAGGGCAATAGAATTGTAAAACCCGCGGTTAACGCGTTATATATCATTAATATACAAAAGAAAAAGGACCCAGGAATGAGTCCTTAACCTAAATCTTTTGCTTTTCATAAAATGGCTATCGTAGCCTTAATGACAGGATTTTTAAAAACGGAGTGAGTTCCGGGGCAAATTTCAGCAAAATCAATGCCATTGTTAAATTTTATTAATATGTAGGGGTCACTTTTTAAAAAAATACATAAACTTTTTTGAACGCGACCCGGTATCCGGCATTCATAAAAAGAAAAACCCGGCCTAAGCCAGGTTTTCATAAATGAGTTCGGTTCAATTCTTACGCACTCACCTTTCCCTTCACCTTTGCAATCACTTCTTCAGCGATGTTAGTTGGTGCTGGTGAATAGTGTGAGAACTCCATGGTTGAAGATGCACGGCCTGAGCTCAGGGAGCGAAGCTGGGTTACATAACCAAACATTTCGCTCAGCGGCACTTTGGCTTTGATAACTTCAGCACCTGCTCTTGTATCCATACCTTCCATCATTCCACGGCGACGATTAAGGTCACCCGTCACATCACCCATGTACTGGGCAGGTGTGATCACTTCCACCTTCATGATCGGCTCCAGCAGCACAGGTTTTGCCTTGCGGGCTGCTTCACGGAAACCTTGCTTGGCACAAAGCTCAAATGACATGGAGTCGGAGTCAACCGCGTGGAAGCTACCATCAAATACGCGGATCTTCATATTATCAACCGGGTAGTTGGCCAATACACCTGTTGTCATGGACTGCTCAAATCCTTTCTGGATGGCAGGAACAAATTCACGGGGAATGGATCCACCAAACAGGTCGTTCACAAACTGGAAATTCTTATCTGGATTCTCCGCTTTCCACTCTGCGTCTACAGGACCCAGCGCAAACTGGATATCGGCAAACTTACCACGACCACCGGTTTGCTTTTTGAGCGTCTCACGATGTTCTACTGTAGTATTGAATGCTTCTTTGTAAGCAACCTGGGGTGCGCCCTGGTTTACTTCTACCTTGAACTCACGACGCATACGGTCGATGATGATCTCGAGGTGAAGCTCACCCATACCACGCAGGATGGTCTGGCCGGTATCTTCGTCTGTGTTTACACGCAGTGTAGGATCTTATTCCACCAGCTTGGCAATCGCCATACCCATCTTGTCAACGTCGGCCTGGGTTTTGGGTTCAACCGCGATCGCGATAACCGGCTCGGGGATGAACATGTTTTCCAGGGTGATCGGGTGATTCTCATCGCAGAGAGTATCACCTGTTTTAATTTCCTTGAAACCAACTGCCGCGCCGATATCACCGGCTTCGATGAAATCGATCGGGTTTTGTTTGTTGGCAAACATCTTCATGATCCGGCTGATACGTTCTTTCTTACCGCTTCTTACGTTTAAAACATAAGATCCCGCATCGAGGTGACCGGAGTACACGCGGAAAAACGCCAGGCGACCCACGAATGGATCGGTCATGATCTTAAACGCCAGTGCCGCGAAGGGTTCTTTTGGATCCGCTTTGCGGGTGAGGGTATCACCTGAATCAGGATGTGTACCCACTGTATCTGGGATATCAACGGGTGAAGGCAGGTAACGGCAAACACCATCGAGGGCTGCCTGTACACCTTTATTTTTAAAAGATGAACCGCACATCATGGGAACGATGCTCAGGTCGATAGTCGCCTTACGGATCGCGTCGTGCATTTCATCTTCTGTAATGCTATTAGGATCTTCAAAGAATTTCTCCATCAGCTTATCATCATATTCAGCCACAGCTTCTACAAGCTTCGCTCTCCACTCCTCGGCTTCTTCGAGCATATCGGCAGGCACATCTACTTCATCGAAAGTCATACCTTCTGTTTCAGCGTGCCAGATGATCCCTTTCATTTTGATCAGGTCAACCACACCTTTGAAATTGTCTTCAGCACCGATTGGCAGCTGAAGGGGAACTGCTTTTGAACCAAGCATTTCTTTTACCTGCTTCACAACGTTGAGGAAGTCGGCACCGGAACGGTCCATCTTATTGACAAAACCAATACGGGGTACACCATAGCGGTTGGCCTGGCGCCATACGGTTTCCGATTGAGGTTCCACACCATCCACCGCAGAAAACAGGGCGATAAGACCATCCAGTACACGCATGGAACGTTCTACCTCCACGGTAAAATCCACGTGACCCGGGGTGTCGATAATGTTGAAGGAATACTTCTTTGTATCTGGAGTTGCTTTACCCAAAACGGTTGGGAAATTCCACTGGCAGCTTACCGCGGCCGAAGTGATCGTAATACCTCTCTCCTTTTCCTGCTCCATCCAGTCGGTTGTGGCTGCACCGTCGTGCACTTCACCAATGCGGTGGATCATACCGGTGTAGCGGAGGATACGCTCCGTCGTGGTCGTCTTTCCGGCATCAATATGCGCCGCAATACCAAAGTTTCTTTGAAATTTTAAGTCTGCCATTGTTTTTGATTATGATGTATTTTGTTGGGCTCCCAGGTTTCGGGTCGGGCACAACTAGCCAAATTTTAGGGCGCAAAGGTAGGGGAAAATATCAAAAAATGATAGCTAAAATAACCCTTTTACCATAACCTTGTTCAGCTCCTTGTCGATTTCGTCATACCTGCCTGCGGACCATCGTTTCACAAGGGATTTTGCCACATGGAATTCTTCGTTTTATGAGTGAGGATGGTCACACTTATATAGGGAACTTTTCCACCCTGTGCCTGTTATAATGCTATGAAAGTAGAAATATGGTCAGATATCATGTGCCCTTTTTGCTATATCGGCAAAAGACGGTTTGAAAAAGCGCTCGCGGAATTTCCCCACCGGGACAAAATCGAAGTGGAATGGAAAAGTTTTCAGCTCAACCCCGGCCTGGACGCTCCTGCCGGCCAGAATATTCATCAATACCTGAGCGAAACTAAAGGCTGGACACTGGACTATGCACGCCAGGTCAATAACCAGGTCGCCAGGATGGCCGGGGAAGAAGGCCTGACTTATGATTTCGACAAGGCCATTGTGGCCAACTCGTTTGACGCACACCGGCTCATCCAATTGGCGAAAAGCCAGGGCAAAGCTGATACAATGGAAGAGATTTTGTTTAAAGCCTATTTCACCGAAGGAAGAGATATTGCCGATCCCGCAACACTTCTTGAGCTGGGTATGGCTGCGGGCCTCGATCAGGTCGCCATCAACAGCATGCTTGAAAGTAACGAGTACGCGGATGCGGTAGAACATGATATCTATGAATCGCAGCAGATCGGCGTAAGAGGAGTACCCTATTTTGTATTCAATGATAAATACGCGGTCTATGGCGCACAGGCCAGTGAAACTTTTCTCGGTGCCCTGAATAAATCCTGGTCGGAATGGGATACTAATACCGAACCTGCCAATACCACGCCGGAAGGAAAAACCTGCGAGCCGGGTGGTGATTGTCTTTAATTAGAATAGCGGCAACTACAGAGTAAAAAAAATATCGATAATTATTACGACAATTCTGAATGAATTGTAACTTCAGTACAGATTAATTATCTCTTTTTCATCATTAACTCCAAAATCTTGTAGTATGCCCTCTAAAAAGAAAGCGAAAGCAAAACCAGCTTCACGCAAAAAAGCGGCTAAAAAATCAGCAGTAAAAAGAAAAGCCGCTCCTAAAAAAGCCGCAAAATCAAAAACCGCTCGCAAGGCTGCGCCAAAAAAGAAGGCTGCTAAAAAAGCGGCAAAAAAATCAGCCAGGCGTTCCGCACCAAAAAAAACAGCTAAGAAAAAAACCGCACGTAAAGCTGCGCCTAAAAAGAAAGCGGCATCAAAGAAGAAAGCTGCGCCAAAGAAAAAGTCGGCACCCAGGAAAAAATCAGCCCCTAAAAAAGCAAGTAAACCCGCTAAAAAGAAAGCGGCACCCAAAAGCGCTTCACGGCCTAAACCCGCTCCAGTCGTCGAACAGGAAGCACCAGTGGAAGAGCCTACCCCGGTACAGGCTGAGATCATGGATGAAAATAACAGCATCACCGGTACTGATGACAGCGAACCAGGCGCCAGTTCATTTTAAATGTAGAACCCCTAATACTAAAAAACCGCATCATAACCGAAGCGGTTTTTTTTGCATACATCCAACAAAAAAGCCATCCTGAAAACAGGACGGCTTTTGGGATTATGTGCTTGTATCTTTTACACCCTGAAGTGAGCAAAAGCCTTGTTGGCTTCAGCCATACGGTGTGTGTCTTCTTTTTTCTTGAAAGCAGCGCCTTCACCTTTGCTGGCAGCAACGATTTCGGCAGCCAGTTTATCAGCCATGCTGCGGCCGTTTCTTTCGCGGCTATAGCGGATCAGCCATTTGATGCTAAGGGAAATCTTCCTGTCAGCACGAACCTCGGAAGGGATCTGGAAAGTGGCGCCACCGATACGACGGCTGCGAACTTCAACGCCGGGTGTTACATTGGCCAGAGCTCTTTTCCAAATCTCGTATCCATCTTCATTGGTTTGTTTGGCTACTTTGTCCAATGCATCGTAGAAAATAGTAAAAGCTCCGCTCTTTTTACCTTCCCACATCAGGTTGTTGACAAAACGGGTAACCAGTTTGTCATTGAATTTTGGGTCGGGGGCCAGGGGGAGTTTTTTTGCTTGTGCTTTCCGCATATCTGAAAATTGTTATTCTTTCTATTTAGTGATCAGCTTACGCCTGATATTATTTCTTTGCTTTTTCTTTCTTGGTTCCGTATTTAGAACGGCTTTGCTTACGATCTTTCACACCGGCAGTATCGAGAGAACCGCGTACGATGTGATAACGTACACCTGGCAGATCTTTTACACGACCACCGCGAATCAGCACGATGGAGTGCTCCTGCAGGTTGTGACCTTCACCCGGAATATAGGCAATCACCTCTACCTTATTAGTCAAACGAACTTTTGCAACCTTACGAAGTGCTGAATTCGGCTTTTTTGGTGTGGTAGTATACACGCGGGTACATACTCCACGGCGCTGCGGGCACTGATCGAGGGCCCTCGATTTGCTCTTCGCCCTGATAATTTCTCTTCCTTTTCTTACTAATTGTTGAATAGTAGGCATTATTGACCTTTATTTTTGGGACGGCAAAGGTAAAGGGCTCCCGTTTAAATACCAAAAAATCGCAGTTATATTTATTGAGCTTTCCCCCGCCGGTCGACGTACTCCAACCCGTAGAGGCTGGTTTCATCTCCCTAAACGTTTTAATCTTTTGTTTACAAGCTATTTATACTTTCCACATCCAGCCGTATTTATCTTCCACACGACCTTCCCTGATCCCATTAAGCCACTCCTTGACAGCCCCTGAAATTTTATACTGCTCTGTATCAAACTCCATGGAATAACCTTTATAATTTAACTCCTTCACCGGCGCGATCACCGCGGCAGTACCGGTACCAAACACTTCAGATACCCTGCCTGCCTTATAGGCTTCCAACAGTTCGTCGATACTGATCCTGCGCTCCTCCACTTTTACACCCATGTCGTTCAAACCCTGTATCACGCTCGCCCTCGTAACACCTTCGAGTATGGTACCTTCATCCAGCGAGGGAGTAACCGCCACATTATCGATTACAAAAAACACATTCATCATACCCACTTCCTGCAGCCATTTATGTTCGAAAGCATCGGTCCACAATACCTGGTCATAACCTTTTTCCTTTGCAAGGCTTGAAGCCAGCATGCTGCCACCATAATTACCGGCATTTTTCGAAAAACCAACACC